>NZ_SOPU01000014.1:81506-96750 GCF_004402115.1 Pseudomonas sp. F01002 | reverse complement strand
CGCTCAAAGTAGCGCTTGTACTCACGACTGAACTGCGACGTACTTTGATACCCGACCCGATGCGCCACCTGCGCCACGCCCAATCCCTCGCCCAGCAATAACTGCTGGGCCCTGAGCAAACGCAATCGCTTCAAATACTGCACTGGCGACAACAACGTGCTGCGTTTGAAATGCTCATGAAAGGTCGACGCACTCATGTTCGCGCAACTGGCCAGGGTTTCGACGTTCAGCGGCTCGGTGTAATGCGCATGCAGATGGCTGAGCGATGCCGCGATCCGGGCGAATTGACCCTGTTGCTCGACCAGCGCCCGCAGCACATCGGCTTGCGGCCCGCGCAAGGCGACGAACAACAACTCGCGCAATCGCGCCTGCCCCATAACCTGGCATTCCAGCGGATCGTGCAGGCAACGCAGCAGCCGTTCAACACAACCACGCATCGCATCGTCGAGCACCGCCGAGGTCATGGACTCTGGCGTTTGCGCCGCAATACTACGCCCCGGCGCCAGCCCCATGGCCAAGACCAACTCACCGAGCAACACCCGGTCAATGGCGATGGAAACGCCCAGCATAGGGCCATCGGGTGCTGAAAACGTCTCGCATTCGAACGGCACCGGCAATGCCTGAATCAAATAATGCCCGGCGCCGTACTCCAGCGTACGCGGCCCCAGATACGCCAGTTTGCTGCCCTGCGCGATGATGACCAGACTCGGCTCGTAAATCTGCGGGCCGCGAGCCACATCACAACTGGCCCGCAAAACCTGCACACCCGGCAACGCCGTGGGAGCGAAACCGTCGCGATTAGTCAAAGGCTGAATCAGCGAAACCAGCGTGGCATTGGCATCCAGATGACGGGTCAACAACATGAGAGTTCTTCACAAAAAAGTCGCGGAAATAGGGATGAAAGCATCATCGCAGGTCTGATGGCCAATGCGACCCATTGAAGGCTGATGCCGGAGGATTAGGCATGACACCCGGAGGAATCGCCATGGCCGGTGGCCGGTACGGAGCCCAGAATGCGCCACCTCACCCGTCACAGCTTTTGCGAGGTTCATCATGTACACCGCCATCGGATACGCCGCCCAGTCGGCCACCACTCCCCTCGCCCCCGTGAAATTCGAACGCCGCAGCCCTCGGGCCGACGACGTTGCGATCGATATTCTCTACTGCGGCGTCTGCCATTCCGACATCCATCAGGCACGCAACGAGTGGGGCATTGCCGTTTACCCACTGATGCCCGGCCACGAGATCGTAGGCAAAGTTACCGCCATCGGTGCGAATGTCACCAAGCACAAAGTCGGCGATCTGGTTGGCGTCGGGTGCATGGTTGATTCGTGCCGCAGCTGCGAAGCCTGCCAATCGAACTTCGAGCAATACTGCCTCGAAGGTCCGACCATGACTTACGCAACCCCGGACCGCGTCGATGGCAGCAACACCATGGGCGGCTATTCCGACAGCATCGTGGTCAGCGAACACTTCGTGGTGCGCATCCCCGAGAAACTCGACCCGGCCAGCGCCGCGCCGATCCTGTGTGCCGGCATCACCACCTATTCGCCGCTCAAGCACTACGGCGTGAAGGCGGGCGACAAGGTCGGGATTCTCGGCATGGGCGGCCTCGGCCACATGGGCATCAAGTTCGCCAAGGCAATGGGCGCTGAAGTCACGCTGTTCACCCGCTCGGCGAGCAAGGCTGAAGAAGGTCGTCGCCAAGGTGCGGACCACGTGATCGTGTCCACCGATGCCGAACAGATGAAGGCCGCCGCAGGACATTTCGACTTCCTGCTGGACACCATTCCGGTGCAGCACGACCTCAACCCCTACCTCGATACGCTGCGTTTCGACGGCGTGCACATTCTGGTGGGCCTGATCGAACCGATCGATCCACCGGTCCACGCCGCCAAACTGGTATTGGGCCGTCGTGTGCTGGCCGGCTCGCTGATCGGCGGCATCGCCGAAACCCAGGAAGTGCTGGATTTCTGTGCCGAGCACAACATCACCTGCGACATCGAAATGCTCGACATCCGCCAGATCAACGAGGCTTACGCCCGCATGATTGCCGGTGATGTGAAGTACCGTTTCGTGATCGACATGGCAACGCTGAAGGTCTAAACCTTCGCGCCAAGTTCTGCCGAGAGCCGAGCCGTGACCCCTTTGATCAGGGGAATCAGCTCGGCCATTTTCTCCAGCGGCATATATGGCACGGTGCTGGCGATGCTGATGCCGGCAACGATGCGCTTGCTGGCATCACGGATCGGCGCCGCCACACAGCGGATCGACGGTTCGTTATCTTCCAGATCGAACGCATAACCGCCTGCCACATACTCGACCATGCGCTGCTGAAACTGCTCCCAGGACTGCTCCGGGTGCTGCGGCCAGAACTGATTTTTCCCACCCGCCGGCAAGCTGACTTCGTACAGCCGCTGCCATTCTTCCTGCGTGTCATCGAGCATCAGCGCCTTGCCGATCCCGGTGCGCGCCAACGGCATCCGATGACCAACCCGCGAACGCATTTCCGGGCCATTGCGCCCCGGATTCTTGTGCAGGTACAGCACCTCGTCGCCTTCACGAATCGCCAGGTGAATGGTGTCGCCGGTCAACGCCGACAACTCATCCAGATACGGCCCGGCCAATGTGACCAGCGGCAATTCTTCACGCGCCTGGAAGCCCAGCTCGATCAACTTCGGCCCCAACAGATAACCGACTTGCGGCACCACACGCAGATAACGCTCGTCCACCAGGCAACTGGCCAGACGATGGGTGGTGCTGCGTGTCGTGCCGATCAACCGGGCGATTTCCTTGAGATCGCGGGCGCCACTGGCCACCGCCTGAACCACACCCAGACCACGAAGCAATGTCTGGGTGCCGGTCGGTGCGGCGTCCTTGGCGATTTTTGGGGCGTCTTCCTGCATATCCAGCCTTTACCGTTGAGCGAGTGAACGGGCGGCATTATGGTCGCCCGCATGCCGCAACTACAACTTGATACGCTCGACTTTGCCGACCAGCAAGATGTAGGAAAGCGCGCCAATCAACGCCAGAACCGAGATATAGGTGATCGCGGGAGCGAACGAATCACCGGTAGCGAGGAAACCGATGACGATCGGCGTGGTAATCGCCGACAGGTTGCCGATGAAGTTGAACACCCCACCGGTCAACCCGAGCAATCGCGCCGGGGCCAACGTTGAAACCAGCGACCAGGTGATCGAAGCCAGCCCGTTACCGAAGAATGCCAACGCGAGGAAGGCAATCACCAGCGGTGTCGACTCGACGAAGTTGGCGCCGATGATCGAGGTGGAAATCAGCAGACCGCCAATGATCGGCAACTTGCGGGCGAAACCCACGGTGTAGCCGCGACGGATCAGCCAGTCGGAGAAGAACCCGGAACAGAGCACACCGACGAAGGCGGCGAGAAAAGGCAGCGACGCCAGCAGGCCGGACTTGATGAAGTCCATGCCGCGATACTTCACCAGGTAGGTCGGGAACCACGTCAGAAAAAACCACAACGTCGAGTTGAGGCAGAACTGGCCGAGATAAATGCCCCACAACTTGCGCTTGGTTAGCACGATGCCGAGGTCGATCCAGCTGAATTTGGCTTTGACTTTGGCTTGTTCAGCCTGGATATCCACCAGCCCGCCACCTTCGCGGATCAGGTCGATTTCGGCGTCATTGGCACCTTTGAAATCCCGTGGCTCGCGGTACACCGCGTACCAGATCACCGCCCAGAGAATGCCCACCGCACCGGTGCTGACAAACACCATGTGCCAGCCATATTGATGTTGCAGCCAGGCCAATACCGGTGTCAGGAACGCCAGACCGACGAATTGCCCGGAGGTATAGAAACCAATGGCCGTGGCGCGTTCGCGCTCGGGGAACCAGGTGGTGACCACACGGCTGTTGATCGGGTACGCCGGCGCTTCCAGTGCACCGACCGCCATGCGCAATACGAACAGTGCGATGAAGCTGGCGGCGAAGCCGAGCATCACCGTAGCGATCGACCATAGCAGCAATGCGACGCTATAAAGAATCCGCGGCGGCACCCGATCCACCAGCCAGCCGCCGGGGATTTGCATGGCGGCATAGGTCCAGCCGAATGCCGAGAAAATCAGCCCGACGTGGATCGGGTCGATGCCCAGTTCGCTGGTCAGCGCCGGGGCGGCGATGGACAGGTTGCTGCGGTCCAGGTAGTTGATCACCACGGTGATGAACAGCAGGACCATGATGAAAAAACGCTTGCGGCTGGGCGTCACCAACGACGCCTGCCCGGTGAGGGTTTGCGGTTGCATGGGGAGTGCCTCTTCTTATGTTTATTGAGGTCGATGTAAAGACTTGCACTGCACCCTGTGGGAGCGGGCTTGCTCGCAAATGCGGTGTATCAGCCACCATTTAAGTCGACTGACACACCGCTTTCGCGAGCAAGCCCGCTCCCACAGGGGGAATGTGTGGAGTCAGGGGGAACTCACCACTCAGCAAAGCTGCCATCGGCATGGCGCCAGATCGGGTTGCGCCAGCGGTGACCGACCGCCGCGCGTTCGATGACGTATTCCTCGTTGATCTCGATCCCCAGGCCCGGGCCATTCGGGATTTTCACGAAGCCTTTGTCGTAGTCGAACACCCGCGGATCCTTGACGTAATCCAGCAGGTCATTGCTCTCGTTGTAATGAATGCCCAGGCTCTGCTCCTGGATGAACGCGTTGTAGCAAACCGCATCCAGTTGCAGACACGCCGCCAGTGCAATCGGGCCCAACGGGCAATGCAGCGCCAGCGCCACGTCGTAGGCTTCGGCCATGTTGGCGATCTTGCGTGTTTCGGTGATGCCGCCGGCGTGAGACGCGTCCGGCTGGATGATGTCGACATAACCTTCGCTGAGCACACGCTTGAAATCCCAGCGCGAGAACAGCCGCTCACCGAGGGCAATCGGGGTGCTGGTCAGCGGCGCCAATTCTTTCAGCGCTTCGTAGTTTTCGCTGAGCACCGGTTCTTCGATGAACATCAGTTTGTACGGGTCGAGTTCCTTCATGAGGACCTTGGCCATGGGCTTGTGCACCCGGCCATGGAAGTCCACGCCAATGCCGACGTTCGGCCCCACCGCATCGCGCACGGCGGCGACGTTGGCCAGGGCCAGGTCGACTTTTTCGAAGGAATCGAGGAATTGCAGCTCTTCGGTGCCGTTCATTTTCACCGCAGTGAAACCACGCTCGACGGCTTCCTTTGCAGCGCGAGCGGTGTCCGCCGGGCGGTCGCCGCCGATCCACGAATAGACGCGAATCTTGTCCCGCACCTGACCGCCCAGCAGATCGCTGACCGACACACCCAAGGCCTTGCCCTTGATGTCCCACAACGCCTGATCGATGCCGGCCAGCGCGCTCATGTGGATCGCGCCGCCCCGGTAGAAGCCACCGCGGTAAAGCACGGTCCAGATGTCTTCGATGTTGCGTGGGTCTTTGCCGATCAGGTAGTCAGACAATTCTTCAACGGCGGCGGCGACAGTGTGAGCGCGGCCTTCGACCACGGGTTCGCCCCAGCCGGTCACGCCCTCGTCGGTTTCGACCTTGAGGAAGCACCAGCGCGGCGGAACGATGAAGGTGGTCAGTTTGGTGATTTTCATCTTTTGCTCTCTTTTTATAAGTGCAGCTCTTATAGATGCAGCGCGCTCGGCGCCAAAAAGTCTTAACGCAGAGCGTTCCATGCAGCGACATACGCCTTGGCGTTTACGGCCACTTCCTCTGGCGTCATGCCCGGTTTGAACAAGCCGGAACCGAGGCCGAAACCTTTGACGCCCGCGTCGATAAACACCTGCATGTTGTCCGGCGTGATCCCGCCGACCGGCGCCAGAATCGTTCCCGCAGGCAGCACCGCGAGCCAGGCTTTGACGACTGCCGGGCCCATCTGCTCAGCTGGGAACATCTTCAGTACGTCCGCCCCTTCGGCCAATGCGGCGAAGGCTTCAGTCGGCGTCGCCACACCCGGCGACAGGAACAGCCCCGCCGCTTTCGCTGCGCGCAACACCTTGGCATCGCTGTGAGGCATGACGATCACTTGCCCCCCCGCTGCTTTCACTTGCTCGACCTGTTCCGGCGTCAACACCGTGCCCGCGCCGATCAGGCAATCAGCGGGCAAGGTACTGCGCAGGATGCGGATACTTTCGTACGGCTCAGGGGAATTGAGCGGCACTTCGATGACGCGAAATCCGGCGGCGTAAAGGACTTCGCCGATGGCTGCCGCTTCTTGCGGGCGCAGGCCACGCAAAATCGCGATCAGACCGTTTTGCGCCAATGCTTGCTTGAGCATGTCAGACCTCCAGTCAGGTTTAACGGGATGGGTTGGGTGTGATCAGTCCGGCGGCAACCGCCAACTGCCACAAGCCGCGCTCGGTGGCCTGTTCGGCCAGGGTCACCCGGGCAAAACCGCAGGCGTCGAGCGCCCGGCTGTAGCGGGCACAGAGTTGGGAATTACCGATGAGGATGATCGAAGGCAGATGAACGCTGTTGCGTCGGCGTCGCTGAACACTCGCCAACGCTGACAGTTCATGGCCGATCAACAAGCCGGACAAGTAATCCGGTTGGGCGGTGGCGCTGAGTTCGCCGGTCAAACCGAGGCTGCGGGCACTGAACAATGTCGACAACGGTCCGATCTCGCCATCCGTCGACAGGGCCACCTGCACACCACGATCAAAGGCTTGGCCATCGAAGGACGCGCCCTTTTGCTGGGTGCGTCCCAGAATGCTGTGTTCGCTAAGCACGGCGAAGACTTCGCCGGTCATGAAGGTATCGAAATGCACGATGCAGCCGTCGGCCACTTCCACCCACTTCGAATGACTGCCCGGCAGGCCGATCAACAGATCACCACCCGCCTCGTCCGGCAGATTTTGCAGGACACCTAGCACTTGGGTTTCTTCGCCACGCATCACGTTTGGCAGGCGCGAACGCTGAATCACGCCCGGCACGATGTGCACATCGACACCGCGAAGACTGTGAACCGTTTGTAGGGAGATTCCGAGATTGGCGACGTTCGCCGGCGTATCGCGGTAAGCCGCTTCACGCCAACCTTGTGCGCTGCCGACCATGCCGCACGCAATCACCGGCAAATCGGGCTGCGCGTCAAGCCAGTCACCGCAGGCCTCATCGAAGGCCAGTTCAAAACCGTCGGTACATTCCTGACCCGCAATCATTCGCGGCGTCCTGGGCAGCTGCATGATCCCCGACGACAGCGAACGCTGTTCGAGCACCAGGCCACCTGCGGCGAGTTTGTAAGCACGTAATGAGGTTGTCCCCCAATCGAGCGCGATCAATTGCGCCAGCATCGCTTCACCTGTTTTGTTTATTGGCAGTGAGTGAGCTGGACTATAAACCCGGACGCATAAAAATCTCAATATATAAATATTGATCCCATATATTGAGACATGATCAAAAAAAGATCGCAGCCTTCGGCAGCTCCTACGGATAGGTGTAGAAGCTGCCGAAGGCTGCGATCTTCAATAGACGCCGGTTGCGATCTAGCCCTCGGCAAACTCCCGCAACACCGCCCCATCCATCCGATACCGCACCCACTCTTCCTGCGGCTGAGCACCCAACGACTTGTAGAACTCGATCGCCGGTTTGTTCCAGTCCAGCACACTCCACTCAAATCGGCCGCAATCATTGGCGCAGGCGATTTTCGCCAGGTGACGCAACAAGGTTTTACCCGCGCCGCCGCCACGCTGACCGAGGGTGATGTAGAGGTCTTCGAGGTACAGGCAGTTGCTGCCGAGCCACGTGGAATAGCTGAAGAAAAACACGGCAAAGCCGATTGGCGAGCCATCGCGCAGGCAGATCAGCCCGTGGGCGGTGGCGCCTTCGCTGAACAGGCTGCGCTCGATGTCGGCGACGCTGGCGATGACTTCGTGGCCGGCACGTTCGTAGTCGGCCAGTTCGGTGATGAACCCGAGGATTTGCGGTGCATCGCTCGGGGTCGCCGGGCGGATCTCGATCGTCATGGACGTGCCTTCGTCAAAAGTTGAAAACGCCATACTAAGTCGGCGAGCGACGCTCGTCACACTGGAAATTCAAAGCTGATCCATGGAGCATGTGTAGCTGCTACAGGGCTATGTCGCTGCAAAAGACGTTTTCACTTAACAGGATGTTTATGAACACTGATGCTTTCGCACCACTGCAACTCCTCGCTACGCAACTGCTGCCCCACGCGCTGGAACCCTCAGAGGACGGCGCCCATGATCTGTCGCACTTGCAGCGGGTCTGGCACAACGTGCGTACGCTTCATGCTGAAGAAGGTGGCGATCTTGAGGTGCTGCTCGCAGCGGTGCTTTTGCACGATTGCGTGGCGGTAGAGAAGAACTCGCCGCTGCGTTCTCAGGCCTCGCGGCTGGCCGCCGAGAAGGCATCGAAATTGTTGGCGGACATGGCCTGGCCAGACGTAAAAGTCAGCACGGTTGCCCATGCCATCGAAGCACACAGTTTTTCCGCCAACATCGCGCCAACCACGCTCGAAGCGAAAATCATGCAGGACGCCGACCGCCTCGACTCCCTTGGCATGCTCGGCGTGGCGCGCACCTTTTACATCGCCGGACGTATGGGCAGCGCGTTGTACGACCCAGAGGATCCCGAGGCGAAGGACCGGGAGTACGATGACAAACGTTTTTGCCTCGACCATTTCCAGACCAAACTGCTGCACCTGGCGGATAGATTCCAGACGACCACCGGCCAGCGTCTGGCGCAGACTCGCCACGAACGGTTGAAGGGGTTCATGGAGTTGTTCAAGGAAGAAATTGGCGCCTGCTGAAGGCTTTACTCCGGCCAGCGCTAACCCTGAAATCGATAACCTCAGACCTAACATCGACGCCGTGCGTGATAGATAGTTGAAGCTCTCTTCTATCGGGTCAAGGAACCGCGTCATGCCTAGCGCAACCCCCCAAGTCTCAAGCAGGTTGTTCGGCCTGTTTTGCCTGGCCAGCTACTTGCTGTCGCTGTCCTATGGCTCGACCTTTTTGCTGTCGTTGTTGATCGGTTCCCGCGGCGGCAACGAGCACGATGCCGGCAGCGTGATTTCGGCGGCGATGCTCAGCACCTTTGCCGCCGTTATTGTTTCCGGGCACTTGTCCGACCTGCTCGGTGCTGCCCGCTCGATTGCGCTGTTCGGCATTCTGCTGGTGGCCGCCAGCCTGGGCTTCGCCTTGGCGCCAGGCTTCGGCAATCTGCTGTTGTTTTTCGGACTCTTGCTGGGGCTGGGTTGGGGCGTGTTCTATACCCTCGGCCCGATCATCGTGGCCAGCCTGGTAACGCCTGCCCAACGCGCTAAATACTTTGCGCTGCTGTCGGGCAGCATGATGACCGGGATCGGCAGCGGTCCCTTGTTAGGCCGCGCTGCCAGTGCCCTCGGGTATCCGATCACCGCGGCGTTTTACCTCGCGGCGCTGGCCAGCCTGATCGGTGTGTTGCTGTTCTGGCGGTTGGATTCGCAACTGAGAAAAGCGCCCGCCCACGCGGCAGCGGTGTCACGAATTTCCTGGCGTGCAGCGGCGCAAGTGCTGTCGTCCAGAGCGGTGTTCCCGATCATCATGGTCGGTCTCGGCGGCTGCGTTTTCGGCGGTCTGTCGAGTTTTCAAACCAGCTACGCGGCGGCGCGTTCACTCGACTATTCACTGTTCTTCCTAGGCTTCATGAGCGCAGCGATCAGCAGCCGAATGCTGATCGCCGGTTTCGTGGTCAAGCGCGACCCGTTCTGGGCGTCCTGCCTGCTGTCGGGCTTGATGATGGGCTCGATCCTGATGTTCGGGTTTGTCGTCGACGACGGGTTCAGCTACGTGCTGGCGGCGGTGATGCTCGGGGTCGGTTACGGGCTGACCTATTCGGTGATCAATGGCCTGGCGGCCAACGAGGCGCCGAACGGCACCACCGCGCAATCCTTGCTGCTGTTCAGCCTGTCCTACTTTATCGGCGTGTTTGGTTTTCCGTTGCTGGCCGGGAAAATCATCGTGGAACAGGGGATGGCGACGCTGTTGCTCACGGTGTTGGCGGTTGCTGTATTGAATTGGCTGATCAGCGTCGGCCGGCTGGTCTGGCGTCGAGCCGTTACCAGCAAAGCGTTGCAGCAGGCCTAGACCGTTCGTCGTTCATCAGGCACCAATCCAAATCGGGGGCGGACCAATATCAGATAAGGACTCTAATTAAATGGACCTATCCACATCCATGAAGAGGTAACCATGAACGCCGATAAAAACCTTGAGAAAGAAGTCCTGACCCGTCTGCTGCATGCCCATCCAAGCGGCTTGGGCAAAGAGGTCCTGGACAATTACCGGGGGGAGAGAGACGTGGCCAGCACCCTCGCCACGCTGCAGGATCGTGGATTGATCCAGCATGGTCATGTGATCTGCAACGAGGCCGGTGAGCACTCGTTGAACTTGCCGATCAAACTCAGTGCCGCAGGGGTGGAGGCGGCGCGCAAGCTGGACGTTTAATAACGGATGTAGGAGCTGGCGAAGCCTGCGATCTTTTGATCTTCAAGCATTCAAAGCAAAAGATCGCAGCCTGCGGCAGCTCCTACGGGCAGCAGGAGAAATCCCATGCCTCGTGGAAGCAAAGACAAATACACCGCCGAGCAGAAACGCAAGGCCGAGCACATCGAAGAGAGCTACGAGCACAAGGGTGTCTCGAAAGAGGAAGCTGAGGCCCGGGCCTGGGCGACCGTCAACAAGCAGTCGGGTGGCGGTGAACGCAAAGGTGGTTCGGGACGCAGGAAACCGGCGAGTGCCAAGGCCGAAGATCGCAAGGAATCATCGCGCAGAGCGGTGGCCAGCCGTGAAGGTCATTCGCGAAACAGCGAGGCTTCGCGCGAAACCCAGACCGTCGACAGTTTGATGAAAGAAGCCCGGGCGAAGAAGATTCCGGGACGGTCGGGCATGCGCAAGCAGGAGTTGATCGAGGCGTTGCGCAAGGCCGGGTAAGGCCCTTTCATGTGTTGAGTTTGAAGGCCCCTTCGCGAGCAAGCCCGCTCCCACACTTGATCGAGTTATCTGAATAAACGCGATCAAATGTGTGGGCTTGCTCGCGAAGACGGCCGATCAGGCGTCGAAAGTCTTACGAATTAACGCGTCAACCTCAGCAGTCCCCGGCGAAGTCGCCGGCCCCCATCTAGTCACCGCCAACGCCGCAGCCGCATTAGCCCGCCGCGCCGCGTCAACCGGGACCAACCCTTGCGCCAACCCGGCTACAAACACCCCGGCATGCGCGTCCCCCGCGCCGTTGCTGTCCACCGCCTCAACCTTGAAACCCGGCACATGCTGGCGGTTTCCACGCAGGCTGATCCAGCACCCTTGCGGGCCGTCACGAACCACCATCAACACGTCGGCCGGCAGATGATCGGCCAACCGGTTCAACGCCTCGGCAATGTCCGGCGCACCGGTAAATTTCAACGCCTCGACACTGTTGCTGGTCCACAGATCGATGCGCGTCAGCAAGGCTTGCATCCACGGCTCATCCGGCGAATCCACCAGCGGGCCCGGATCGAACACCACGTTGATCCCTCTTGGCAAATCCAGCACCCAATTCACCAGCGCCTGTGCTTTGCCTCCATGCAGCAGGCTGTAGCCGCTGACGTAGACATAGTCTCCCGCCTCGGCCGGCACGCTGGCCAAATCCTCGGCCGTCAGCTCACCTTCGGCACCGATATAGGAAATGAAACTGCGCTCGGCCGAGGCTTCGGTTAACGCGACGCACAATCCCGTATCCCGTTCGGCGCGGTGAGCGATGCCGATCCGAATGCCTTCAGCCTTCATCGCCTCACGGGCAAGATCACCGAAACGCCCGGTGCCGTGGCGCCCGAGGTAAACCACCGGCAAACCATTGCGCTGGGCGGCAGCCATCACATTGAAGCCGCCGCCAGCCTCGAAACTGGCGGATTGCGCCAGCACGTCGCCGCCCGAATGCGGCAGTTTATCCACGGCCATGACCAGGTCGATCATGACCTGGCCGGTGTGCAGCAATCTAGGCATGAGCGTTCTCGGTCAACGCGGCGCGGCGATCCTTGGCGCCACCCAGTACAAAATAAATGCCGCCGGCCACCAGGAACGTCACGATCCAGCCGAGGCCGTTATGGCCCAGCCAGGAGTCGGACAGGAAACCGCGGAACCAGACGGTTTGTTCGGTCGTGCCGATGGTGGTGAAACTGAAGCCCAGCACGATCGCCAGCGCCCACGCACCAAAAGCGCGCCACTCGATACCGCCGCTGTACCAGTAAGCGCTGCTCGGGCTGACGTCCAGCAGGTCTTTGGGGCTGTAGTAATGACGGTGAATCAGGTCGACGACAAAGATTCCGACCCACGCGGTGATCGGCACCGCCAGCAGCGAAATGAAGGTAATGAACGGGCCGTAGAAACTGTCGGCGATCAGCATGAAATAGATCGAACCGGCGAAGATCGCGACGATGTCCACCACCACCGCGTAGACGCGTTTGACCTTCAAACCGAGGGTCAGCGTGGTCAAACCGGCGGAGTACACCGACAGGTTGTTCGACAGCAGCAACCCGCCGAACGCGGTGATCAGGTACGGCACGGCCATCCAGGTCGGCAGCATGTCGCGGATCGCGATGATCGGGTCGGTGGCTGAGGCCAGGTCATTGTTGCCCACTGACAGCAGGCCGCCGAGGGTGATCAGCAGCACCAACGGAATCCCCGCACCAAACGCCGCCGACGCCACCAGGCGTGCGGCTTTGACGCTGCGGTGCTGGTAACGCGACATGTCCGCACCGGCGTTGGCCCAACCGATCCCGGTGCCGGCAGCCATGGTGCCGACGCCGATGATCATTGCGCTCAGCGGTGCAGGCGTGGCGTTGAACACTGCGCTCCAGTCGATGGTGGCGCAGAGGAAACCGCCGACCAGAATGTTCAGCGCGCCGAACACGTAGGTTGCCCACTTCTGGATGACCAGCAAGGTGGCGTGACCGAGACCCGACACCGACAGGGTCAGCAGTACGAAAATCGCAATGAAGATCAACGTCAGCACGGGTGCGCTTTTGGCTTCCACCGGCGAGCCGAACAGGATCGAGCACAGCGACAACAACACGAATGCGGCGGTGGTGGTGTTGACGGTTTCCCAGCCCAGACGCGACATCAGCGAGACCAGGGTCGGGCCGATGTTGCCGCGTACGCCGAAGATCGCTCGCGACAACGTCAGGCTCGGGGCGCGGCCACGGCGACCGGCAATGGAGATGATCCCGACCACTGCGAAGGAGCCGGCAGCACCCAGGATCGCGACGATGATCGCCTGCCAGATCGCCAAGCCGCGAAAGGCTACAAGGGTCGCACCCAGCGGCAAGCCGAGGATGGAGATGTTGGCCGCGAACCAGACCCAGAACAGTTGCAGCGGATGACCGTTGCACTCCGCTTCCGGCACGGGCTCGATGCCTCGGGTTTCCAGTTGCCCGGCGCTTGGCCCGGCGTTTGATGAACTCATGAAAAATGCTCCTGTTGCCATTGTTGTGGTTGTCGGCAATTTAGATATCGGAAGGCCTGGGGAACCCCTGTAGGAGCTGCCGAAGGCTGCGATCTTTTGATCTTGATTTTCAGCGGCTAAAAGGCCACCAAGATCAAAAGATCGCAGCCTTCGGCAGCTCCTACACAGGGGTAATGCGTACCTCAGCGGAGGGTGAGGAGTCCTTTCACAAGGGGTTCCAGATCCAGATCGTTAACGGTTTTGACCTGTTCGATCATCGCCGCCGGCCAACTCTCAAGGCCGAGACAGGCCCCGAGCATGGCGCCGAGAATCGCCGCGATGGTGTCAGTGTCGCCGCCAAGGCTCGCGGCCATGCACAGCGCTTCGAACGCGTTCATTTCACCAATGGCCACTTGCTGGGCCAGGGCAAACGAGACCACCACCGATTCCTGCGAAGCCACCGAAGTGCCGATCACGTCGTACATCAAATCCGCCAGCAACGCCTTGTCGCTGTCGACACTGATGGTCCGCGCCCAGCTGATGCGCGAGGCGATGCGTCCGCCAGCCACCCAGTAACCGTGGCTTTCAGCTTGCTGAGCGATTTGCTGGCCGAGGTTCAACGCCGCGCCCAGGTCCATGCCGTTGATACCGGCCGAGACCACCGCGGCCACCGCCGCCGCGCTGGAAATGCCCAGCGTGGTGTTGTGGGTGACCTGGCAAGCCTGCACGACAGCGTTGATGAAACGCTCAGGGTTGGCGACATCCGCCGCGATCCCGACCGGAGTGATGCGCATCGCCGCGCCATTGGTGGTGCCGTAGCGCCCCGCTTCTTCCGGCGAGTGGCCGGCGAGGATCATCTCGATGGCACGTTTGGTCGAAGGGCCGAGCAAGTCTTGCGAACCCTTGGCCTGCATTGCGGCTTCCCATTCGATCAGCCGTTGGGCAAGCAGCGACGGTTCGATCCGGCCCTCGCCTTCAACCAGCAATTGGCCGACCAGAATCGCCTGTTCGGTGTCATCGGTGATCGAGCCTTTGAGCATGTTGGCGGCGATCGGTTGATCGGGGCCTGCGTCTTCCAGGTCAGTGATTTCGCCGAAGCGCACCTTGATCTCGGCACGGCTCAAGGATTGGGTCGGCATGCCCAGTGCATCGCCCAGGGCCAATCCGTAGAACGCGCCGAGGGCACGGTTGAGCGCGGTCACTTTGACTCTCCAAACTGCAGGTGCAGGCGAAAATGCACCGGATCGAGCAAGCTTTCGACCTGCTCCATGAAGCGGTTTTTCCGGTCATAGGTGGTGCGCAAAGCCTTGAGGAACACCGTGCCGACCGGACGACCGAGCAGTTCGGCGTCTTCTGCGTTCAGGGGTTCAGCGCCGATCCATTGATCGCCGCGTTCGCCGATATAGCCGTAAGCGGCCAGGGTAATGGTCAGGGAGTTGTCGATAAGGCCGACCCGCGGCAGGCTTTCCAGGCCTCCGGTGGCGGGCATCAATGAGCGTTCAAGGGAGACCAGCTTGCCTTCGTTGGAACGGCGGCGACGGTCGAGGGTGATGAATTGGTCGGTGCCGAAACGCGGCAACAGGTCAGGACGGGTGACCGCCTCCAACCGCAGCACTTCGGTGTTGATCAGCGCCCCGCTGTCGGCCAGGGCCTGGGCCCAGCCGCTGCGCTGATCGAGCACCACACCGTCGAAGGTGACGATGGAACCCACCCCGCTTTGCGTCGCGATGTAATTGCGCCGTTTCAACTCAGCCAGGGCTTCGCGCAGCGTGCCGCGGCTGACTTTGAATTCTTGAGCCAATTGATGCTCGCCCGGCAGCAGAAAGCCG
>NZ_SOPU01000014.1:81244-81490 GCF_004402115.1 Pseudomonas sp. F01002 | reverse complement strand
TCCTCCATGAGGCCGTTTTCGATGCGTCGGATGAGTTCGTCGACCACCCGTTGTTTCTTGTCAAATCGTACCTGTCTAATCATGTACAACGTGATAACCGAAACGGGTTGGGGCGAGCAAGGAATATTTAGGGGAAGTGACGGAGGGATGTTCGAAAGTGACCGCTGCGCGGTCTAGTGTGGGAGCGGGCTTGCTCGCGAAGGCGGCGTGTCATTCAGCAATTATGTTGACTGACACGCCGCCTTC
>NZ_SOPU01000014.1:28175-81238 GCF_004402115.1 Pseudomonas sp. F01002 | reverse complement strand
GCGAGCAAGCCCGCTCCCACATTGAATCGCCTGCACCTACAGACTTTGTGCAGGACCAGGTTAGTCAGCGTTGTTTGAGGCGGTCGATCACGACGGCCAACAGCAAGATCGAACCCCGAATCACATACTGGTAAAACGTATCGATATTCTTCAAATTCATCGCATTCTCGATGATCGCCAGAATCAGCACCCCGGCAATCACATGCCGAATCATCCCGATCCCGCCGCTCAACGACACCCCGCCCAACACACACGCCGAGATCACCGTCAGCTCAAAACCCTGACCAATCATCGGCTGTCCAGACGTCATGCGCGAAGCCAGGATCACCCCGGCCAACGCCCCGATCACCCCGTGCACGGCGAAGATAATGATCTTGGTCCGATCAACGTTCACCCCAGCCAGCAACGCCGCTTCCTGGTTACCACCAATGGCCATGGTGTTGCGCCCGTAGGTGGTGTAATTCAGCAACCAGCCGAAAAACAGGAAGCAAACGATGGTGATCAGAATCGGCACCGGCACCCCCAACAACTGGCCATTGCCGAAGACGAAGAACTGCTCTTGCGACACGCCTACCGCTTTGCCGTTGGCGAAGATGTAAGCCAGGCCGCGAACGATCTGCATGGTCGCCAGCGTGGTAATCAACGCATTGACCCGCAGCTTGGCGATCACGATGCCGTTGATCAACCCGACGATCAGCCCCATGAACAGCGCCGCCACCACACCGAGAAACACGCTGTCGGTGTCGCGCATTACCACCGCTGCGACCACGCCGGCGCAGGCAATCACCGACCCCACCGATAAATCGAAGTGCCCGGACGCCAGGCAATACAACATGGTGCAAGCGGCAATCCCCGTCGTGGAAATCGCCAGGCCCAGGCCGCGCATGTTCAGCGGCGAGAGGAAGTTGTCGATCAGCAAGGTGCAGAGCACGAATATCCCGACGGCCGCCAGCAGCATCACCCAGTCATCGAGAAAGCGCCGCAGGTCCAGAGGTTTGCGCTGGGTGGGCAAAGCGTTGTTTTGGGTTGTCATAGTCACCTCTCAGTTCGCCACGCCGTCAGCGCGTTGGCGCGGCAAAGCCAGTTGCAGCAGGTTGGATTCATTGGCCTGTTCGCGGGACAACTCGCCGCGCATCGCGCCTTCGCAGAGCACCAGGATACGGTCGGAAATACCCATCACTTCCATCAGGTCGCTGGAGACCACGATCACCGCGATGCCGCTGGCGGCCAGGTTGTGGATGATCTGGTAGATCTCGGCTTTGGCGCCGATGTCGATGCCGCGAGTCGGTTCGTCGAGCAGCAGGACCTTCATCGGCATCGACAGCCAGCGACCGAGAATGGCCTTCTGCTGATTGCCGCCGGACAGGTACATGATTTTCTGCGCCGCGTTGGGGGTCTTCACTTTCAGCGCCTTGATCTGCTTGTCGGCGTTGTCCTTCTCCCACAGGCCACGCAACAGACAGCCGAAGGTGGAATGGGCGCCGCGAGCGCTGATGTTGATGTTCTCGGCGACGCTGGCGAGCGGCAGGATGCCCTCTTTCTTGCGGTCCTCGGGGCACAGCAGAATCCCGGCGGCAATCGCATCGCGGGGTGAACGCAACTTCAGTTCATGACCGCGCAATTCCAGGCGCCCGGCGGTGTTGCGCTCAAGGCCACTGAGCATGCGGAACAGCTCGGTACGACCGGCGCCGACCAGGCCGAACAGCCCGAGAATCTCGCCTTTGTGCACCTCGAAACTCACTGGTTCACGCAATCCCGGCCCCAGCAAACCGTCGACCTTGAGCGCCACTGCACCACGCTGACGATGGCGGTAATCGTAGATGTCCTGAATGTCGCGACCGACCATGCAGGTCACCAACTGATCATGAGTCAGCTCGCTCATGTCTTCGAACGTGCGCACAAAGCGACCGTCCTTGAACACCGTCACCGCGTTGCAGATGCGGAAAACTTCTTCCATGCGGTGGGAGACGTAAAGCACGACTTTGCCTTCGTCGCGCAGGCGACCGATGATCGCCATCAAACGATCAATCTCCCGCGCCGACAGGCTGCTGGTCGGTTCGTCAAACGCGATCACATGTGCACCACGGGACAAGGCCTTGGCGATTTCCACCAATTGCCGCTGACCGAGGGACAGGCGCCCGACTTTCTCTTGCGGATCGATTTCATCGGCCAGGCCTTTGAGGCAGGCCAATGCCTGTTGCCGCAATGCGCCGCGATTGATCAAGCCGAAACTGGCCGGCAGATGCCCGAGGAACAGGTTCTCTGCCACGGTCATTTCCGGGACCAGGTGCAGCTCTTGATGGATCACTGCGACGCCACTGCCGATGCTGTCGGCGGTGGACTTGAAGACCATCGCCTGCTCGCCGATCTGCAGGTCGCCGCTGCTCGGGGTGTAAGCCCCGCCGAGGATTTTCAGCAGGGTCGATTTGCCGGCGCCGTTCTCGCCCATCAAGGCGTGAACCTTCCCCGGATGGGCGACGAAGCTGATGCCATCCAGCGCCTTCACCCCGGGAAAGGTCTTGCCGATCCCGTTGAAGCGCAAGCTGCCGCCGGCATTGTGTTGTTGTGTTTTTGATTGCGCGTGCATAACCCACCTCTTCACACAGATCAGGCAGCCCCGTCGCCAGGGCTACCGATGAAATCAACCGGCCCTCAGTTCCAGAGGCCGATCTTTTCCAGTTCCTGCTTGAAGTTCTCGCGAGTGATCAGCGTTACGTCGTCCATCGCGGTGTACTTCGGCGGTTCTTTGCCGGTGGTGACCCACTCGTACATCATGCTCGCGGTGTTGTAGCCCTCGATGTGCGGGCTCGGCAGCATCGAGCCGAAGAAGCCGCTGTTGGCCTTCTTCAATTCGCCGATGGCGTCGGTGCCGTTGATGCCGATGCCGATCACATTGGCCGCGGCAAACCCGGCGCTCTCGGTGGCGCGCACGCCACCCAGCACGGTGTTGTCGTTCATGCCACCGATGATCAGGTTTTTCGCTGCGCTCGGCAGTTTCACCAGCGCCGAGTTGGTGGCGTCCATGCTGCCGGGTACGTCGAGGGTTTTCAGCGCCGAGAACAGAATGTGGTCTTTCGGCATGCCGGCGTCTTCCAGCGCTTTGACCGAACCGTCGGTGCGTTTCTTGCCGGTGTCGAGTTCGTTGAAGGTGTTGATCACCGCGTAGGTGTCTTTCCAGTCCCAGCCACGTTTTTTCGCTTCGGTGGCCATGGCGCTGCCCTGCTTCTGGCCGACTTCGAACGCTGCCATGCCGAGGTAAGGAACATGTTCCATGAACTTGCCGCTGGCATCGACGAAGCGGTCATCGACTGCGATGACTTTCAAACCATTGAGCTTGGCTTTGGCCATGATCGCCGGGCCGAGGGATACGTCTGGCGGGCAGATCACGAAGCCCTTGGCACCGTTGGCGGCGAGGCTGTCGATGGCCGAGAGGGTTTTCTCGCCGTCGGGCACGGCGATCTTGATGACGGTGAAGCCCTTCTCTTTCCCGGCCTTTTCGGCAAATGCCCATTCGGTCTGGAACCAGGGCTCTTCCGCCTGCTTGACCAGAAAACCGATCTTCACTTCCTCGGCCGCCAGCAACGTACTGCTCAGGCTGACCGCGGTGACCGCCAAAGCGGCACAGCACAGGGAACGGATCCCACGACGACGATTCATAAGCTGACTCCTTGTTATTTTTTTTGAGCGTTATTTGAAAGCCAATCAAACTGTGCAGCTAACAGTCATATCGTATGATGATTGGATTTCAGACGTAGTTCCGCGTCTGAAACCCGATTGACTCAGTCGTGGTACATGACCGAGCGACCGCCATCGATGGTGATGCACGAGGCATTGATGAACGGCGCTTCATCGCTGGCCAGGAAAACAGCGGTCATGGCCACTTCGATCGGCTGACCGATACGACGTGGTGGATGCAGATCGAAAGCGCGCTGACGTTCGGCATGCGGGTCGGCAAAACCGTTCCAGTAATCGACGTTCAGCTGGGTTTCGATGTAACCCGGCGCGATGGCGTTGACGCGAATGCCCTTCGGCCCGTATTCGATGCCCAGGGCGCGGGTCAGGCCGAGCAGGCCATGTTTGGCCACCGGGTACGGGAAGCAACCAGGAATGATGTGAGTGGAATGGGTCGAGGCGATGTTGATGATGCTGCCGATGCCCTGCTCGATCATCTGCGGCAATACCGCCTTGCAGCCATACCAGGCGCCGTCGAGGTCGATGGCGAAGCAGCGACGCCAGTCTTCCTCGGTCATTTCCAGCGGATCGCGGAACACATTGACCCCGGCACAATTGACCAGCACATCGATGCGACCGTGCAACTCGATCGCCAGTCTGGCCATGGCGTGCAGGTCCAGCTGCCTGGACACATCGGTCTTGATCGCCTGAACATCAAAGCCTTTGTCCCGCCAGTGCGCCGCGACCTTTTCGACTTTCTCACCCTGAATATCGCTGATGATCAGCTTGGCCTGCTGGGAAGCGAAGGTCGCGACAATCGCCTCGCCGATACCCTGAGCAGCACCGGTCAGCAGCACGACCTTGTTTTTCAGGCGCTCACCCTTCGGCGGTTCGGGCACTGGTGGCAAGGAAAGAGGTTCAGCCATGGATCAAGACTCCTTTTCGAGCGCACGACAAAAACCGGGCATCTGTCGATGTCCGGTCAAAAGGCTTTTTGGAAAATCGCTGCATCACTTCACCTGTTTTGTTTTTTTAAGTGTGAGTGCGTGTAACTGATGGAGCCGACTATAAACCCGACTGCCAAATAATCTCAATATATAATTTTACATCCCATATGTTGGGATTTATCCGGCAAACCGATTACAGGTTTTTCCGGGCACATCGACTCGAATCGACAGCAACGCGCCGTCCAACGGATGGTTGAGCGGGCTCGCGGCGCTGGTGATGTAAAGGGTTTTGAGGTCATCACCCCCGAATACGCAACTGGTGGGGCGGCTGATTGGCAGCTCGATCACGCGATCAACCTGCCCGTCCGGTGTCAGCCGAAGCAGACAGCTACCATCCCAGCGGGCGTTCCAAATGTAACCTTCGGCATTCATCGCCGAGCCATCCGGCACACCGCATTCATGGGGCCCAAACCAGATGTGGGCCGGGTCGAGGCTGCCGTCGGTGCGGATGAAATACTGATAGAGCGTACGGTCG
The DNA here is from genome assembly GCF_004402115.1 of Pseudomonas sp. F01002. Lineage (NCBI taxonomy): Bacteria > Pseudomonadati > Pseudomonadota > Gammaproteobacteria > Pseudomonadales > Pseudomonadaceae > Pseudomonas > Pseudomonas sp. F01002. The sequence continues at coordinate 76,084 of NZ_SOPU01000014.1, read as the reverse complement.
AGGCTGTCGGCGAAATACACGGTGGTCGCGTCGTCGCTCCACAGCAACGTGTTCGGGATGCCCAACCCTCTAAGCAACGGCGTGACCCGAGCATCGCGATCGATGCGAAACAGGCCACCGGAACGCCGCACAATGGGCACGTCTTCGCCCTGCTCGCCGATGTTGTTCTGCATGGTGCCGAGCCAGAGCCGGCCCTGAGCATCGCAGCGGGCTTCATTGGCGCGATTGCCGGGTTGCGGATCGGCGACGCAGAGCAAGGTCAATCGTGGTTCCAGGCCGGGGGAATCCAGATCGAGTCGATACACGCCGCTGTTCAACGTCACCAGCGCATCACCGCTTTCGCAGGGGATAAAGGCGGACACATGCTCGGGCATCTGCCAGATCTGCACGTTGGCACCAATCAGCCGCAGCGCCTGTTGACCGGCGATATCAACCCAGTACAGCGCCTGGGTCGGCGCGTCCCAAAACGGGCTTTCGCCCAGTCGTGCCCGGTGTTCGGTAACCGCAGTCCACTCCATGAAACCTCCTTCCTTATTGCTTTTATGTGGGAGCGGGCTTGCTCGCGAAGGCGGTGTGTCTGTGACATCAATGTTGGATGTGCCGACGCCTTCGCGAGCAAGTCGAATCGTCGCACCGCCGCTTCCACAGGGACTTTGTGTTGTCAGCTGGCTTTCTTGTCGGCCATGACTTGCGGGTAGAAGCGCTTGATGGCCAGGTCGGCGTTATCGATCAGGGTCATGCAGGCCCAGACACCTCGCGCGGCATCCCGGGCGGCGATGGCCTCGGCCATGTCTTTGTGAATCGGTAGTGTGCGGCGCAGTTCGTCCGGGTCGGCGGCGGACACTTCGAAAGACACCGCCAGCAGCGCGCCGAGGGCCGGGACCATTTGTTCGATGAATTGATTGTGGCTGGCAGCGAGGATGCACTCGTGGAAGAACTGGTCGGCGCGGTTGTAATCGATGCCGCTGTCCACTGCCCGCTCCAATGCGTTGTAAGCCTGAAGGATGGCGTGAACCTGTTCGACGGTAGCGCGCTCACAAGCCCAGCGCACGGCCATGGGTTCGATGGTGCGGCGCAGGTCGAGCAAGTCGTCGACGAAGTTTTCCGGCAAGCCGCTGCGTGATAGCCAGCCTACGACTTGCGGATCGAAGAGGTTCCAGCGGCGCACCGGCAACACCCGCGTGCCGACCTTGGGCCCGACTTCGAGCATGCCCTTGGCAACCAGGGTTTTGATGGCTTCGCGGATAACGGTGCGGCTGACACCGAGTTGCTCGCCCAGGTCGGCTTCGACCTTGAGCGTCTCACCCGGCTTGACCTGCCCCGTGGCGATCCAGCAACCCAGCCAATCGACCGTCGACGCATGAAAACTGCTGGACATGGACACCTCGATTCAGGGACGGCACAAAGCCGTTCACGATGGATGCCCACGCTAATCATCATACGATTGAGTGTCAATTAGATTTTTTCTGTCTGACGGCGTTCAGGCGAGCGATTTGAACGAACCCGCTTTGTGACCTACGGTTAGCCGCGACAGATCAAGCGCAACTAAAGTCCGCTATCGACAGGTATAAGCATGAACATGGATGCGTCTACGCAATACCCGATTGTTTTGGTCCACGGCCTTTTTGGCTTCGATAAAATTGCCGGTTATCCCTACTTCTTCGAGATCAAGGAAGCTCTGGAACACGCTGGGGCCAAGGTGTTTGCCGTTAACATTCCAGCCGTGAACGGAAACGAGGAGCGCGGTAAAAAACTGCTCGAACACGTCAACCGTATTTTGCAGGAAACGGGAGCCGCCAAGGTCAATCTGATCGGCCACAGCCAAGGTCCATTGGCTGCACGCTACGTAGCGGCGCTACACCCGGAAAAGGTCGCATCAGTCACTTCTGTCAGCTGCCCCAATCATGGCTCCGAGATTGCCGACCAATTGCATAAGGCGCTGACGCCTGGTGAGTTGCCCGAAGTGCTCGTACTCGCCCTGTTCAAAGCAGTCGGTACCTTCATTTCGTTGATCAGCGACCATCCGGAAAACCCTCAGGACCCTCAAGCGGCTTTCGAATCGTTGACCAGCGCAGGTTTGGCAGCCTTCAACAAGAAGTACCCGCAAGGGCTACCGCAACATTGGGGTGGGGAAGGCAACGAAGTTGAAAACGGCGTGCACTACTACTCCTGGAGCGGGATTCTGCAAAACTTTCAAAGTCTGCAACCTCTCGATCCGTCCCACTTGAACTGTATTGTGCTGTCGAAGTTATTTTATAAAGAGAAACACGCCAACGATGGGCTAGTCGGACAGTACAGCTCGCACCTGGGCAAAGTCATTCGTTCGGATTACCCGATGGACCATTTCGACGCAGTCAATCAAATGGCCGGGATCACGAGTTGGAACGTCAGCCCGGTCCACCTCTATCTTGAACATGCTGCTCGGCTTAAGGACAAAGGTTTGTAGGCAAAAAAATGGCCCGCTTGAATAGCGGGCCATTTTCCAGAACACAGCAACTTGGCGAGTTACGGCTCAAGCCCGATGGGAAAGAACTCGCCAGCGCTCCACACGCCTAACCAGCGCTGCCCGTCGATCTCGCGGGTGACGGCCAGCTCCACCAGTTGGTAGAACACGTTGCGGTGGATCAGGGCTTCGAGGTTGGTGCGCACATGCACGTAGGGCGCAGGTTCCTGCGTGACCGGGTCGATCACCACGCGCATGGGGTGTTCGGTGCCGGCCTCGGCGGTCTCGTCAACATTGGTGGTAAAGCGCAAGACCTGGGTTTCACCCTCGCCTTCGACCTCCACGGCAATCGCCACGAAGGGCGCGTCGTCGACCTTGATGCCAACCTTCTCGACCGGGGTGATGAGGAAGTAATCGTCACCATCGCGACGAATGATGGTGGAGAACAGCTTGACCATCGGCTTGCGCCCGATCGGCGTGCCCAGGTAATACCAGGTGCCATCACGGGCGATACGCATGTCGATGTCGCCGCAGAAGTCGGGGTTCCACAGGTGGACCGGCGGCAAGCCTTTGGTTTTGGGGATTTGCCCCAACAGATCGTTGGCTTTTTGCGGGCCACTCATGGCGTTCTCCTTTTGAATTACTGGTCGCTGAGCCCCAGCAGGCTGCGCGCGTATTGTTCCAGCGGCGGGCCCATCAGGTCTTCTGGCTTTTTGTCGTGGAACGTCAGTAAACCGCCACGACTCTTGATGCGTGCAGTATCAATCAAATACTGGGTGCTGGTCTCGATCAACATGATCTGAATCACGCCGCCGTCGATACCGAGGCGATCCAAGGCTTCCTGATCAAGCCATTCGTCCGAGTTGCCGATGCGGTCGTCAGACTTGGCGAACCGGGTATAGAGCAGGTAATGGGCACCGGCGGCACGGGCTTCACCCATGGCTTGATCAAGACCTTCCGGCGCACGGGCGCGGCGGACCATAGGGAAGTATTCGATAAAGCCATCGAAGGCGACTTCGGCGATCACGTTAGGCCGCGGGTAGACAGCACTGTCTGGCGGCACAAAGGCGCCCTGGGCGATATAGACGAATGAGTCCGGTTGAATGCGCAGGTTATTCACACGGTGGCTGTCGCTATGGTCGAGCAACCCCGCGTCGCTCATGTGGTAGCGAGTCCCTTCAGCCAGATCGCTGACATTCATGCAGCCACCAAGCGCCAAAACGGCCAGCAGCAAAACCAGGCTACGCATCCTACCCTCCAGAGGCCGGTGACGGAAAACCGGCGAATGGCCATTGGATGCAGCTTCCGCGCCAGCTCGGGATCAGCAGCGTCTCACAGATCGCATCGCGAGCAAGCTCGCTCCCACAGGGTTGGCACAGGACCTGTGGGAGCGAGCTTGCTCGCGATGAGGTTCGATCAGCCGCCAATAATCTTCATGATGGTCGCACCACCTGAAAATGCTACTTCCTGCTTATCGCCCAAGGCTTTCACCAAGAGTCGCTGCAAGGCCGGCAATGCCTGATGACGCGGCTTGTCCAGCAGGTCGCCGACATAGTGGCGGTTGCTCGACGACAGGCAGCCATGCAGCCAGCCCGTGGACGAAAGGCGCAGCCGCGAACAGGTGCGGCAGAAAGGAACGCTTTCGTTGGCGATAATACCAAAGTAGCCCTGCCCCGGAATTTCATAACGCACGGCGGTGGCGTCTACCGGCGCATCGGCCTGAAGGTATTCGTAGCGCTCGCCGATCAGGCTGAGCAACTGCTGCAGGCTGACAAACTGTTGCAGGAAAGCATTGGAGTCGTTGGCCAGGTGGCCCATGCGCATCAACTCGATGAAGCGAAGCTCATAGCCGCGCTCCAGACAGTAATCGAGTAGCGGCATTACTTGATCGAGGTTCTGCCCACGCAGCGGCACCATATTGACCTTGATCTTCAGGCCGGCGGCGCTGGCCTGATCCATACCGTCGAGCACAGTCGCCAGATCGCCGCCACGGGCAATGCTGCGAAAGGCGCTGGCATCCAGGGTATCGAGGGAAACGTTGATGCGACGAATGCCAGCATCCGCCAGTAGTGGCAGTTTCTTCGCCAGCAGCTGACCGTTGGTGGTCAGGCTGATGTCCGCCAGGCCCATCTGCCCGACGGCGGTCATGAAGGTTTCGAGTTTGGGGCTGACCAGCGGCTCGCCGCCGGTGATGCGCAAACGCTCAATGCCCGCCGCTTCGATCAGATAGGCCACGCCACGCGCCATGGCCTCGGCCGACAATTCATCCTGCGCAGCGACCAACCGCTTGCCGTTGGGCACGCAGTAGGTACAAGCGTAATTGCAGGCTGAAGTCAGACTGATTCGCAAATTGCGAAAACGCCTGCCTTGACGGTCAACGATCATGGACTACTCCGGCGGAAGAATATTCGGACCGCTAAAACTTGACTCACAAATCAAGTTTTAGCAAGTCCTATGCCTGAGTATATTCCTGCGGTACTGCGCCACGTAGCGAAATAATGGCGCAATAAGGCAACTGAATGGTTCAGCTGCTCGGGGTGTCGCTATCGCGCTTGCGCTTGTTGCCCATGCGTACGCCGATGTCCATCAGGAACTGGAAGAAACCTTCCTGATCTTCCAGCACATTGCTCCAGAACGGCGAGTGATACAGCGCCACGGCGCCGTGCACCAGCGCCCAGGAGGCGCAGTAATGGAAGTAAGGCGGCACATCTTCGAGCTTGCCTTCGCTGATCCGGCCTTTGATGAGCAGGGTCAGGCGTTCGAAGTTCGAGGCGCGAATCTTGTGCAGCTCCTCGACCATCTCCGGTACCTGATTGCCCTTGACCACCTTCTCTTCCAGGCGATCGAACAACCGATAGCGTTGAGGGTCGCGCATGCGGAATTCGAAGTAGGCCCGGGACAGGGCTTCCTTGTCCTTGTCGACATCGGCCGAATGCAACAGCTCGTTCAAATCGCGCTCGTAATCGAGCATCAGGCGCAGATAGATTTCAGCCTTGGATTTGAAGTGCTTGTAGATCGTGCCTTTGCCGATACCGACGGCATCAGCAATCATCTCGACGGTGACACTGTCTTCACCTTGATCGAGGAACAGCTTGAGCGCGGTATCGAGAATTTCTTGCTCGCGGCGACGAAACTCACGGACCTTACGAGGTTCTTTATGCATAAGAAAAGGTCTGTAGGGGTCAAAATTCGAAGCCGCGTATTATGCCTAACTTGCGCAAAAATGCACGGATCATCCGACCATATATGTGTTTCTTGATGAATTCCGGCAGCCTCGCAGATTAATGAGAACTCAACCGAAGCGCCCGTATTCCAAATTTGTTTAAAAACCGGCGCCGGTAAACTGGACTCGACGCAATACTGATCAATACTTCAACTGTCGGCGGGACATCTCCCCCAAGTGTTGCGCCGATATAGGTACCAACGGACCGCGTGCCTTTGTTTTACTCCTAATGGTCTTAACCCGGATTCCCCCCCCAGAACCCGGGTTTTTTTTGCCTGCGATTTAACCTTTCACATGCGCCAGCGGAAACAGTCGCTTGAAATTCTCGGTGGTTTGCTCGGCAAACCGCTCGTAGGGCTCACCTCGCAACATTGCCAGAAATTCCGCTACGTCGCGCACGTACTGCGGCAGGTTCGGCTTGCCGCGATGAGGGATCGGCGCCAGGTAAGGCGAGTCGGTTTCCACCAGCAATCGGTCAGCTGGCACTTTACTGGCAACGTCACGCAGAGCGTCGGCATTGCGGAAAGTGACAATCCCGGACAAGGAAATGTAATACCCCATGTCCAGCGCCGCTTTGGCCATGTCCCAGTCTTCGGTGAAGCAATGCAGCACGCCAGCCTGGGGCAGCGCCGCTTCACGCAGGAGGTTCAACGTATCGGCGCGGGCACCACGGGTGTGAATGATCACCGGTTTGCCCGTCTGCTGCGCCGCTTGCAGATGCAGGCGAAACGATTCCTGCTGCAACTCCGCCGCTTCCGGCTCGTAGTGATAATCCAGACCGGTTTCACCGATCGCGACCACACGCGGGTGGTTGAGCTCGCGCAACAGCCAATCCAGTGCTGGCGCGGCGCCCGGTTGCACGTCCAGCGGATGCACGCCAACCGAACAGTCGACGTCGTCGTAACGTTCGGCCAGGGCTTTGACGTCGGCGGCATTCTCGACGCTGACGCCGATACACAGAAAGTGCCCTACCCCGCGCAGACGGGCCGCATCAAGGGCGGCATCCAGGGAGCCGTCGTGGGCGGCGAGGTCAAGGCGATCAAGGTGGCAATGGGAATCTACGAGCATAAAAGGCTGCAACTTACATCGTATGAGTGGGACGGTCGGACTTCAGGGCTCCGGCCAGATGAGTTTCGATTCGACTGCGCGCAGTATTGTCGCCATCGTCGAATTGTACGCCGACCCCGGCAGCCCGGTTGCCCTGCGCACCTTTGGGGGTAATCCAGGTGACCTTGCCGGCGACCGGAATCTTCTCCGGCTCGTCCATCAGGTTCAACAGCATGAATACCTCATCGCCCAACTTGTAACTCTTGTTGGTCGGGATAAACAGGCCACCGTTCTTGATGAACGGCATGTAGGCCGCGTAAAGCACGGACTTGTCCTTGATCGTCAGGGACAAAATGCCGTTGCGCGGCCCCGGATTGACGAGTTCATTCATGCTGACCTCCGTTGCTGATGCTCAGAGTCTAGTGTCCCGTCTCACAAACAGTATTTGCGAGACAGGATACTAAGCACAGACGGTCACTTCTGGGTAGGCAAACCCACCCATTGCACCAAAAGCGCCTCCAGCAACAACACCCGATTGAGGTTGGCTTTGCTCATCACTTTCTGGCGCTGGGCTAGGATCCAGTCCTGAATATTCAGGACTTTGTCCTGGCCGGCTTTCTGCGCCAGGTACTGAATCACCTTGCGCATGTCCGTCAGTCCCAGGCCTTCTTCGTCCTGAGTCAGCTGATAGCGCAGAATCAGGCTCGACCAGTCGCAGAACCAGTCGAACAACAGCAACAGCGGAATCGCATTCCAGCCTTCGGCCAGTTGCGTCGGTGACTGTTGCTGTTTGAGCAACTTCTTCACGCCATCGACCACCAGCGCCCGCTGCTCGCGCACGCCCTGGGCCTGCAAGTTGACGGCGGCCAGTGGCGAACCGGCGGCCAGGGTCAGCAACTCGATACGCTCTTCTTCCGCGCAGTCCGGCAAAGCCTTCGCCAGCCACGCAAGACTCATGGCTTCGCTCGGCAATGGACAAGCCTGCTGCACGCAGCGGCTCTTGATGGTCGGCAACAGACGACTGGTCTGGTGGCTGACCAACAGTAAAACAGTATCGCCGGAAGGTTCTTCAAGGCTTTTGAGCAAGGCGTTGGCGGCGTTGATGTTCATCGACTCGACCGGCTCGATCAGCACCACTTTGCGGCCGCCCATCTGCGCGGTCTGAACCACGAAGCTGACCAGATCACGAACCTGATCGACCTTGATCGCCTTATCGGCTTCTTCCGGCTCCAGAATGTAGTTGTCAGGGTGACTGCCGGCCTTGAGCAACAGACAGGATTTGCATTCGCCGCAAGCATCGTGGGCGGCGCTCGGACGCTGGCACAGCAAACTGGCCATCAAGCGCTCGGCCAGCGCGCGCTTGCCGATCCCGGCCGGGCCATGCAACAGATAGGCGTGAGCATGTTGCTTGCGACCGGCCAAATGCTGCCAGAGACTGTCCTGCCACGGATAGGCTTCAGCCACGGGTCAACTCCAGCAGACGCGGCAACAAGGCATCCAGTGCCTGCTGAACCTGCGCCAACGGCTGGGCGGCATCGACCAGGACATAACGCGCAGGATCCGCTTCAGCACGCTTGAGGAAAGCACTGCGCACCGCATCAAAAAAGGTTCGGCCTTCGAGTTCGAAGCGATCCAGTCGACCGCGAGCGCTGGCGCGGGCCAGGCCCACTTCCACCGGCAGATCGAAAATCAACGTCAGGTCCGGCCGCAGATCGCCCTGGACGAAGGTTTCCAGGGTCGCGATGCGTTCCACCGACAGGCCGCGACCGCCACCCTGATAGGCGTAGGTCGAATCGGTAAAGCGATCACACAGGACCACCGCGCCGCGGGCCAGCGCCGGGCGAATCACCTCGGCCAGATGCTGGGCTCGCGCGGCGAATACCAACAGCAACTCGGTGTCGGGGTTCATGACTTCGTCAACCGGTGCCAGCAGCACTTCGCGGATCCGCTCGGCCAACGGCGTGCCGCCTGGTTCGCGAGTCAGCACGACCTCGATACCCGCGGCGCGCAGGCGCTCGGCCAGGTATTCGCGATTGGTGCTCTTGCCGGCCCCTTCCGGGCCTTCCAGGGTAATAAACAAGCCAGTCACAGGCAGTCCTTAGTCAGAATCATTGCGGGCTTTGCGGCGCGGTTGCATCCGGTTCGGGCGCGGGTGCAGCTGCGGGTTCTTGAGCGGGTTCTTGCGCCGGCTCCGGTGATGGCGACTGGTCAGGCGCTTGCAGCTCTGTTGGCGCCGCCTGAGCAGGTTCTTGTGGCGGCACTTGCGGCAAAGCCTCGGGGACTGTGTCGGGCGAAGCAGCCGGAATCGGTGCCTGCTCATCCGTCGCCTCTGGCGCCGTAGCCGGCGCCGGCGCCGGGCTGGAGCGGTAGTCGGCACGGCGCTTGATCTGGAACTCACGCACAGCGTTATTGTGCGCGTCCAGATCATCGGAGAACACGTGGCTGCCATCACCACGAGCAACGAAATAGAGGCTATTGCCAGCCACCGGATTCAGCGCTGCATGAATCGCTTCGCGGCCGACCATGGCGATCGGGGTCGGCGGTAGTCCCGAAATCATGTAGGTGTTGTACGGCGTCGCCTCCTTGAGATGGGCGCGAGTCAATTTGCCGTTGTAACGATCACCGAGGCCGTAGATCACGGTCGGATCAGTCTGCAACAACATGCCTATTTCCATGCGCCGTACAAACACGCCAGCGATTTGCCCGCGCTCCTGCGGCACGCCGGTTTCCTTCTCCACCAGCGAGGCCATGATCAGCGCCTGATAGGGCTCGGTGTACGGCACGTCAGCGGCGCGCTGGCTCCACTCCTTGGCAAGGACTTCGTCGAGGCGGTCGTAGGCTTTTTTCAGCAGCTCGACATCGGTCATGCCGCGCACGAAGCGATAGGTGTCAGGGAAGAATCGCCCTTCCGGAAAAATCCCGGTGTGGCCGAGTTTGTCCATCACCTCGCTATCACTCAAACCGTCGAGGGTCTTTTCGAGTTTTTCATCCTTGGCCAGAGCAGCGCGCACCTGATGGAAATTCCAGCCTTCGACCAGGGTCAGGCTGTACTGAACCATTTCCCCGCGTTTCCACAGGTCAATCAGTCCTTCGACGGTCATGCCGGGCTGCATGCGGTATTCGCCCTTGTGCAGCGGTTGTTTGGCGAGATTGAAGCGCCAATACACCCGCAGCCAGAAAGCATCCTTGATGACGCCATCGGCTTCGAGTCGATAGAAGGTGCGGGTCGGTGTCGTGCCTTTTGGCACTTCCAGCAGCTCTTCCTGAGTGATATTCAGCGGCTGTTCCAGCGCCGAATGGATTTTCCAGGCGGAGGCGCCCAGACACAGCCCTGCCAGAACCAATCCGGTTTCCAGCAGCAGCAAGAATTTACGTCTCACGTATCAAGCATCCAGTAGCGCGCGGGCAATGGTTTGGAGTTTACGGGTGAGCGGACCAACCGGCCAGCTCAGTGCGGCATAGGCGCGCACCGGCCAAACGCCATACACGCTGTTGCAGACAAAGACTTCATCAGCCCATTGCAGCTGATCGAGGGTGATGTCGGTGATTTGCGTGGGGATCCCCAACGACTCGGCTTGAAACAATAATTCGGCACGCATCACACCGGCAACGCCACAGCGCTTCAAATCAGCCGTGATCAACATGCCATCGCGGATCAGAAACAGATTGCTGAACACGCCTTCAATGACGCGACCCGCCTGATCGAGCATCAAGCCTTCGGCGTGCTCCGTATCTTGCCATTCGGCGCGAGCTATCACTTGTTCCAGACGGTTAAGGTGTTTGAGGCCGGCAAGCAGTGGCTGCCTGGACAGTCGTGTCGCACAAGGGAACAGGCGAACGCCCTGCTCGCCATGAACGGCAGGATAAGCAGCGGGTGGATTACCTTGCAGAATACGTCGGGCTTGAGCCGAGGGATCGGGGGCGTAACCGCGCAGACTGTCGCCGCGGGTGATGATGAGCTTGAGCACGCCCTGACCCAGTGCGCTGGCATAGGCCAGCAGCTCACTGCGGATCAACTCATGATCGGCAGTGATCGCCAGGCGTGAACAGCCATCGGCCAGACGCGCCAGATGTCGGTCCAGCAGCAACGGTTGCCCGCCACGCACGGCAACGGTCTCGAACAGACCATCACCGTAAGCCAGGCCGCGATCCTTCAGCGACAAAGCGTCAGCCGGCTGACCATCGACCCAGCTGTCCATCAGTCAGCGAACCGGCGGAACACCAGCGAGCCGTTGGTGCCGCCAAACCCGAAGGAGTTGGACAGCACCACATCGATATCCATATTGCGCGCGGTATGCGGTACGAAATCGAGGTCGCAACCTTCGTCCGGCTCATCGAGGTTGATGGTCGGCGGCGCTACCTGGCTGTTGATCGCCAGCACACTGAAGATCGCCTCGACCGCGCCCGCCGCACCCAACAGGTGACCGGTCATGGACTTGGTCGAACTGACCGCCAGCTTGTAAGCGTGATCGCCGAACACCGACTTGATCGCACAGGCTTCGGCAAGGTCGCCGGCCGACGTCGAGGTGCCGTGGGCGTTGACGTACTGAACCTGGTCGCCATTGATCTTGGCATCGCGCAGCGCATTGGTGATGCAACGTGCAGCACCCGCGCCATCGGCCGGTGGCGAAGTCATGTGGTAAGCATCGCCACTGGTGCCGAAGCCGATCAGCTCGGCGTAGATCGTCGCGCCACGGGCCTTGGCGTGCTCCAGTTCTTCGAGAACCAGAGCGCCGGCACCGTCGGACAGCACGAAGCCATCACGGCCCTTGTCCCATGGACGGCTGGCGCGGGTCGGCTCGTCGTTGCGGGTCGACAGTGCGCGGGAGGCACCGAAGCCGCCCATGCCCAAACCGCAAGCTGCCATTTCAGCGCCGCCGGCAATCATCACGTCGGCTTCGTCGTACATGATGTTGCGTGCCGCCATGCCGATGCAGTGCGTACCGGTGGTACACGCGGTGGCGATGGCGTAGTTAGGTCCCTGTGCGCCCAGATGGATGGACAGAAAACCGGAAATCATATTGATGATCGAGCCAGGCACGAAAAACGGAGAAATCCGTCGTGGGCCGGAATCATGCAGCGTGCGGCTGGTTTCTTCGATATTGGTCAGTCCGCCAATCCCCGACCCCATGGCCACGCCGATGCGCTCACGGTTGGCGTCGGTGACTTCCAGACCGGCGTTACGAACTGCCTGAAAACCTGCGGCCAGACCGTATTGAATGAACAGGTCGAGCTTGCGAGCTTCCTTGACCGACAGGTATTCCTCGACATTGAAGCCCTTTACCGAGCCGCCAAAACGGGTGGAATAGGCAGAAAGGTCGGTGTGTTCGATCAGACCAATGCCACTGCGGCCAGCCAGAATGCCCTGCCAACTGCTCGGCACATCCGTGCCCAGTGGCGACAACATACCCATACCGGTGACTACGACGCGTCTACGCGACACAGCACTCTCCTTTTTCAAATGACGACTTTGCATCAGGCCTAAAGAAAAAACCGCACGCCGTGATGGCAGTGCGGTTTTTCCATGACAGCAAGCAACGATTACAAGCTATTAAGCCTGGTGGTTAGTAACGTAATCGATTGCGGCTTGTACAGTAGTGATCTTCTCAGCTTCTTCGTCAGGAATTTCGGTCTCGAATTCCTCTTCCAGAGCCATCACCAGCTCAACGGTGTCAAGGGAGTCGGCACCCAGGTCTTCAACGAAGGAAGCAGTGTTGACCACTTCTTCTTCTTTAACGCCCAGTTGCTCAGCAACGATTTTCTTGACGCGCTCTTCGATGGTGCTCATACCTTGTTTTCACTCCTAATGGACAAATTCAGGCAGCTGGCCAGTGGGTAAGTGTATAGAAAGACTTTTCAGTTTTTCAACTGAAAGCTTCACTCCTCAAACCCGACGACCCTCTGCCTATAAATAGATTGCAGCTTTATAACGGATTTTAGACAGCTCGTATGACATTTTTTTGAAGCGATCCGTCACATTTAACTCATGTACATCCCGCCGTTCACCGGGATTGTAGCCCCAGTAACGTAAGCCGCACCGTCGGATGCAAGAAAAGCGACCACAGACGCGATCTCTTGAGCTTGCCCCAGACGGCCCAGCGGAATCTGCGTCTGCAAGGCTTCACGCTGTGCCTCGGGCAGTTCGCGGGTCATATCGGTGTCGATGAACCCAGGGGCCACCGAGTTTACCGTAATCGAACGCGAACCGACTTCACGCGCCAGTGAACGGCTGAAACCTTCCAGACCGGCCTTGGCGGCTGCGTAGTTTACTTGGCCTGCGTTGCCCATGGCACCCACAACCGACCCAATACTGATAATTCGTCCCCAACGGGCTTTGGTCATACCGCGCAAAACGCCCTTGGACAGGCGAAACAGACTGTTCAGGTTGGTATCGACGACGTCATGCCATTCGTCATTTTTCATCCGCATCATCAGATTATCGCGGGTGATACCGGCATTGTTGACCAGGATCGCCGGCGCACCGAACTGCGATGTAATGCTCGCCAGTACTGCAGCAACGGATTCGTCGCTGGTGACATTGAGTTCCAGGCCAGTGCCTTGAATCCCGCTTTCCTTCAGGGTTGCCGCAATGCGCTCGGCACCCGAGGCAGACGTCGCGGTGCCGATAACGATGGCGCCCTGACGACCCAGTTCCAGGGCGATAGCCTGGCCGATACCGCGGCTCGCGCCAGTGACCAGTGCAACTTTACTTTGCAGACTCATGCAGGCTTCTCCTGATTCAAGCCAGCGCTGCGCGAGCGGCAGCGAAGGCGTCGGGGGTATTGAGGTTGGATGTCGACACGCCTTCGGCGCAACGCTTGTTCAAGCCAGCCAGTACTTTACCTGGGCCGCATTCGACCAACTGGGTAGCACCTTTGGCGGCTAGCGCCTGAACCGATTCGACCCAGCGTACAGGCTTGTAAAGCTGCTCAAGCAGATCGCGCTTGAGGGTTTCCAGATCGGCCGGCACATTGGCGCTGACGTTCTGAACCACTGGAATCTGCGGCGCCTGCCAGTCGATCGCTGCGATCGACTCGGCGAAACGCTCGGCCGCCGGACGCATCAGCTCGCAATGGGACGGCACGCTGACCGGCAACGGCATGGCGCGCTTGGCACCACGGGCCTTGCAGCCTTCGATGGCGCGCTCGACTGCTGCCTTGGCACCGGCGATGACCACCTGGCCAGGGGAGTTGAAGTTGACCGCACTGACCACTTCGCCTTGCGCAGCTTCGGCACAGGCTGCCAGCACATCAGCATCGTCCAGACCGAGAATGGCGGCCATGCCACCTTGCCCGGCCGGAACGGCTTCCTGCATCAACTGACCACGGCGCTCAACCAGCTTCACCGCGTCACCTAGGCTCAGACTGCCTGCGGCGACCAGAGCGCTGTATTCGCCCAGGCTGTGACCGGCAACATAAGCCGGACGCGCGCCACCTTCAGCCAGCCACAGACGCCACAAGGCAATCGAGGCGGTCAGAATGGCCGGCTGGGTTTTATCGGTTTGGTTGAGTTGCTCTTCCGGCCCTTGCTGGGTCAGCGCCCAAAGGTCGTAACCCAGTGCATCGGAAGCTTCTTTGAATGTTTCGAGGACAACCGGATGTTGCGCGCCCAACTCGGCCAGCATGCCGAGGGACTGCGAACCCTGTCCCGGAAAGACGAATGCGAGGGAAGCAGACATGTAACAAGCCCCTAATGATCTTGTCGTCGGAGAATTGACGTCCCGCCTGGGGGACGCAAGAAACTGACAGTTGGATGGCAAATTGAACTGAGCGGTCACATTTAAGCATTGTCCGACGAAAACGCCTAAAGCAACAAATCCTCAAGACGACCGTGAATGCGTTCCGGCAGGTTTTCCTGGATCTCGATCAAGGCGCGCTGAATCGCACTCTGGAAGCCCTGAACCCCCGCCGAACCATGGCTTTTCACCACAATTCCCTGCAACCCGAGGAAGCTAGCGCCGTTATGCCGTGCAGGCGCCAGATCAGCTTGCAGGCGCTTCATCAGCGGCAATGCCAGAGCACCGACCACTTTCGACGCAAGGTTTTTCTTGAACAAGGCTTCGATGCGCGCGGCAATCATGGTCGCCAGGCCTTCGCTGGATTTGAGCAGGATATTGCCGACAAAACCATCACACACCACCACATCCGCCTCGCCACGGTACACACCGTCACCTTCGACAAAACCGATGTAATTGATACCACGAGCACTCTGCAACAAGGTGGCCGCCAGCTTGACCTGCTGATTGCCCTTGATGTCTTCAGTACCGATGTTCAGCAGCGCCACTCGCGGACGAACGATGCCCAGGGCTTCCGCCGCCACCGACCCCATCACCGCAAACTGCAATAGATGCTCGGCGCTGCAATCGACATTGGCGCCCAGGTCGAGCAACTGGCAATAACCCTTCTGCGTCGGAATCGCCGCCACCATCGCCGGCCGATCAATGCCAGGCAAGGTCTTGAGCACAAACCGCGACAACGCCATCAGCGCACCGGTATTGCCGGCACTGACACAGGCCTGGACTTTGCCATCGCGCAGCAACTCCAGCGCCACGCGCATCGACGAGTCGGGCTTGCCGCGCAGGGCCTGTGCAGGTTTTTCGTCCATGGTGATGACTTCGGACGCCGGAGCAATCGACAGACGCGAGCGATCCATAGCCGACTGGCCAGAAAGCAATTCTTCAAGAAGGGAGGGTTGACCGACGAGGGTCAGGTGCAGCGAGGGTGCAGCAGACAGACAAGCAAGGCTGGCCTGAACAATGCTGCGGGGACCGAAGTCCCCGCCCATTGCGTCAATCGCGATGACTTGAGCAGACAAGTGATTACTCGTCAGCGCCCTTGTCGATCACTTTACGGCCACGGTATACGCCTTCTGGCGATACGTGGTGACGCAGGTGAATTTCACCGGTGGTTTTTTCTACAGACAGAGTGCTTGCCGTCAGGGCGTCGTGCGAACGACGCATGTCACGGGCAGAGCGGGATTTTTTGTTCTGCTGAACAGCCATAATTGATTAACTCCTAAACGTTTGGGTCACGCTTTAACTGCGCCAATACACTGAACGGGTTGGACCGCGTTACCTCGTCCTCGCTCGGTTCGGGCTCATCGAGACCCGCCGGCTGCTGGCATTCTTCCGGATGATGAGCAGGCACAATGGGCAAGGCGAGCAAAAGCTCCTCCTCGATCAGTGACTGCAGATCCAAAGGATCTTCGCCCAGTTCCAGCACGTCATAACCTTTCGGCAACGACTGGGTATTCGCACCCTCCTTCACCACAGCATAACTGCATTCGCTATGGATCGGCAGGGTGACCAGCTCAAGACAACGCTGGCAAACCATTTTGACTTCGGTGTCGATAAAACTGTGGATTACCACAGACTTACGTTCATCTCGTTCAAAAACGAATTTAGCCTGCACCGTACCGACAGTGTCGGAAAGCGGGTCGCAGAGTCTCTCCAAATCGGCCAGCAGCAGTTCACCTTGAAGGGTGGTGCCACGATCAGCCAATTTGCGCGGGTCAACGTGAGGTGGAATCGGGTCATTCAACATAGGCGCAGCATTATAGGGATGCCCCCAGCCATGTCAAAGGAAATTCAGCCCTGTCCGTCACTTGCAAGCCTCCGCTAGAATTCGCGCCTGTCTTCTGGAGATGCGCATGCTGCCTTTATTACTCGCTTCAAGCTCGGTTTATCGCCGGGAATTGCTGGCCCGCTTGCAGCTGCCGTTTACCTGCAGCTCGCCGGATATTGACGAAAGCCATCGTCCGGACGAGTCCGGCATCGAGTTGGTCAAGCGCCTCGCCGAGGAAAAAGCACGCGCGCTGGCCAGCAGCCACCCCGCCCACCTGATCATCGGCTCCGATCAGGTCGCCGTACTTGGCGATCGGATCATCGGCAAACCCCACACCTTCGAAAAGGCCCGCGAACAATTGCTGGCTTCGAGCGGTGCCAGCGTGACCTTCCTTACCGGCCTTGCCCTGTTCAACAGCCAGACCGGCGATTGCCAGGTCGACTGCGTGCCATTCACCGTGAACATGCGCACACTCGACACCGCACGCATCGAACGCTACCTGCGCGCCGAACAGCCCTACGACTGCGCTGGCAGCTTCAAAGCCGAAGGTTTGGGGGTGAGCCTGTTTCAAAGCACCGAAGGCCCTGACGCCACCAGCCTGATCGGCCTGCCATTGATTCGCCTGGTGGACATGCTGCTGGCCGAAGGCGTGCAGATACCTTAAAGATCAAAAGATCGCAGCCTCGTTTCACTCGACAGCTCCTACAAGGGATACGCATTTCAATGTAGGAGCTGTCGAGTGAAACGAGGCTGCGATATTTTGACTTTAAAAAAACCGGCAAAAAGCCGGTTTTTTTTATGCAGCCATAGAATCAGCGCAACGAAGGCCCCTGGAAGCCCATCCACATCGCCAGATGCTCAGCCACGCTGGCACCGAGTTTTTTCGAGAAGCGATCGAACGGCGATTCCTGAACGGTGAAGTCCACCAGCTCTTTCTCGCCAATGACATCACGGGCCACCGAACTGGCATTCCCCAGGCCATCGATCAACCCCAGCGGCAGTGCCTGCTCGCCCGACCAGACCAACCCGGAGAACAACTCTGGATGCTCCTTATCCTTGAGGCGGTCGCCACGACCTTTCTTGACGCTGCTGATGAATTGCTGATGAGTGGTATCGAGCACACCCTGCCAGAACTGAGTTTCTTCAGGCTTCTGCGGCTGGAACGGATCGAGGAACGATTTGTGCTCGCCGGAGGTGTAAGTGCGACGCTCGACACCCAGCTTCTCCATCGTCCCGACAAAGCCATAACCGGCCGCCGTCACACCAATGGAACCTACCAGGCTCGCCTTGTCGGCGTAGATCTGATCTGCCGCGCTTGCGATGTAATAAGCACCGGAAGCGCCCAAATCCGAGATTACCGCGTAAACCTTGGTATCCGGATGCAGGCCGCGCAAACGGCGGATCTCGTCATAGACGTAGCCCGACTGCACCGGACTGCCGCCCGGACTGTTGATTCGCAGGATGACACCTTTGACCTTCTCGTCCTCGAACGCTGCACGCAGGCTGCCGACGATGTTATCAGCGCTGGCAGGCTCCTTGTCGGCGATCATGCCGGTCACGTCGATCAGCGCGGTGTAGGTGCCACTGCGAGTGGCGGCTTTTTCCATGTCCATCAACGGCGTGAACAGGATCAACGCGCCAAACAGGTACACAAAGGTCAGCAGCTTGAAGAAAATCCCCCAGCGACGGGACCGGCGCTGCTCCTGCACGCCAGCTAGCAGGGTCTTTTCCAGCAGCTTCCAGCTTTTCTCGTCACCGCTCTCTGCGCTCGCCTTGGCGGGCGCTTTCCATTCGTCGGTCATGACATCTACCCCAGCAAAAACCTATTAAGCCCGCTGACTCAGCCAGGCATGCAATTCTGAAAAACGATCAATGGCCAGTGCCGGCTCGAACAACTTCAACGCTTCGATCGATTGCGCGCCATAGCTGACGGCCACCGAATCCATGCCGGCGTTGCGCGCCATCTGCAAGTCAAAGGACGAATCGCCCACCATCAGCGCCTGCTCCGGGCGAACCTCGCAGTGAGCGAGGATCTGCTCAAGCATCAGCGGATGGGGTTTGCTGGCGGTTTCGTCAGCCGCGCGGGTGATATCGAAATAATCTTCCCAGCCGTGAGACTTCAGCACCCGATCCAGCCCGCGACGAGCCTTGCCGGTCGCGACCGCCAAGTGATAACCCTCGGCACGAAACGCCTCCATCGACTCGACCACACCCTCGAACAACGGCGAAGGAACAGCCTCAGAGGCGATGTAGTGATCAGCATAGTGCTGACGGAAGGCTACCAATTCGTCGTCGCCGATTTCCGGATATAACGTGCGAATCGCCTCCGGCAAACCGAGACCGATGATGCCCTTGACGGCAAAATCATCGCGCAACTGAAAACCGGAGCGCTCGGACGCGACATGCATCGACTCGACAATCCGACCAATGGAGTCGGCGAGAGTGCCGTCCCAATCGAAAATCAGCAGCTTGTAATCAGATGGGTGCACTCAGGCGCTCCACGGTTTTGGCCCACATCTCGTCGACCGGCGCCTGCAACTTCAGCTCACCACCATCAGGCAGCGGCACGGTCAGCATGTAGGCGTGCAGGAACAGGCGCTTTCCGCCCAGATCACGAATCTCTTTGCTGAAGCCTTCATCGCCGTACTTGGTGTCACCGGCAATGCAATGCCCGGCGTGCAAGGTGTGGACGCGGATTTGGTGAGTCCGGCCGGTAATCGGTTTGGCTTCGATCAGGGTGGCAAAGTCGCCAAAACGACGCAGGACCTTGAACACGGTCACGGACTCCTTGCCCTCCTCCTCGTCGACCTCGACCATACGCTCGCCGGAGCGCAGGTTGCTCTTGCCGAGCGACGCTCGGACTTGCTTGATCGAGGCCGCCCAGTTGCCGCGAACCAGCGCCATGTAGCGCTTGTCGACGCCATCGCCGCGCAATGCCGTGTGCAAGTGACGCAGCATGCTGCGCTTCTTGGCGATCATCAGCAGGCCGGAGGTGTCACGGTCGAGACGGTGAACCAGTTCGAGCTCCTTGCAATCGGGACGCAACTGACGAAAGGCTTCGATCACCCCGTAAGTCAAGCCGCTGCCACCGTGAACCGCGATGCCGCAAGGCTTGTTGATCACGATCAACGCCTTGTCCTCGAACACAATCGAGGCTTCGAGGCGCTGCAGCAGGCCTTGTGCCAGCGGCACCGGCTCGTCGCGCTCAGGCACGCGAACCGGCGGCACGCGCACGATATCGCCCGCCTGCAGCTTGTATTCGGGCTTGATCCGACCTTTGTTCACTCGCACTTCGCCTTTGCGCAAAATGCGGTAAATCAAGGTCTTGGGCACGCCTTTGAGCCGAGCGAGAAGGAAGTTATCAATACGTTGGCCGGCATATTCCGGCGAGACCTCCAGCAGTTGTACGGCTGGGGTCGAAGGGGCAGTAGTCGTCATGGCGCGGATGATAACAATTTTTTATGGAATTGAAGCACTTAATCATTGCTGCTATAGTCGCGAACGCCGCCAAAAGTGGCCTGGACAGCGGACTAACGGTCAAAAACCGGCCCTGACCAACGCAATTCACGAGGACGAGAGGCCGTCCTACGGGGCTTTCGCTACGAAACGGTAGAGTTTGCAGTTGTAACGAGCGCAGGTGACATGAGGCCTGAAGCATGCCGCAAAGCAGAGTTTTCACTCGCCTTGCGAGCAAATATTCACGGCCAGTTCACAAAGTGCAGTCAGCTACGAACAACCCCGAGCGAACGCTTCGGAAACAACGCCTAAATTAGCCATGATGCGTGACCTCCCCTTTCGGAGCTCACGGTAAATGCCAACCCGCTGCGGATTCTGCGCGCGGCAGCACCCGAATTATCAGGGATACGTGTAGGGTGGAGATGCACAACCGCTGGACTGTGTAGCAATAGGCTTTATCAAGACGCTTCATCTCGTCCACAGCCGCTGGTTGATTCCTCCTCCTGACTGAGTGCTTAAGTAGCCACAGCAAGCAGGACGCGTACGTCGCGACGCCGGCCCAATTGGTCGGGGTTCGCTAGACACTGGAGTGTCCAACCACTCCTGACGCACCTGACACCGACCATGAGAAGTCGTGTGTGCCGAACGCCGTTTCCGGCAGCCCGGAAACCGACGGTACTACATGAAAAGAATGCTGATTAACGCAACTCAACCCGAAGAGTTGCGTGTTGCACTGGTAGATGGCCAACGCCTCTACGACCTGGACATCGAATCCGGTGCACGCGAGCAGAAAAAGGCCAACATCTATAAAGGCCGGATTACTCGCATCGAACCAAGCCTTGAGGCTGCCTTTGTCGATTTCGGCTCCGAGCGCCACGGCTTCCTGCCCCTCAAAGAAATCTCCCGCGAATACTTCAAGAAAGCCCCCGAAGGCCGCGTCAACATCAAGGACGTCCTGAGCGAAGGCCAGGAAGTCATCGTTCAGGTCGAAAAAGAAGAACGTGGCAACAAGGGCGCAGCCCTGACCACCTTCATCAGCCTGGCCGGTCGTTACCTGGTTCTGATGCCGAACAACCCGCGTGCCGGCGGTATTTCCCGTCGCATCGAAGGTGAAGAGCGCAACGAACTGCGTGAAGCACTGAACGGCCTGGTTGCCCCAGCCGACATGGGTCTGATCGTTCGCACTGCCGGCCTGGGCCGCAGCAGCGAAGAAATGCAGTGGGACCTCGACTACCTGCTGCAACTCTGGACCGCCATCAAAGAAGCCTCGCTGGATCGCTCCGCGCCGTTCCTGATCTACCAGGAAAGCAACGTGATAATCCGCGCCATCCGCGATTACCTGCGCCAGGACATCGGCGAAGTGCTGATCGACAGCGTTGAAGCCCAGGACGAAGCCCTGACCTTCATCCGCCAGGTGATGCCGCAGTACGCCAGCAAGATCAAGTTGTACGAAGACAGCGTTCCGCTGTTCAACCGTTTCCAGATTGAAAGCCAGATCGAGACCGCTTTCCAGCGCGTCGTTGAACTGCCTTCCGGCGGCTCCATCGTTATCGATCCGACCGAAGCCCTGGTGTCCATCGACATCAACTCGGCGCGCGCCACCAAAGGCAGCGACATCGAAGAAACCGCCCTGCAGACCAACCTTGAAGCCGCCGAAGAAATCGCCCGTCAGTTGCGCTTGCGCGACATCGGCGGCCTGATCGTCATCGACTTCATCGACATGACCCCTGCCAAGAACCAGCGCGCCGTGGAAGAAAAAGTCCGCGAATGCCTGGAAGCCGACCGCGCTCGCGTGCAAGTCGGTCGCATCTCGCGCTTCGGCCTGCTGGAAATGTCCCGTCAGCGCCTGCGTCCATCCCTGGGCGAAAGCAGCGGCATCGTTTGCCCGCGTTGCAACGGCACCGGCATCATCCGTGACGTTGAATCGCTGTCGCTGGCGATTCTGCGCCTGATCGAAGAAGAAGCCCTGAAAGACCGCACTGCCGAAGTTCGCGCCCAAGTGCCGATCCCGGTCGCCGCGTTCCTGCTCAACGAAAAACGCAACTCGATCACCAAGATCGAACTGCGCACCCGTGCCCGCATCGTCATTCTGCCGAACGATCATCTCGAAACGCCGCACTTCGAAGTGCAGCGTTTGCGCGATGACAGCCCGGAAGCCGCGGTCGGCCAGTCCAGCTACGAAATCGCTGCTGCCGCTGCCGAAGTCGAAGAAGTCCAGCCAGCCGCTGCGACCCGCACCCTGGTTCGCCAGGAAGCCGCGGTCAAGACTGCTCCGGCTCGCGCCAACGCTCCGATTCCGACCGAAGTCGTCGCTGCCGCACCTGTTGCTGCACCGGTCGCCGCGCCTGAGCCAAGCCTGTTCAAAGGCCTGGTGAAGTCGCTGGTCAGCCTGTTCGCGACCAAAGAAGAGCCAGTTACTCCGGTTGTGGTTGAAAAACCAGCAACCACCGAGCGTCCGGCCCGCAACGAAGAACGTCGCAACGGTCGTCAGCAGAGCCGCAACCGTAACGGTCGCCGCGATGAAGAGCGCAAGCCTCGTGAGGAACGTGCACCGCGTGAAGAGCGCGCACCACGTGAGCCACGCGAAGCCCGCGAAGAAACTCCAGCGGTAGCAGTAGAACGTGCTCCACGTGAAGAGCGCGCACCTCGCGCACCTCGTGAAGAACGTGCACCGCGCGCTCCTCGCGAAGATCGCAAGCCACGTGGCGATCGTGAAGAACGCCCGGCTCGTGAATTGCGTGAGCCTCTGGATGCCGCTCCGGCCGCCGCTGCTATCGCCGCTACCGCTGAAGAGCGTCCAGCCCGCCAGCCACGCGAAGAACGTGCTCCACGCCCACCGCGTGAAGAACGTCAGCCACGTGCCGAGCAAGCCGCTGCCGCAGTAGCTGAAGAAGAGTTGGTTACCAACGAAGAGCAACTGCAGGAAGACGGTCAGGAAGGCGCCGAAGGCGATCGTCCACGCCGCCGCTCCCGTGGCCAGCGTCGTCGCAGCAACCGTCGTGAGCGTCAGCGCGATGCCAACGGTAATGTGATCGAAGGTTCGGAAGAATCCGAGTCCGCCGAAGGTAACGAAGCTGCCGAAACCATCGAAGCGCCAAGCGCTGCCGATCTGGCCGCCGGCCTGGCTGTTACCGCAGCCGTTGCCAGCACCGTGATCAGCGCTCCAGCCGAAGCACAGGCTAACGAGCAAGCCGAACGCGCGACTGCCGCCACCCTGGAAACTGCTCCAGTGGAAGCGCCAGTGGTTGAAGCAACGACTTCGGTCGAAGCCACCGCAGCTCCGGAAATCGAAGTCGCCCCGGTTCGTGAAGCACAGCCTGTATTTGAAGCTGCCGCTGAGCCAGTGGTTGCCGCAGAACCGGTTGTCGAAACAGCCACCGAAACAGTGACTGAAGCTGTCCGTGAAATTCGCGAAGAGCAAACCGCGTTCAACTGGGTTGGCGAGCCAGCCGCCGCCGAAGCGCCAGAAGCCGAGGCCATGGTGTCCGAGCCAGTGGTTGCTGCTGCCGAGCCTGCTCCGGTGGTTGAAGCGCCGGTTGTTGCCGAAGTGGCCGCACCGGAAGTCGAAGCCGCCCCTGTCAGCGCCCTGACGCCAAGTGGCCGTGCGCCGAACGACCCACGTGAAGTGCGTCGCCGCAAGCGTGAAGCCGAGCGTCTGCAGAAAGAAGCCGAACTGGCCGCCGCTGCTGCTCCGGCTGCTGTCGAACCAGCACCGGTTGTCGCTGAAGTCGTCGAGGCAGCACCTGCCCCGGCTGCTGAAGTCGCTGCTGCCGAACCAGCTGAATCGGTGATCGACGAAGCACCGCGCTCCGTTCAGGAAGCGGTAGAGCAACACGAGCAAGCCCTGGAAAAAGAACACGAGCCTAAACCTCTCGTCTGATTCCATCGGCCACTAAAAAGCCCCGCCTGGTGATCCAGGCGGGGCTTTTTTATGCCCTTAAATATCACGGTGATCCAATGTGGGAGCGGGCTTGCTCGCGAAAGCGGTTTAACATTCGACATTTGTGCAAGCTGATTCACCGCTTTCGCGAGCAAGCCCGCTCCCACATTGGATCTGTATCGAGGCTACTGGTAGATCAACTTCTCTGGCACATCCACATCCCACAACACCCCGGGATCGTCCACCATCACCTCGACCACCCTCGCCTGCGCAAACAACGCCTTGGCACCTCGATCACCGGACAACGCCATCAACGCAGCACCGAAGCTGCGCCCAAATCCCACCGGATGCCCAAACTCACCTTGATGCACCGGAACACTGACGGCGTCATCAGCAATCTCCGCCACCACACGCTCAATACTCGTTGGAAGGATGAACGGCATATCCCCCAGCACAATCAGCCAGCCACTGAGCTGAGGACACGCCGCCACACCGGCCGCGATGCTGTCACCCATGCCGGTCGATTCGATCAGCACAATCTCGCAACCATAAGCCTTGGCCATGCGGATCACTTGTGGTCGATCCACAGTGGTCACCAGGACGCGCTTCTCAAGGGAGGCCGGCACATTCACCAGCACTTGCTCGATCATCGAATGAACAGCACCCTCGCGCCCCGTGCAATCCGCCACCAGCTTGTCCCTCTCGGCACCGGCCTCCTGTCGAAACCGACTGCCCTGCCCCGCTGCCAAAACGATGACGCCGATGGGTTCGCTCATACGACCTCCTGCAACGGCTTCTTCTGCTTCAGTTCGACGCCATTCTTGATCGCCACGATTTCGGCCAGCAGCGACAAGGCGATTTCCGCCGGTGTGTGGCTGCCAATGTGCAAACCGATCGGGCCGTGCAGCCGAGAGATAGCCTCTTGTGACAAGCCTAGCTGAGCCAGATTGTCCCGGCGTTTCTGGCTGTTGACCCGTGAACCCAACGCACCGACATAAAACGCCCTGGAATCCAGCGCCGTCAGCAGCGCCATGTCATCGAGTCGAGGATCGTGGGTCAGCGCGACGATGGCCGTACGCTCGTCAGTCTGGATGCTGAGCACCGCTTCATCAGGCATGCCCGAAACAAATCGCCCGTGCTGCTCTTCCCAACCGTAAACGAACTCGGTGCGCGGATCGCAGATCAGCACTTCGAAATCCAGCAAACGAGCCATCTCGGCGACATACCGGGACAACTGCCCCGCACCGATCAGCAACAGCCGCCAACGCGGACCGTAAATGGCCCGCAACGTCTTGCCATCGAACGTCAGCACATCAGTCTTGTCAGCCGGTTGCAGAATGACTTCACCCGTCTCGACACTGAGCGAGCGAGCCACGATTTCATGCGCCTCGCAGCGCGCCAGCAACTCGGCGACCCAAGCCGGGTCACCGACCCGCTCCTCAGTCAGGCGCAAGGTGCCGCCGCACGGCAAACCGAAGCGTGCCGCCTCCTCACGGGTGACGCCGTAAGTGATCAATTGCACCGGCGGCCCATCGGCTGGAATACGACCGTCGTGTAGCCGGGCAATCAAATCGTCTTCGACACAACCACCGGACACAGAGCCAATCACCACGCCATCTTCACGCAAGGCAAGCATGGCGCCAGGTGCCCGAGGCGCGGTGCCCCAGGTCTGGACGACGCTGTACAACACCACCCGCTGACCGGCGCGGCGCCATTCCAGTACGCTGCGCAGGACGTTCAGATCGACGCTGTCCATCAGGCTTGCGCCTTCTGCCAACCTTGCAGCTGATAGCGAACCGGCAGGTTGCGGATGCGCTTGCCGGTGGCGGCAAAAATTGCGTTGCACAGCGCTGGCGCAATCGGAGGCACGCCTGGTTCACCGACACCGCCCAGTGGCACATTGCCTGGCGGTGTGACCAGATGAACCTCAACTTCCTTAGGCGCCAGGGACATGCGCGCCACTTCGTACATGTGGAAGTTGTCCTGCTGGACCTTGCCGTCCTTGAAGCTGATTTCCCCCAGCACCGCGTTGCCCAGGCCCATGACACAGGCACCTTCGAACTGCGCACGAATGCGCTCGGGGTTGATCTGCGGACCGCAATCCACGGCGATGTCGGCCTTGTGCACGATCAGCGTGCCGTCGTCTTTGACTTCAACCTCAATCACCGTCGCCACATAAGTCACGAAGCTGTAATGCACCGCCAGCCCCAGGCCTCGGCCCTTGGGCAACTCACGACCCCAGCCGGCAGCTTTCGCAGCGGTTTCCAGCACCATACGCAGACGCGCGGTGTCGATCGGATAACGCTCCGGGGATTCCCCATAGTTCCACTCTTCACTCAAGGTGCGCGGATCGATCTGCCGGTCCGGGCCGAGCAATTTGATCTGGTACTTGAGCGGATCCTGGCCGGCCTTGTGCGCCAGTTCATCGACAAAGCTCTGAATCGCAAAACCGTGAGGAATGTTCGACACCGAGCGATACCAGCCGACGCGGGTATGGACCGTCGCTTCCGGGTTTTCCAGGCGCACGTTGGGAATCGCGTAAGCCATGTTGGTAAAGCCCATGCCCAGCTCGAAGGCCGCCTCGTGGTTCATGCCCGGCGCAAACAACGCGGTGATGCTCGGCGCCACGGTGCGGTGCAACCAGCCGGACGGCAGGCCGTCTTTGTTCAGGCTGGCTTTCAAGTACTCGGCCGACACCGTGTGGAAATAGGAGCAGTGGATGTCGTCTTCACGGGTCCATTGCACTCGCACCGCCTTGCCAGGGAACTCCTTGGCAAGGATGGCCGCTTCGATGATGAAGTCCGGTTTGGATTTACGACCGAAACCGCCACCGAGCAAGGTGACATTGAAGGTGACGTTATCGAACGGAATGCCGAGGCGTTCGCCAATTCGTTCGCGGGTGACTTGTGGTGCCTGGCTTGGGGCCCAGGCTTCGCAGACGCCGTCCTTGAAGCGGGCGATGGCGACCATCGGTTCCATGGGCGCTTGCGTGAGGTGCGGCAGGTAATAGGATGCTTCGAGCGTGCTGTCGGCGCTGCCCATCGCTTCATCGATGTTGCCGGTATTGCGCACCACTTTGCCCGGTTTGAGGGACGCGGCTTCCAGTTCCTTGCGGTAGGCGATCGAGTCATAACTGGCGTTAGGACCATCATCCCACTCGATTTTCAGCGCCTCGCGGCCCTTGATCGCGGCCCAGGTATTGCTGGCCACCACGGCCACGCCGCCCAACGGCTGAAACTCCGACGGTAGCGGATGGCCTTCGATCTGCACAACCTTGATCACGCCCAGGACTTTCATCGCGGCGCTGGAGTCGACGGACTTGACCTTGCCGCCGTACACCGCAGGACGTGCAATGGTGGCGTAGAGCATGCCGTCGAAATGGACGTCTGCACCGTAAATGGCGCGGCCATTGACGATGTCGGCACCGTCGATGGCCTTGGTGCCTTCCTTGCCGATGTAGCGGAATTCCGACGGCTGCTTGAGTCGCAGGCTGTCACGCGCCGGCACTGCCAACGCACCGGCAGCGGCGGCCAAGGCGCCGTAACCCAACTCACGACCGGTCGGTTGGTGAATGACTTTATGCAGTTGCGCGCGGCATTCGCTGACCGGCACTTTCCACTGATCGGCAGCCGCTTGTTCAAGCATGGTCCGCGCGGCAGCACCGCAGCGACGCATCGGCTCGTACCAGTGGCGCATGCTGCGCGAGCCATCGGTGTCCTGGTTGCCGAAGCGCACTTCATCGCCCGGCGCCTGTTGCACCTTCATCATCGCCCAGTCGGCTTCCAGTTCATCGGCCACCACCATCGTCAGGCTGGTGCGCACACCCTGGCCCATTTCCGAACGGTTGCAGACCACAGTCACCGTGCCGTCAGCGGCGATGCTGACGTACACCTTCGGATCATCGATCCAGCCGTTGGGCATGCCATCGGCACCGAATTTCTTTTCTTTCTCGGCAGCAAACGCGTCTTGCCAGCCCCAGCTCGCCACCAGTACCAGCGCACTGGTGGCGCCAACGCCTTTGAGGAAACCGCGGCGACTGAGGTTGCTCAGCGCGAAATCATTCGGTAACTGGCTCATGCCTTGGCCTCCTTCAGGTGAGTGGATGCCTGGCGGATGGCGGTCTTGATGCGGTTGTAAGTGCCGCAGCGGCAAATGTTGCCGACCATCGCCTCTTCGATCTGTTCGTCGCTGGGGTTCGGGTTGGTCTTGAGCAGCGCCGTGGCGGACATGATCTGCCCGCCCTGACAGAAACCGCACTGGGCCACGGCGGTGTCGAGCCAGGCTTGCTGGACGACTTGTCCGACCGGGTCGGCGTGCAGGTTGTCGATGGTGGTGACGTTCTGGCCGACCACCGAACCGATCGGCGTGATGCAACTGCGCGCCGGGGCGCCTTCGATATGGATGGTGCAGGCGCCGCACAGGCCCATGCCGCAGCCGAATTTGGTGCCGTTGTAACCGGCCACGTCGCGGATTGCCCAGAGCAGCGGCATGTCCTCGGTGACATCGAGTTGATGGTCTTGACCACTGAGCTTCAGGGTAATCATGGGCACGCCCGCATAGTTATTGGTTATGGGGTCGAGCAATCTGCCGCCTGGGGTTGGCGGTTGGCATCACGCAGATCGGCTCAGGCTAACGAGGCTCTCTTATGCGGACGGTCGCGTCTGCATCGGGCCTTTGGTGGAGCAAACGTTTGCATCGTTAGGTGGCTAAGTTAACCCAGCATTAACAAAAAAGCCCTCCACAGTTAAACGTGTGCAGGGCTTTGAAATCAGTATTGAAAGCGTAGCCTCAATACCGATTGGGCTCCATTTCCAGGTCGACATGAAAACGTTCTGAAATGTCTTTCTGGATACGTTGCGCCAGGTTCAGCAATTGCAGACCGGTCGCGTTGCCATAGTTGACCAGCACCAACGCCTGCAATTTATGCACGCCAGCGTCGGCATCACGGAAACCTTTCCAGCCGGCCCGCTCGATCAGCCAGCCCGCCGCCAGTTTCATCTGCCCGTCGGGTTGCGCGTAGGCCACCAGATCCGGGAATTCACCTTTGAGTTGCGCGACGAGCGCCGCTGGCACCAAAGGATTCTTGAAGAAGCTGCCGGCATTGCCCAGCACTGCCGGGTCTGGAAGCTTTTCGTTGCGGATACTGCAAATCGCCTGGCTGACATCGGTGGCGGTCGGGCGATCGATGCCTTGCTCGGTCAGGCGCTGACGCACCGGGCCGTACTCCAGATGCAGGTGCGCGGCGCGGTCCAGGATGAAACGTACCCGCAGGATCAACCAACGCCCCGGTTCCTGTTTGAACAGGCTGTCGCGGTAGGCGAAGTTGCATTCTTCCAGGGTGAAGTCCCGCAGGTTGCCGGTCTGGCGATCCAGCGCCGTCAGGCCGGCGAACACGTCTTTGATCTCTACACCATAGGCGCCGATGTTTTGCATCGGTGCCGCGCCGACGGTGCCGGGGATCAGGCTGAGGTTCTCCAGCCCCGACAAACCCTGCGCCAGGGTGTGCTGCACGAACGGATGCCAAGGCTCGCCGGCCTCGGCTTCGATCACAACCTTGCTGCCATCATCGCTCAGGATGCGAATCCCGCGCGTGGCCATGCGCAGCACCAGCGACTGGATATCGGCCGTCAGCAGCAAATTGCTGCCACCGCCAATCACCAGCAGCGGCACGTCATGTTCCACCGCATAAGCCAGGGCTTCACGCACGTCGGCATCGCTGTGGGCTTCGGCAAACAGCCTGGCCTGAACATCGACGCCAAAGCTGTTGAACGGTTTGAGCGAAACCTGGGCGTGCACCTGCAAACTCATAACCGTCCCTTCAATTCGATCACCAGCAAATCACTGGCGCGCTCGATCAGGTCCAGCACCTGCTCAAAGCCTTGGTCGCCGTCGTAATACGGATCCGGCACTTCATCGATTTCCGACTGGTAGCGACGCAGGAACAGGTCCAGCTCGGCCTTGCCCCTGGCCGGTTGCAAGGCCTTGAGATTGCGCAGGTTGCTGTGGTCCATTGCCAGAATCAGATCGTAGGTGGCGAAATCGGCGCGAGACACTTGCTGGGCGCGCTGAGCGGACAGGTCATAACCGCGCAGCTTGGCCGCCGCCTGACTGCGCTTGTCCGGGGCCTTGCCGACGTGCCAGTCACCGGTACCGGCGGAGGCAACTTCGATTTGATCGGCCAGCCCCGCTTCGCGCAGTTTGTGTCGTAGCACGCCTTCGGCCGTGGGTGAACGGCAGATGTTGCCCAGGCAGACAAACAAAACCCGCATCAGGCCTCCAGCAGGCGACGAACGCGCTCAAGGTCTTCGACGGTATCGACGCCAGTCGGCGGTGCGATCAGCGCGTCCGCGACGTGAATCCGCACGCCGTGCCACAGGGCACGCAGCTGTTCCAGGGATTCGGTGTTTTCCAGCCAGCACGGGCCCCAGCTGACGAAGTCATGCAGGAAACCGGCGCGGTAGGCATAGATGCCTATATGCCGACGATACGGCACGCCTTCCGGCAATTGCTCGCGGCTTTTGGCAAACGCGTCCCGGGCCCACGGCAACGTGGCACGACTGAAGGTCAGCGCCAGGCCATTAAGGTCGCTGACGACCTTGACCACGTTGGGGTTGAACAGGGTTTCCACGTCTTCGATCGGCTCAGCCAGCGTGGCCATGCGCGCTTCGGTGTGGGCGGCCAGGTTGGCAGCCACCTGATCGATCACGCTCGGCGGGATCAGCGGTTCGTCACCCTGAACGTTGACCACAATGGCGTCGGGCGCCAGGCCCAGCTTCGCGGCGACTTCGGCCAAACGGTCGGTGCCGGAATTGTGATCTTCGCGGGTCAGCACCACTTCAGCGCCAAACCCGTTGCAGGCCTCGACGATGCGTGCATCGTCAGTGGCCACCACCACGCGCTGGGCGCTGCTTTTGCTCGCCTGTTCCCAGACGTGCTGGATCATCGGCTTGCCGGCGATCAGCAGCAGCGGTTTGCCCGGCAAGCGGGTGGAGGCGTAACGCGATGGAATGACAACGGTAAAGGCTGTGGTCATTTATCCAGACGCTCGTCGGTGGTCAGGGTGCGGGCTTCGGTTTCGAGCATCACCGGGATGCCGTCGCGAATCGGGTAAGCCAGGCCTGCGCCCTTGCTGATCAGCTCGGTTTTGTCGGCGCTGAGCTTGAGCGGGCCTTTGCAGACCGGGCAAGCGAGGATATCGAGCAATTTGGTGTCCATGAGCATTCCCTGGATAAATGGATTTAAGGCAAAAGACGAGCCGGCAACAGGCGCATCAGCTGCGTATCGAACCAGGCCACGAAGGCCGGCGATGGCGCAGCATCGACCGCCAGGTACCACCAATCGGCGGCGGCGAAGGCACGGCACTTCACCGCGTCCTTTTCGGTCATCACCAACGGCAATGACGGTGTGAAGTTCAAGGCCTGCACGCTGTATTCGGCGTGGTCGGCAAACGCATGCGGGACTGGCCGCCAGTGTAGCGTTTCGAGGGTTGTGAAGAAACGCCGCGGATTACCGATCCCGGCCACGGCGTGCACCGACTGGCCAGCGGGAAAGTGGTCGAGGGGACGCCGTTCGCCACTTTGCAGATTGATCAATTCGGTGGGTTGAAGCTGGAAGGCAAAACCGCCGTCGCGATCGGCATCGGCACCGTTGTAGAGCACCGCGTCGACGCTTTGCAGGCGCTCGGCCGGCTCACGCAACGGCCCGGCGGGCAGGCAACGCTGGTTGCCCAGGCCGCGGGCGGCGTCGATCAGCACCAGCTCAAGGTCACGGGCCAGACGGTAATGCTGCATGCCGTCGTCGGACAGGATCAGGTCCAGTGGCTCACTCTCCAGCAGCGCTTTGACGGCGCGGCTGCGGTCGGGGTCGATCATCAACGGGACGCCGGTGCGCTGGACGATCAACAGCGGTTCGTCGCCTGCGATATCGGCGCTTTGATCCGCCTCAACCCGCCAAGGCAGTTGCGGCGGTTTGGCGCCGTAACCCCGGCTGACCACGCCGACCCGTAAACCGCTGCGCTGGCAGTGCTGGATCATCCAGAGAATCAGCGGCGTCTTGCCGGTGCCGCCGACGGTGATGTTACCGACCACGATCAGCGGCACCGGCGGTTGATAGATCTCGCCCTCACCCGCCAGAAAACGCTTGCGCTTGTTATTGACCACGCGCCGATACAGCCACTCCAGCGGCTGCAACAGCTTCAGGGCCGGATGACCTTGGTACCACGCGGCGAGCAAGCGATCAGACATGGCCATCAGGGCGCGGGCGGCGCCGCCTCGACAGTGGTCATGCGCAGGTGACTGAAACCGAGTTTACCGGCGGCGTCCATAGCGGTAATGACCGACTGATGCTGAGTCTTGCCATCAGCGCTGATGGACAGCGGCAGGTTGGTGTCGCCACTGGATTCTTTCTGCAGCGCGTCCATCAGGGTGGCCAGATCGTTTTTCGACAACAATTGGTTGTTAACCGAGAATACGCCCTCGGCGCTGATGGCAACGTCCAGATGCTTGACCTGCTGGTCTTCGGCAGGCGAACCGCTGACCGCTTCCGGCAGATCGACGCGCAATTGGGTTTCACGGGTAAACGTGGTGGTGACAACGAAAAACAGCAGCAGGATGAACACTACGTCGATCAGCGACGCGAGGTTGATATCCACATTCTCCCGTTGCTTGCGGCGGAATTTCACGCTTTGCCCCCATTCAGGTCAACAT
Organism: Pseudomonas sp. F01002; assembly: GCF_004402115.1. NCBI lineage: Bacteria > Pseudomonadati > Pseudomonadota > Gammaproteobacteria > Pseudomonadales > Pseudomonadaceae > Pseudomonas > Pseudomonas sp. F01002. The sequence continues at coordinate 43,767 of NZ_SOPU01000014.1, read as the reverse complement.
CACGATCGCCCTGTACCACTTCGACCAGTTTGATCGCTTCCTGCTCCATGCCCACCACCAGTTCATCGATCCGGCGTTGCAGGAAACGGTGGAAGAATACCGACGGGATACCGACCATCAAGCCTGCGGCCGTGGTTATCAGCGCCTTGGAGATACCACCAGCCAACACGGCGGCATTGGTGGTCATGCCCGAGCCCATGAAGGCGCTGAAGATATCGATCATGCCCAATACCGTCCCCAACAGCCCCAGCAACGGGGCCATGGCGGCGATGGTGCCTAACGCGTTGATGTAGCGTTCGAGCTCGTGAATCACTCGCGCGGCGGCTTCTTCAATGCACTCCTTCATGATCTCGCGACCATGCCTGGAGTTGGCCAGACCGGCAGCCAGGATTTCGCCCAACGGCGAGTTGGCGCGCAGTTCCTTGAGTTTATCTTTATTGAGTTGTTTGTCCTTGATCCAGACCCAGACCTGCCCGAGCAAATGCTCCGGGGTCACACGGCTGGCTCGCAGGGTCCAGAGACGTTCGGCGACGATCGCCATGGCTGCGATGGAACTCAGAATGATCGGTATCATCATCCATCCGCCGGATTTGACCAATTCCCACACAGTGATAGTCCCCTCGAAAAAGTGCGCCACTCTAACATAGGGGGTCGGCGCACCGAAAACCGCGATGTCGCATCCGGTCGAGCGTTAATCACTCGGAGTCATTGCGCAGAGCGCCAGAAACGCCGTTCTTGACGCATCGTCCATGGCGGCTTGAAGCGTCCCAGTTGCAGACGGATGGCACCCTGCTCGGCGCTGTCATGGATCGATATGCCGCGCTTTCGATAGCGCGCCATGATCGTGGGATGGGGATGACCGAATGAATTGCCCTGACCGCGGGAGATCAACACGGCTTGGGGCTGCAACGCGGCAAGCAACGCCATCGATGACGAACTGCGACTGCCGTGGTGCGGCGCCTGCAACCAATCGGTGGTGACGGCCAGTGGACTGTCGAGCAGCGCCCGCTCGGCTGCGGCATCTATATCACCGGTCAATAACAGACGCTCACCGTTGGCTTCTATCTGCAGGACGCAGGATTTTTGATTGCTGTCGCTGGCCGAAGACCATTGCCAGAGCTGGAACCTCACATCATCCCAGATCCATTGCTTGCCACTCTCGCAGCCTTCTGCCTGCAACTCGGCCGGCAGCGCCAGGGGATCGCCACTGACCACCCGTTTCACCGGCAGGCCATTGGCAACGGCCCGGGCGCCGCCCGCATGATCGGCGTCGGCATGGCTGATCAGCATCAAATCGAGTCCATTCACGCCTAGTTTGCGTAATGTCGGCAGCACCACCCGCTCACCCAGGTCGAAATCGCCGAAACGTGGCCCGGTGTCATATAACAGTGCGTGATGACGGGTGCGCACCAGGATTGCCAAACCCTGGCCGACATCCAGCTGCCAGACTTCGGCGATGCCTTCAGGCAAGACCTGCCTGGGTGGAAAAACCAGCAACAGCAGCATCGGCCAACCCAACGAGCGAAACGGCACACCTCGAGGTATCAATAGTAGAAAGGCACCGAGTGTGCCGAGTGCCCATATCCACAACGGGATGGCCACCGGCACCCACGCGGGCAAGCACCCGGCCATCAGCGTCAGGCCCTTGAACAAGAGGTCGATCAAACCTCCTGCCAACCACAGCAACCCTTCGCCCACGTAAGGAAGGGGTAAAAGCAACGTACCCAGCAGTGCCGGAGGCAGCACCACCAGACTGATCCACGGCACCGCGAGCAAATTGGCCACCGGCCCGCTGAGACTGATCGGCAACCCGAGCACCAGCAGCAACGGGCACAGACCAATCGCGATCAGCCATTGGGCGCGGGTCCACGTTTGCCACCAACGCCATGGGCCCAGCCGACCACCGAAGGTGAAGATCAACACCGCCACCGCCGCGAACGACAGCCAAAAACCCGGTTGCAGACTCGCCAGCGGATCCAACAGCAAAACACCGTCGAGCGCCAGCAACAGCGGCCACCAGGCGCCGAGGTGGCGAAATCGCAGGCGCCACAACAGCACCAGACCGATCATCATGCAGGCCCGCCGCACCGGCACCTCGAAACCGGCCAGCAGCCCATAACCGAGAGCGGCCGCGAACGCGAGTCCACAGGCCCACGGCAGCCAAGGCAAGCGTTTCGGCCACAGGCCATAACGGGCCAGCCCGGCGATCAACAGATACACCAGCCCTGCCAACAACCCGATGTGTTGTCCGGAAATCACCAACAGATGGACGGTGCCGGTGTCTTGCAGCACCTGCCAGTCTTCGCGACTCAGTCCGGCGCCGTCCCCCAGCACCAACGCCGTCAGCGCACCCGTTCGCCCCTGGGCATCCACGGCCTGCAAGCGCTGCCGGATGCCGTCGCGCCAGACCCATTGGGCTTCCTTGAGTCGCTGGCCATCCTTGACCGTCCCGGTAGCGCCGATACGTTGCGCCAACAGCCAGGCGTCGTAATCGAAGGCATGGGGATTAAGCAGCCCCGCAGGACGCTTCAACTTGACCGCCAGTCGCCAATGTTCGCCGCTGTTGACCGGCGGCCCGTCATACCAGGCCAGGCGTATCCGTTGCGGCACCTTGCCGTGTCGCGACCGGGCGTCCGCCAACTCGAAACGCACGACGGCCTCATTGTTCTGGGGCAATCCCGTCACCCGACCTTCGACCCAACGGGTTTCGCCATCAAGGCTCATCGGCAGCCGATCATCCAGCGCCCACTGTGCATTCGCGCCTGCCCAACTGAAGCCGAACAGGAAAAATGCCAGTGGATAGCTGCGAAACGGCAGCAACATCAAACCGATTACCGGCAGCAACATCCATAACCAGACCGGCGGTAATACCGGTAAAAAACGCAGGATCAACAGACCCAACGCCAGCGCCATCATCCCTGTGCGCATACGCCCGTCCTTGAGAGTCCCCTCCTAGGCATAGCCGGCTAATCGCACGGGCATCGTTATTAATTGTCACAAAGTCTGAATGGGCGGCTCATAGAATCCAGACATACTTGCCGCCTTAACCGACCGAGAAGCCTTATGCCCCGGCGCTTATTCAAACGTTACATGCCAGACCCGACCAGCATCAGGGAACACAAATCCTTACGCTTTCTCGGCACCCTGCTGCATGACCCGAACCTCTGGCACCTCAACCGCCATTCCGTCGCACGAGCCATGGCGGTTGGTCTGTTCGCGGCGTTCCTGCCGATTCCGTTGCAGATGCTGGTCGCCGCCATTCTCGCCATCATGGTGCGCGGCAACATGCCGATTGCGGTCAGCCTGGTCTGGCTGACCAACCCGATCACCATGCCGGCGGTGTTCTTCTGCACTTACCAGACCGGTGCCTGGCTGATGGACGTTCCCACCCGCCATTTGCCGGACGAATTGACCTGGGAATGGATCAGCGGCGAACTCTCGACTCTTTGGCAGCCGTTTTTACTCGGCTCGGTGGTGACGGGACTGGTGCTCGGCGCACTCGCCTATTGCCTGACCATGATGTACTGGCGTTGGTGGGTCGGGCGGCAGTGGCGGCGACGCCAGAAAAGACGGATGCAGTGAACGCAAAACGGCCTCCACTTGGGAGGCCGTTTGTTTTTGCGGTGTTTGGACTAACGCCTTCGCGAGCAAGCCCGCTCCCACAGGGGATCTTCGTTACGACATAGATCCAGTGTGGGAGCGGGCTTGCTCCGGCGGCGTTCCGACGAAGCAGGCGACTCGGTCTTCCTTAGGTACGCATCCCGCGACCGCTGACCAGCAGCCGTGCGCAACCGATGTACAACACAACAGTTGCCACCAGCATGAAGGTGATCGCCACGCTGATCCTGATGTCCGAAACGCCAAGAATGCCGTAACGGAACGCGTTGACCATGTGCAGCACCGGGTTGGCCAGGGACACGGTCTGCCAGAACGGCGGCAGCAAGGAGATCGAGTAGAACACCCCGCCCAGGTAGGTCAGCGGTGTCAGCACAAACGTCGGGATGATCGAGATGTCATCGAAGTTGCGCGCAAACACGGCGTTGATGAAGCCCAGCAGCGAGAAGATCGTCGCCGTCAGTACCACCACCAGAATGGTCACGCCCAGGTGATGCACCTGCAATTGGGTAAAGAACAGCGACAGCAGGGTCACGATGACCCCGACCATCAAGCCACGCAGCACGCCGCCCAGGGTGTAGCCGATCAGAATCGTATGCGGCGACACGGGCGACACCATCAATTCTTCGATGGAACGCTGGAACTTGCTGCCGAAGAAACTCGAGACCACATTGCCGTAGGAGTTGGTGATCACCGACATCATGATCAGCCCCGGCACGATGTACTCCATATAGGTGAAACCACCCATGTCACCGATCTGCCGGCCGATCAGATTGCCGAAGATCACGAAGTACAGAACCATGGTGATGGCCGGCGGCAGCAGCGTCTGCGGCCAGATCCGGGTAAAGCGTTTGACCTCTCGGTAAACGATGGTGTTGAGGGCAACGAGGTTGGGTTGCAGCTCGGAACTCATACCGCCACCTTCGACAGATTTTTCTCCACCAGGGACACGAACAACTCCTCGAGGCGATTGGTTTTGTTACGCAGGCTCAACACTTCGATGTTCTGCTGCGCCAATTGGGTGAACAGCGCGGTGATGCCCATGGCCTTGTCGACCTGAACTTCGATGGTGTGGCTGTCGAGCAGCTTGGTCGGGTAACCGAGCAACGGCGGCGCAGTTTGCAAAGTGTTTTTGAGGTCGAGCAGGAACGTTTCCACATGCAGTTGGCCGAGCAACTGTTTCATGCTGGTGTTCTCGACGATGGTGCCGTGGTCGATGATGCCGATGTTGCGGCACAACTGCTCAGCCTCTTCCAGGTAGTGGGTGGTGAGGATGATGGTGATGCCTTTCTTGTTCAGCTCGGTGAGGAACGTCCACATCGAGCGACGCAGTTCGATGTCCACACCCGCCGTCGGTTCGTCGAGGATCAGCAGGCGCGGTTCGTGAACCAGCGCACGGGCGATCATCAGTCGACGCTTCATGCCGCCAGACAGTGAACGCGACGGCGTATCGCGCTTGTCCCACAGACCGAGCTGGGTCAGGTACTGCTCGGCGCGTTCCTTGGCGATTTTCGGTGGGATGCCGTAATAACCGGCCTGGGTCACGACGATATCGAAGGTTTTTTCGAACTGGTTGAAGTTGAATTCCTGAGGCACTACGCCGATGGAGCGCTTGAGCTGCGCAGGATTCTTGTCCAGGTCGTGACCGAAGATATTCACCGTCCCGCTGGTCTTGTTCACCAGGGTCGAGAGGATGCCGATGGTGGTGGATTTGCCGGCGCCGTTAGGGCCGAGCAAGGCGAAAAAGTCACCTTCGGCGACGTCCAGATCGATACCACTCAAGGCCTGGAAACCGTTGCCGTAGGTTTTGGTTAGCTGCCGGATGGACAGAGCGGAACTCATATCGGATTTACGCACCAAGAAGGGAAGAAAGGGACAAATAAGGGCGGGCGGCGACTAATACAACCGCGGCGCACGAGCGCAATGGTGCTTGTCGCCGCCACACAAGTACAGTCAAGTGTGTCGATAGTGAGTATTAAGTCAACGCGGTCATAACCGCTTTCTGATACGCCGGACGCTGTTTCAGGCGTGCATACCAGGCTTGCAGATGAGGCTGCGGTGCGCGCTCGATCGGCATCTCGAACCAGGCATAAATGAAGCTGCCCAGAGGAATGTCGCCCATGCCGATCTCATCGCCGGACAGGTACGGTTGGGTCGCCAGCGCCTGATCAGCCATGGACAGCAGGCCATCGCACTCCTTGATCGCCGCGTTGATGGCCGGCCAGTCCTGCTTGTCTTCCGGGGTGCGCAATACGCCCCAGAACACCGTGCGGAACGGCCCGGCAAAACTTGAAGTGGTCCAGTCCATCCACTTGTCGGCAGAAGCCCTCGCCTGCAGATCTTCTGGATACCAGGCGGTGCCGTTGGCGTGGCGAGCCATCAAGTAACGCACGATGGCGTTGGATTCCCACAGCACGAAACCCTCGTCTTCAATCACCGGCACGCGACCATTGGGGTTCATCGCGCGGTACTGCGGCGTATCGACTACACCAAAGGCGCCGCCCGCATCGATGGCTTCATAAGCCAGGCCCAGCTCCTCGGCGGCCCACAAAGGTTTTCTGACATTCGACGAGTTTTTCCGACCCCAGATCTTCAGCATGACCGCCTCTTTATGGATGAATGCGCAGGCAGCATACGCCGGATCAGGCGCGACTCAAATCGCTCTGCATGTCACCCAGCAGCACGGGCAATGTGTCGCTGAACAGATGCGGATAGCACTTCTCCAGGTGCTCGAAAAAGAACGCTTCAGGCACGTCGGTGAACTGGCCGTGGTCGATCAGGTATTCCATCAATTGCTCGCCGTCGCGATTGAACGGATGGAAAACGCTGTCGTTGATTCCGTCGAATTCCAGTGGTGCGACATTGAACAGTTCGCACAAGCCTTGGTTGAACGCTGGCGTGGCTTTGACCCAGCGGCCGTTCAGATACAGCTCCGTATAGCCGTGCATGGCGAACACATCGCTCTTGAGCAACTCGAGCAACCGCGGCGTCGACAAATGATTGCGCACGTCCGCCAGGCCGATTCGCGCAGGGATCGCGCAATGTCGGGCGCACCCCGCCAGCAGCGTGGCTTTGGGCACGCAATAACTCTCCCCCGCTGCCAGCGCATAGCTGCCGCGCAAGGTATCCGGGTCGCGACTGAAGGTGTAAGGGTTGTAACGCACGGCTTCGCGCACGGCGTAATAGAGATTGATCGCCTGCTCTAGAGGATCGCGACGGCTGCCGCGATGTTTTTCGGCGAACTCCACCACCGACGGTTGGTCACTATCGATGAAGCGGCCGGGACTCAGATACTCGTGCATGAGAACAATCTCCTGGGGAAGCCACGAGTCTAGCGACACGTTCAGCACAGAGATAACGACGTTTCGGCCAAACATGGACGCTTTGCCGTCCGCCCAACGAACGATTTCCGAGGCCGGTTGCCCACCGCGCCTACAAAACTCATCCATGGTTTCCCACGAATTCAATCACATCGCTCTGACCACCCTGTTTTACGGATGCCGTCTAAGCTCTGAAAGTTGGTTTTGCCCTGGTTTCACGGAGGATTAAATATGCTGCTGTTGTGGATACTGGTTCTGGTTGTCGGGATTGCTTATTTAGCCCACCGTCGTATCGCCCCGCTGCCCGCCCTGTGCGTCGTTGCCGTTTACGTGGTGGCGATGGGTGCTTTCAGCCGCGCTCCAGGCTGGTTGCTGCTGGTTCTGTGGGTGTTGATCGCGGTTGTCGCAGCGCCCTTGTTACTGCCCGACCTGCGCCGCAAATTTTTCAGCGCGCCGCTGTTCAGCTGGTTCCAGAAAACCCTGCCGCCGATGTCGCAAACCGAGCGCGATGCAATCGATGCCGGCACGGTGTGGTGGGACGGCGAACTGTTCAGCGGTCGCCCGGACTGGAAAAAACTGCTGTCCTATCCAAAAGCACAGCTGAGCGAAGAGGAACAGGCCTTTATCGACGGCCCGACCGAAGAACTCTGCGCCATGGTCAGCGACTGGCAGATCGGTCAAACCATGGACCTGCCTCCCGAAGCCTGGGCCTACATCAAGGAAAACGGCTTCTTCGCCCTGATCATTCCCAAGGAGTTTGGCGGCAAAGGTTTCTCCGCCTACGCCCACTCCCAGGTGGCGATGAAACTGGCGACCCGCAGCGGCGACCTTGCTTCTACCGTGATGGTCCCCAATTCCCTCGGCCCGGCCGAACTGCTGCTGCATTACGGCACCGACGAGCAACGCAACCACTACCTGCCACGACTGGCGCACGGCGATGACATCCCGTGCTTCGCACTGACCGGCCCCCTGGCCGGCTCCGATGCCGGCTCCATGCCCGACACCGGGGTGATCTGCAAAGGTGAATGGGAAGGCAAGGAAACCTTGGGCCTGCGTCTGAACTGGGAGAAGCGTTACATCACGCTGGGACCGGTCGCCACCCTGCTCGGCCTCGCGTTCAAGGCCTACGACCCGGATCACCTGCTGGGTGAGGAGGAAGACCTGGGGATCAGCCTGGCGTTGATCCCGACCGATACCGCCGGTGTTGAAATCGGCCGTCGCCACTTGCCGTTGGGCGCGTCATTCATGAACGGCCCGAACTCCGGCAAAGATGTCTTCGTACCGTTGGAGTTCCTCATCGGCGGCCAGGAAATGATCGGCAAAGGCTGGATGATGTTGATGAACTGCCTGTCGGTCGGGCGTTCGATTTCGTTGCCAGCGGTCGGCACCGGTGCCGCCAAGTTCACCAGTCTGGTGACCGGCCAGTACGCACAGGTCCGTGAACAATTCAATGTTCCACTGTCGGCCTTCGAAGGGATTCAGGAAGCGATGGCGCGCATCGGCGGCAACGCCTGGATGATGGACGCGGCGCGGATGCTCACGGCCAATGCAGTGGATTTGGGCGAGAAACCGTCAGTGCTGTCGGCGATTCTCAAGTACCACCTCACTGAACGCGGCCGCGAGTGCATCAGCCACGCCATGGATGTTCATGGCGGCAAGGCAATCATCATGGGGCCGAACAACTACCTCGGTCGCAGCTGGAACGGCGCGCCGATTTTCATCACCGTGGAAGGCGCGAACATTCTCTCGCGCAACCTGATGATCTTCGGTCAGGGTGCGATTCGCTGCCATCCATTCGTGCTTAAGGAAATGGCCCTCGCCGGTCGTGAAGACAAGGACCAGGCCCTCACCGAATTTGATGGCCTGCTGCTCAAGCACATCGGTTTCGCCGTGAGTAACGCCGCCAGCACGCTGGTGCTGAACCTTGGCTTCGGTCACTTCGAACACGCGCCAGGCGACAAGCTCAGCCAGGGTTACTTCCGCGCCCTCAATCGCCAGGCTGCTGCGTTCGCCATGCTCGCCGACCTGAGCATGATGCTGCTGGGCGGCGAATTGAAACGACGCGAACGTCTGTCGGCACGTCTGGGGGATGTGCTCAGCAACATGTACCTCGCCTCCGCGGCACTCAAGCGTTACCACGACCTCGATTCACCGGAGCACATGGCACCGCTGTTTACCTGGGCCATGGAAGAAAGCCTGGGGCAGTCGGAACGAGCGCTGGATGAACTGCTGACCAACTTCCCGAACAAGGTGTTGGGTTGCCTGTTGCGGGTGATCGTGTTCCCGTTCGGTCGTCGTCATAAAGGGCCGTCGGACAAACTCGGCGCCGAAGTGGCGGCGGTGATCGGTCGCGCCAAGGGCGATCCGACCCTGGAAGAGTTGCTCGGCGGTTGCTACCGGCCGCAATCCACTGATGACCCGGTCGGCGCCCTGCAACATGCGTGTAACCTGCTGAGTGCCGCGCAACCGCTGCGCAAAAAGCTTCATATCGCGCTCAAAAGCGGTCAGGTCAAACCGGTCGCCGGGGAACACGTCATCGATGCAGCGCTTGAGGCTGGCGTGTTGCAGCCCGTGGAAGCGCAGACCCTGCGTGACGCCGAAGCGGCGCGGCGCAAGGTGATTGATGTCGATGATTTCGACAAAGAGGAACTGGCGCTGGCGCAAGGAAAGGTCCGCTGATCCAGCCAGCCATGTCTCTCTACCATGCAAAAAAGGCGCAGGCGCTTTATACTCCCGCGCCCGTTTTGCTCTTGAGGACTTATCTCGTGTCCAATGTCGTTGCCGATCATCTTGTCTTGCTCGACCACCTGCGCAGCATCCTGGTCGCCGTAGGTGAGGCCGAACAGGTTCCCGAAGAAAGCCATGCCTTGTTCCTGGAGCGCTTCGACGAACTGCGTGCGTTGCTGCCGGTCGACCCGATCGAAAGCCAATACCTGGGCCAGGACATTCTGTGCCAGGTGATCACCCGCTACCCGCAAATCGCCCACCTGGTACCACGCGACCTGCTGTGGTACTTCGCCGGTGACTGTCTGCATTACATGCCCGACGATGAAATCGACTTGTACCAGGCGCTGGAAGAACGTCGTTTCGAAGCTGAACAAAACGACGAACCTTTCGACTGGAACCAGGAAAAACAGCTGCTGGCGATGTCGAAAGACGACAGCAAGCACTGATCCTCGGTCAGAAATGCAAAGGCCCGCATGGTTGAACATGCGGGCCTTTTTTTTGCCGGGTGATGGGGTGTTTGGGCGGACGCCTTCGCGAGCAAGCCCGCTCCCACATTTGGTTTGTGTACGCCGCCGATCAAGTGTGGGAGCGGGCTTGCTCGCGAAAAAGCCCGTCAAAGCAACCCATCACTCTCGGGCAACTCATACTCTGCCGCGCCCCTGCCCAATGCATTAGGCTTACCCGGCTTGCTCAGGGTCGGTTCCTTCTCCAGGCACTCCACCAGATAGTCGATAAGCACCCGTAGCTTCGGTGGCAAATAACGGGTCGGCGAATGCAGCAACCAGGCGCCGCCGTGGTAAGAAGCCAGAAAGGTCCAGTCCGGCAACACCTGCACGATCAGCCCCTGCTCCAGCGCATAACGTGCGGTGAAGTACGGCAGGCTGCCAATCCCGATGTGCTGCAACACTGCGCCCAACCGCACGCCGGTGTGATTGGCCGCATACCGTCCGCGCACGCCAACGGTGACAGCCTTGGTGCCTTTCTTGAATTTCCAGCGTGCATCGCTCGGGGTTTCGCCCAGGTAGATGCAGCTGTGGTTGAGCAAGTCGTGGGGATGGGTCGGCGTGCCGTGTTCGGCCAGGTATTGCGGCGTTGCACAGAGCAAATGATCGATGGTCAGCAATTGCCGCCCGACCAGTCCGGCAGGCGGCCGATCTGTAATACGAATCGCCAGATCAACGTTGTCGTCGATCAAATCCACCTGGCGGTCCTCAAGCAACAGTTCCACATCCACTTTGGGATAACGACGCAAAAATTCCGGCATATGCGGATGAATCACGAAACGCCCCACCGCCTTCGGCACACTGACGCGCACCAGTCCTTCCGCTTCATGGGTGAATTGGCCGCTGATTTCCATTACCGACTTGGCTGCGCTGACCATCTCCTGGCAACGCTTGAACACCTCTTCCCCACCGTCGCTCAAGCGCAACTTGCGCGTGGTTCGCTGCAGTAAACGGGTGGCGAGCGCCTTCTCCAGGCGCGAAATGCTGCGACTGACCGCCGAGGGGGAAGAACCCAACTGTCGAGCAGCCTCGGAGAAGCTGCCAGTCTCGACAACCTTGACGAAGATCGCCATTTCACCGAGCAGCGGTAGTGGAAGATTTATGCTCACAGCGCAACAGTCCTTTGATGTTTGAACGGATTATCACGCAATTCCACGCTTCATATAATAAAAAATAGAATTGTTAATAAGGGCATGGAATATGACGCTTCGCCTCTTTTTCCATAGTGATGACCTCAAGGCCAATGTGGAAGTCCTGGATTGCACGCCCCACGAGAACGAATTTGCCGTGGTGCTGCGCGCCACGTTGTTTCATCCCCAAGGCGGTGGCCAGCCCTTTGACACCGGCTGGATCGGCGAAAGCCGGGTGCTGCGCGTGGTTCAGGATCCGGACCGGATCATTCATTTCGTCGACCATCCGGTAAAACCGGGCATGACTCAGATTCGGGTCGACGAACAACGCCGCCAGTTCAATTCACGCATGCATTCCGCCGGCCACCTGATCGGCCACTTTGTTCAGGCGCTAGGGTGGATGCCGATCAAGGCTCATCACTGGCCGGGCGAAGGACGCGTGCAATTCAAGCCGGCAGAGTCGGCAAAAGAGGTTGATGCCGAGATGATTCAGCACGGTATCGAGCAGTGGATCGCCCATGATTTGCCGCGCCTGACGTCGATGCGTGAAGGTGCCCGGGAAATCGGTTTCGGTGAACTGCCCGCCTACGGCTGCGGCGGCACCCATGTACGTAGCCTGAAGGATTTGGGCACGGTCACGATCGCTTCCCTTTCACTGAAGAAGGGAACGCTGTCAGTCCACTACAGCGTGGATTGAGCATTTGGGCGATGCCGTTCCTGTCATTGCCTGACGCCGGGGGAACCTGCGGTCGCGGGTTCTGTTGACTATCTGATAGATGGACCTAAGACATGATGCTTGACGTCGAGCGTCTCGATGAGACGTGCATAAAAAAACTAGCCAACGAAGAAGTCCTCGCCATCCGCGTCAAAGGCTTGTTGCCCAAGCCACTGGCGATTCAGATTGGCGACAAGATCCTCGCCCCTGGCTTCGAAGGCTATATCAATGCGCCGAGCATCGGTCGCATCGGCATGGCGTTTTATGAAGCGGAAAACCAGCCGCTGCTGATCGAAGATTATTTCGAACGCGCCACCCGCAACATTGCGGAATTGCGCAACCGGTGTGCGCCCTATTCGTCCCCCGTCGACACCCTGCGCTGCATGCTCGACGAGTCCTGGCCGGCGGGTGCGCACCTGGAAAATCTCTACGGTCGCAAGATGTATGTCGGGCTGTCCCGGGTGGTGAAACCCGGGATCTGTTTTCTGGCCCACCACGACATTTTCGCCAAGGACGCCCCGGACAGTTACCAGGCCAAAAGCCTGGAAGCGCAGTTCGCCTGCAATGTTTACCTGAACATGCCCGCCGAGGGCGGTGCACTGCAGATGTGGGACCACGACATCTCTCCGGACCAGTTCGACGAAATGCGTGGCGACAGTTACGGAATCGATCCGGCTCTGCTCGGGACTCCGACCCTGGAGATTCTTCCCGAGCCCGGTGATTTCATCATGTTCAATTCGCGCTGCATGCACTCGGTGACACCGGGTGTGGCTGATCCGCGCTTGAGCCTTTCGTTCTTTGTCGGCTATCGCGGCAATGCATCACCCCTTACTTTCTGGAGTTGAGATGCTTTCGAATTACCTGGGCGAGTTTCTGGCGCTGGCAACTATCCACTTTCTGGCCGTGGTTGCACCTGGACCGGACTTCGCAGTGACCATCCGTCAGAGTGTGCGCTTCGGTCGACTGGTCGGGATTTGCACGGCGCTGGGCATCGGTGCGGGTATTTCCGTGCATGTGCTTTACACCCTGCTCGGCGTCGGCGCGCTGATGCACACGACGCCTTGGCTGCTGACGGTGGCCAAGGTTGTGGGTGGCGCTTACATTTTGTACCTCGGCGTCAGCCTGCTTCGCAGCAAGCCCAAGACCGTACTGGAAGGCGACAAACCTGACGAACCGGCCGTAGAACAAACATTGCTGAAGGCATTTACCACCGGATTCCTGACCAACGCGACCAACCCGAAAGCCACACTATTTTTCCTGGCGATCTTCACCACCATCATCAGCGCCACAACGCCACTGAAGATCCAGGCGCTTTACGGAATCTGGATGTGTTTTGTGAATGCGCTGTGGTTTGTGATCGTCGCGCTGTTCTTTTCCAGCGCCCGGGTGCGCTTGCTTTTTATGCGCATGGGGCACTGGTTCGAACGCACCATGGGGGTGATTCTGATCCTGTTCGCCGGGCGCCTGATTCTGTCGATGTAAAACCTGCGCCCATGCAAAAGGCCCGCTCAGTCTGACTGGCGGGCCTTTTTCGTTTCTGCGCCGCTTTTGCATTTCTGTGCGACAGATCCCACTGCGGGGACTCCCCTATCGCTCTCTCGTGGTGTTAGCTTGGTAACGTTTCTGTCTCATCGATCAGAAACTTCTCACAAACTGCCTGCAAAGGAATGCCCTCAGCAATGAGTTTCTCACTCAAGCACCTGGCCGCGTCAACCCTGATACTGGCCAGCCTTTCGTCGTTCACCCTGACCGCGCACGCTAACATCACCCCGCAACAGAGCGCGGCCATCCTCAAGACCTTCAGCGACGAATCGGTAACGGATTTCAGGCAGTTCCTGGGAGGCCTGGCCAAAAGCGACCTTGGCAAAACCGACGACCTCGGCCCGGCCATCAGTGCCTTTCTCGACAACAAGACCCTTTCTTCAGAACAGCAGAACGAGATCCATCGCCTGCTCGGCCTCTATGCACGCGTGAAGTACGGCAGCGCCGCCACCGAGACCCTGCGCGAGTTGGTGGCCATCCCGACCTTCCGTGTGGATGGCGTTGCCCAGCACGACAATCCCGAATTCATCAAGATCGCCGACAAGATCAAGAGCCTTGCCCAGACCTTCAACCTGAATTTTCGCAACATCGACAACCGCGTCTATGAGATATCCCTGGAAGGCAGTGGCGATGAAGTCGTGGGCATTCACGCGCATGCCGACGTGGTGCCCGTGACGCCGGAGAACTGGGTCCTGAAAGACGGCACCCGACTCGATCCGTTCAAAATCACCCTGATCGGCGACCGCAGGTATGGCCGGGGTACCGAGGATGACAAGAACGGCATCGTGGTAGCGCTCTACGCCATGAAGATCATCAAGGAAGAGAAGCTGCCGCTGGCCAGGAATCTCAAGCTGCTGGTCGACACCACCGAAGAAACCACCGGCGACGCCATCCCCTATTACTTCGAAAACAACCCGACACCCAACTACAACCTGGCGCTGGATGGCAGCTACCCGGTGGTGATTGCCGAGAAAGGCTACGGCACCGTCATGGCGAACTTCGCCAAGCGCAAAGCAGAGGGCAAGGGCGCTGAAATCATCTCGATGACGGGCGGCATGGCCACCAACCAGATTCCGTCGACATCGGTCGCCACCCTTTTAAGTGACAAGCCTGCTGAATTGGCCGCCAGCCTGCAGAAGGCAGGTAGCGATTATGCCAAGCGCAACGGCGGCAATTTCGAAGTAACCGCCAAGGTCGTCGGCAAGGACGTCAAGCTGACGGTCACCGGCGTTTCGGCCCACTCCTCCGAGCCCGAGTCAGGCGTCAACCCGGTAGCCAGGATGCTGGACTTCATCAACAGCCTTGACGGAAAAGTTGCGCTCAAGCACAACCACATTACCGACGCCGCCCGCTATGCGGCCGACAACTGGGGGCTGGATTACCTGGGTGGCAAATTGGCGGTCGGCTTTTCCGATGCCTTCATGGGACCGCTGACCGCTTCCCTGACTTATGTCGCAATGGATGAAAAAGTCTTCAAGCTCGCGGTAAACCTGCGCGTGCCAAAGGGTAAGTCGCCGGAAACGCTCAAGACCGAAATCGCCGACAAGCTTGATGCCTGGAGCAAGAAGACCCACGTCGCGGTAGCCATCGACTACTCGATCGCCGAGCCGATGTACCGCAATCCTGAGGGTGAATGGGTCAAGGCCCTGCAGGCTGTAGCCAGCGAAAACCTTGGCATGGAGCACAAGTTCGGTACTTCCGCCGGCGCCACCTCGGTCCATGAACTGCCCAATGGCGTGCAATTCGGCCTGGCCAGGTCCGAGGTCAAGTACACCGGCCACACTGACAACGAGTTCAAGACCGTCGACCAGTTCCTGTTGGATCTGCAGATCGTGACCGAGATGATGGGGCGCATCGGGCAGTTGCCGAAACTCTGATCGCTTGCCGGACCCGCCATGCTGACGGGTCCAAACAAAAAAGGCCCCAGAGAACGACACAATACATTGCAGCTGGCGAAGCCTGCGTCCGGCTGCTACAAAGTGCGTTGTCGCCTACCTGACCAAACTAAGGTTCTTTTTTGTTGCGCCATAAAAAATGCAC
>NZ_SOPU01000014.1:27913-28137 GCF_004402115.1 Pseudomonas sp. F01002 | reverse complement strand
CCTTGGCAAGGTCGTGCTCTACCAACTGAGCTATTCCCGCAAATGGCGTCCCCTAGGGGACTCGAACCCCTGTTACCGCCGTGAAAGGGCGGTGTCCTAGGCCACTAGACGAAGGGGACACGCTAACTGAAACACATGGTGTGTATTTCAGTGCCCAAATCCGCATCCGAAGATGCTGGTTTTGGTTTCACTCAGCCCTGCCCGAAAGCAACGCTGTTTAAAAT
>NZ_SOPU01000014.1:0-27875 GCF_004402115.1 Pseudomonas sp. F01002 | reverse complement strand
ATGGCGTCCCCTAGGGGACTCGAACCCCTGTTACCGCCGTGAAAGGGCGGTGTCCTAGGCCACTAGACGAAGGGGACACACGTACAACATTCACTCCCTACCGCGTTTCGCTGTGTGCTTTACGCTGTAAGTGGCGCGCATTCTATGGATGGATTGAGGGGTCGTCAACCCCCAGATATAAATTTATTTAAATCAATGACTTCGCCCCGCTTTCAGACACTAATCGGGCTTTTCCATCGCCCGGGGTTTGACGCCTATATTCTGACACCCGCCAAGACGTTATAGTCCACCCACGCCAAAGATGATGGCAATGTGCACCTCGCACGCTATTACTTATATAAGCAGGAACGCGGCCGATACAGGCAGTGCAGTAGCCGATTCAACTCGCTGAGTGGCGCTATGCGTCCCAATGCCAAGCCACTACACTCGCACGCGAACCCCATAAAGAGGTCTTACCGGTGACACCACTCATGATCACCCTGCTAGTCGTAGCCGGGATCGCACTATTGATCGCCATTGGCTACATGAACCATGTGGTGGAAAACAATAAGCTGGAAAAGGCCCGCGCCAAAGTTGAGCTCAACGATCGTCTACGTCGTTGCGGCGAAATCACCGAGACCTTTCCCGGCCAATTGATGACACCGGGCCTCAAGCTGCTGTTGACCCGCCTGGAATTGAACGTCTGCCAACGCCTGCTCAATCTGGAAAAAACCAGCTCCAACCTCAAGGCACGGATTGGCGAACTAAGCGCCTTGGTCGGCCAGGGCGAATCGATCCCGGTCAACAACCCGCCCGCACCGATACAGACCGAAGCCAAAGCCAAGGACGTACGTTTCCTGCTCGAAGCCCTGCACGGCCAAATCACCCGCGCCGCACAGGACGGCTTCCTGCCAACCAACGAAGCCAAACGCTGGATCCGCGAAGTTCGCCACATCCTGGTCCTGCTGCACATCGAGTTCTTCAACAACCTCGGCCAGCATGCCCTGCAACAGAACCAGCCCGGCCAGGCCCGCCTGGCATTCGAACGCGGCGTGCAATACCTGCGCAAACAACAGGAACCGCAGGTCTACGCCGAACAACTGGAATACCTGGAAAAACTCCTGGCTCGCGCCAACGCACAAGTCATGGACAACATCGCCCCGGTAGAAGGCGAAGTGAACCAGCTGACCGAAGGCCTCAAAGACGTCGAGGCCGATGCGGACTGGAAGAAAAAAGTGATCTACGACTGATCACAAAAAGCAGAAAAGCCACCTAAACAGGTGGCTTTTTTTTGCGTTGAGTTTGGCGTGTACACCCAGGAAGGATAGGTCGACTGTCAGGCCGCCATCGCGGCGATGCGGCGACCCGACAAGCCCGGCTCCCACAGTTGATAGGTGTACGCCTCAAAGCCGAAAGTGCCCCACCATCCCCTTCAACTCAACCCCCAACTGCGCCAACTCAATACTGGAAGCCGCATTCCCCTGCATCGCCAACGAAGACTGATCCGCACTGGCCCGAATACTCGTGACACTGCGATTAATCTCCTCAGCCACCGAACTCTGCTCCTCGGCAGCCGCTGCAATCTGCTGGTTCATCTGCTGAATCAAAGACACTGCTGCTGCAATACTCCCCAGCGCACTCTCAGTCTGCAACGCATCACTCACCGCCAGCTTCACCAGCTCGCCACTGTTCTGAATTTGCTGAACAGAAGACTGAGCCGCCGAACGCAAGGCGCTCACCAGTCGTTCAATCTCCTCGGTCGATTGTTGAGTACGCTTGGCCAGGGCCCGCACTTCATCGGCGACTACCGCAAAGCCCCTGCCCTGCTCGCCGGCTCGAGCCGCCTCGATCGCGGCGTTGAGGGCCAACAGATTGGTCTGTTCAGCCACACTCTTGATGACGCTCAGCACTGTGCCGATGTTCTGGATTTCCGCACTCAAACTTTCGATGCTCGAACTGGCCGAGGTGGCTGAATTCGCCAACTGCTCGATCCGCGCCATGCTCTGGCGCACCACCTGCTGACCACTTTCAACCTTGCCGTCCGCCGTCTGCGCCGCCTGAGCGGCTTCCTCCGCGTTACGCGCAACGTCGTGCACGGTGGCGGTCATCTGATTCATCGCGGTAGCGACCTGTTCGGTTTCTTCCTTCTGGCTGCTGACTTCAAGATTGGTCTGCTCGGTCACCGCCGACAGTGACTGCGCTGAACTGGCCAACTGTTCGATACCCGCCTGCAAACCGCTGACAATACTGCTAAGCCCTGCGCCCATCTGCTGCATGGCCTGCATCAGCTGCCCGATCTCATCACGACGGGTCACTTCAACCGCCGCACTCAAATCGCCAGAGGCAATCTGTTGAGCAACACGGATCACACTGCGCAGCGGTGCCACGATCAACCGGGTAATCACCCAGGCCGCAATCAGCCCGACCAGCAGCGCCAGCGCCGAGGAACCGATGATCAGCAGCGAGTTCTTTTTCAGCTCTGCCTGCATCGACTGGTCTTCGGCGACATAGGCCTGATCCACCCGCTCCACCACCTGAGCGGCGCGCTGATGGAGTTGCTCATAAACGGTTTTTTCCTGCGCCAGCAGGCCCGTGTACTCGGCCAGTTTTTCGCTGAATCCGCCAATGTGCCCGACCACTTCATTGAGGACCGTCTGGTAACCCTCATCCTTGACCGTGGTTTTCAGTTGCTCGGCCTGGGTCAGTGCCTGGTCGGCCTGCTCGATCTTGCCCTGCCCTGCGCTGTCGTCGCCCTTGCGGCTCAGGTCCAGGCGCACACGTGCTTCGTTCATGGCTTGCAACATCAACCGTGACACCTGGCTGACCTGATTGGCCTGCTCGATAAACTGCCCCCCGTCCTTGCCTTCGGATTCCTTCAAGGCATAAGCGCCATCATCGGCCAGCCCGGCCTGCAACACGTCAAGATTATTGGCCACGCTGGACACTGACCAACTGGCCATCTCCAGCGCCAGGTCCTTGGCCTGGCTGAGCGAAACGAACTCGTCAAAGGCCTTGCGGTAAGCCCCCAAGGACTGCTCGACGTCATCCATCACCGGCACGTTGGCCGCAGACGCCGTTTTCAGTTGGGTTGCCAGGGCGATCAGGCCGTCAACGCCCTCGTGCAGGGCATCGGCGGTTTTCGGGTTGCCGTGCAAGGCGTATTCCTGCTCAAGCAGTCTCACCTTGAGCAAACCGCTGTTGAGCGACGACATCTGCTTGAGCCCGTCGAAGCGCTGGCTGATGGTTTGCAAGGACCATACGCCGATGGCCGCCACCAAGGCTGTCAACAGCAGCACCAGTACAAACCCGACACCCAGTTTTTTCGCCATACCGAGGTTGGCAAAACGTCCTTGCACGGCCGAAATCATTGCACTTAGTCCCCTGACATAGTCTGTTAACGCAGATTCGCAACGGGCCTGTATCAACACAAGTCTCTGGCGTCGGAATAATGGCAAAAAGCTACGCTTACGTCGTTTTCAGAACGCTTGAGGTCGATCCAGAGCGGTGGCCTGAAAAAACGCCCGGGCTCGCGGATCACAGGCATAGGCCACATTGATACGCTGCCAGTCACTGGCCTCTGCGGTGGGACTGAATGCCGTCGAAGAAGACAACAGGACACCGAAGCGCTGGGCTTGTTTGCGCACCTGAGCGTAGTCGGACATCCGCGATCGCGCCCAGATGAACAGGCCTCCAACCGGCTTACCGAAAACCTCCCATTCGGCGTCTTCAAGCACTTGCAACGCAGCCTCCCTGTCATTGCTCAAACGCTGGCGCTGGCGCTGGACCAATTTGCGGTAGGCACCGCTGGCTAAAAGGCTTGCCAGCACCGACTCGCAAAACCGTGAAGCGCCCATGCTGCTGATCATTTTGACCTCGGCCAGCTGCGAAATAACCCCGGCGCCGGCCACTACAAAACCGACCCGCAACGAACTGCTGAGGGTTTTGGAGTAGCTGCCGACGTAGATCACGTTGTCATCGATACCCAACGCAGCGAGGCGCGTACCGGGGCCGCTGTGCAAATCCGCATAGACGTCATCCTCGATTACCAGAAGGCCATAGGTTTTGGCCAGTTGCAGAACACGCTGCGCCACCGCCGGCGCCAGGCTGCTGCCAGTGGGATTGTGATAGAAGCTATTGATGAAGATCCCGCAAGGTCTGTACTTAACCAGCAGCGCCTCAAGCGCTTCAATGTCCGGCCCGCGCGGGGTTCGCGGCACCTCGATCATGCTGACACCGTGCAGCCTGAGCAGGTCGAACAGCAAGGAATAACCGGGATTCTCCACCACCACGCAATCACCCGGCTTGAACAAGGTCCGCACGATCAGGTCCAGCCCCTGACTGGCCCCCGCCGTTGTCAGGATCCGACTTTCCTCCACCAGGATATCGAGCTGTTTCAGGCGCTTGTGGATCTGCTGGCGCAAGGCTGGCAGGCCCAGTGGCGTGCTGTAGTTGAACAGACCGGCCATGTCGGTGCGGCAGACCTGGCGGATCGCGTAGCTCAGGTCGTCAGTTTCGCGCCAGCTCTCGGGCAGTCCGCCACACCCCAGTTTGAGTTCGCCCGAAGTGCCGCACTGCTTCTTTTCTGCCCCCTCGAACCAGGGGCAATCCTGTTGCCCCTGAGCGGCCAGCGCTGGCATGGCGACAATGAAACCGGCGCCATGATGCGACGCCAGCACCCCTTGAGCCACCAGACGCTCACAGGCCTCAACGACGCTGGACTGACTGAGCAAATTGATCCGGGCGATTTGCCGCACGGAAGGCAAACGCGTCCCCGGTGGCACCTCGCCACGGCAAAGCCAGCAGGCTAGCGCGTCGACGATTTGCTGTACGACCGGCACCAATGCCTGTCGATCGATTCTCAACTCCATGAGCAAGCAAACTCCTGTCCGTTTTGCGGGAAACAGTTAATCACAGGAGCGGTCAATCAGCTGTGCGACAACGCCGCTAAAACCATCGGTTCTAACCATTTGAAACACATTGTCCGGCACCTTTAAGGAACCGAAAAAAAACCCGCACAAATGCGGGTTTTTTCCTACGTTGCAGTGCCTGGTTTCAGAACGCCGTGACGCCACCGTCCACCGCCAGTGAATGCCCTGTGGTGAACGCTGCGCCGTCACTGCACAGGTACAGCACCGCGCTGGCGATTTCCTCGACCTTGCCGATGCGCCCAACCGGGTGCATGGCATTGGCGAACTCGCCTTTCTTCGGGTCGGCTTCATAGGCACGGCGGAACATGTCGGTGTCGATCACTGCCGGACACACCGCGTTCACCCGAATCTTTTTCTTGGCGTATTCGATGGCTGCCGATTTGGTCAGGCCGATCACCGCATGTTTCGACGCCGCGTAAATGCTCATCTTCGGCGCAGCCCCGAGGCCGGCTACCGAAGCGGTATTGACGATTGCACCGCCGCCCTGGGCCAGCAGTAAGGGCAACTGGTACTTCATGCACAACCAGACGCCTTTGACGTTGACGCCCATGATCGCGTCGAACTCGTCGACCGTGCCTTCGGCCAGTTTGCCTTTCTCGATCTCGATGCCGGCATTGTTGAAGGCATAGTCGAGACGGCCGTAGGTATTGACCACCTCGTCCATCAGATTTTTTACATCGCTTTCCAGCGTGACGTTGCAGCGCACGAAGGTGGCTTCACCGCCAGCGGTACGAATCAGCGCCACCGTGCCCTCACCACCCGCCGCATCCAGGTCGGCCACTACCACTTTCAAGCCTTCAGCAGCGAATGCCTGGGCGGTCGCGCGGCCAATGCCATTGGCGGCGCCCGTCACCACGGCGACCTGGCCAGAAAACGTCATGCTCATTGTTATGTCCTCGAAGAGAAGATGCGGGGGATCGCGTATTCGCAATCTAGCCACAAGGGCCTGCAGCGCGGCAGCACTATCAGAAGGCCGGTTGGGTGCCCATGAGTGACAGTGATAAAACCGCCGGTTCGACTATCACTGCACTGGATCGATATGCATTCGCCGCATCAGCCAAACTTGCGGCATCGACCATGAAGGTCTATCAACAAGTCTTCATTCATCTTGAGTGCCTGTCATGACTACCCAGACCAATCGCCAGTTCCTGCTCGCCAAACGTCCGGTGGGCGCGGCGACCCGCGAGACCTTCACCTATCAAGAAGTACCGGTCGGCGAACCGGCTGCGGGGCAGATCCTGGTCAAAAACGAATACCTGTCCCTGGACCCCGCCATGCGTGGCTGGATGAACGAGGGCAAGTCCTACATCCCGCCGGTCGGTATCGGCGAAGTCATGCGCGCATTGGGCGTAGGCAAAGTCGTTGCCTCGAATAATCCGGGTTTCGCGGTCGGGGACTACGTCAACGGTGCCTTGGGGGTGCAGGATTACTTCCTCGGCGAGCCACGAGGTTTCTACAAGGTCGATCCGAAACTGGCGCCTCTGCCGCGCTATCTGTCGGCGCTGGGCATGACCGGGATGACCGCCTATTTCGCCCTGCTCGATGTCGGCGCGCCTAAGGCGGGTGACACCGTGGTGTTGTCAGGTGCTGCGGGTGCGGTGGGCAGCATTGCCGGGCAGATCGCCAAGATCAAAGGTTGCCGGGTAGTCGGCATTGCCGGGGGCGCGGACAAGTGCCAGTTCCTGATCGACGAACTGGGTTTTGACGGTGCCATCGATTACAAAAACGAAGACGTCCACGCCGGTCTCAAGCGCGAATGTCCGAAAGGTGTCGATGTGTATTTCGATAACGTCGGCGGCGATATCCTCGACGCGGTGTTGAGTCGCCTGGCCATGAAAGCGCGGGTGGTGATCTGTGGCGCCATCAGCCAGTACAACAACAAGGAAGCGGTCAAAGGCCCGGCCAACTACCTGGCGTTGCTGGTCAACCGCGCGCGGATGGAAGGTTTTGTGGTGATGGACTATGCAGCACAGTTCGCCGCCGCCGGACAGGAAATGGCCGGCTGGATGGCCAAGGGGCAGCTCAAGAGCAAGGAAGATATTGTTGAAGGACTGGAGACGTTCCCGGAGACGCTGATGAAGTTGTTCAGCGGCGAGAATTTCGGGAAGTTGGTGCTGAAGGTTTAACGCCAATTATAAATGTGGGAGCGGGCTTGCTCGCGAAGGCGGAGTGTCAGCCGACATCAACGGTGACTGACACTCCGCCTTCGCGAGCAAGCCCGCTCCCACATTTTGATCTTCGGTGTTAGATCAGGCCAGTTCGGCGACTACGGCTGCCAACGCCTTGGCCGGGTCCGCTGCCTGGCTGATCGGACGGCCGATCACCAGATAATCGGAACCGGCATCCAGCGCCTGACGCGGCGTCAGAATGCGGCGTTGATCGTCCTGGGCGCTGCCCGCCGGACGAATCCCCGGAGTCACCAGTTGCAGCGACGGGTGCGCCGATTTCAGGGCCTGGGCTTCCAGGGCCGAGCACACCAGACCGTCCATCCCGGCTTTTTCCGCCAACGCGGCCAGGCGCAACACTTGCTCCTGCGGCTCGATATCCAGACCGATACCCGCCAGATCCTCACGCTCCATGCTGGTCAGCACGGTCACGCCAATCAGCAGTGGTTTCGGACCGGTGCGCTGGTCGAGCACTTCGCGGCACGCGGCCATCATGCGCAAACCACCGGAGCAGTGCACATTGACCATCCACACGCCCATCTCAGCAGCCGCCTTGACGGCCATGGCGGTGGTGTTCGGGATGTCATGGAACTTGAGGTCCAGGAACACTTCGAAACCCTTGTCACGCAGGGTGCCAACGATTTCCGAAGCGCAACTGGTGAACAGTTCTTTACCGACTTTGACCCGGCACAGCTTCGGGTCCAACTGATCGGCCAGCTTCAGTGCGGCGTCACGGGTGGGAAAATCCAGGGCGACGATGATAGGAGTCTGGCAGGCGGACATGAGTGGGCTCTCAGGCAGGTCGAAATCGGCGCGCATTGTAGCGGAACCAGCGCCTCTGCGGGACCCGATGATCGGTAATTCGTCGAGGCGGCTCAAGCAAGACTAGCCCTTGCACCAATTGTGTCGAGTCAGATACACACATGACACGCCTGCAACACCCTTCAACGTTACCTTCGGCAGCCGCAACACGTCCTTACAGCACTTCCCGCCTCCGGGCCGGACGCCTATGCTGAAACCACAACCTCGCAGCCCATCTTTGTGGTTGGCAGCCTACCTGGCAGATGAACGCACGCATGCACAACCTCCACGCACCTGTGAACGACGATCAAAAAGCGCCCGACGACGACAAACGCTGGAGCATTCGCGCCCTGATCGTCGACGATGACGTCCCGATCCGCGAACTGATGATCGACTATCTGGCCCGGTTCAACATTCATGCCAGCGGCGTCACCGATGGCGCCGCGATGCGCCTGGCGCTGCACGCGGAGCATTTCGACGTGGTGGTGCTCGACCTGATGCTGCCCGGCGAAGACGGTTTGTCACTGTGCCGCTGGCTACGCGCCGAATCGGACATCCCGATTCTGATGCTCACTGCCCGCTGCGAGCCGACCGACCGGATCATCGGCCTGGAACTGGGCGCCGACGACTATATGGCCAAGCCGTTCGAACCGCGAGAATTGGTGGCGCGCATCCAGACTATCCTGCGCCGGGTGCGCGACGATCGCACTGAACAACGGGCGAACATCCGTTTCGACAACTGGCGCCTGAACAGCGTGCTGCGCCAATTGATCGCCGCTGATGGTCTGGTGGTGCCGTTGTCCAACGCCGAGTTCCGTTTGCTCTGGGTGTTCATCGAACGTCCGCGCCGGGTACTCAGCCGCGAACAACTGCTGGACGCCGCTCGCGGTCGCTCGATCGAAGCCTTTGATCGCAGCATCGACTTGCTGGTCTCGCGCTTGCGCCAGAAACTTGGTGATGACCCGAAAGCCCCGCAGCTGATCAAGACCGTTCGCGGTGAGGGTTATCTGTTCGACGCCAGAGACATCGGTTGATGCGTGCGCGCTTCGATACGCTCTTCGGCCGCCTGTTTGGCATGCTGCTGGTGGCGATCATCCTGGCGCACTTGTTGGCGTTTTTCTGGTTTCACTATTACGGCCCGCCACCGCCCCCTCCGCCGCCGGGGTTTTCCGAAAACTTCGACGGACAGCGCCCGCCGATGGACCCGCGCTTCGTAAATCGGCCACCGCGGCCGTGGTTCGGCGGCCCCTTGGTGCCGCTGACCTTTCAACTGGTCTCGCTGATCATCGCCGCCTGGTACGGTGCCAAACTGTTGAGCCGGCCGATCCAGCGCCTGAGCGATGCTGCCGAGCGACTGAGCGAAAATCTCGACAGCCCGCCTCTGGATGAGTCCGGCCCACGGGAAGCACGGCAAGCGGCACACACCTTCAACAAGATGCAGCAACGCATTCGTGAACAAGTGCAGCAACGTTCGCGGATGCTGGGCGCCGTCTCCCATGACCTGCGCACGCCGCTGTCGCGGCTCAAGCTGCGGCTGGAGCAGATCGACGACAACAAATTGCAAGGCCAGATGCGTCAGGATCTGGACGACATGATCGGCATGCTCGACGCCACCCTCACTTACCTGCATGAACAGCGGACCAGTGAAGTTGTGCAATGGATGGATGTGCAGGCGCTGGTCGAATCCCTGAGTGAAAACGCCCAGGACCAGGGCGCCAATGTTCTGACCAGTGGCCACTGCGCACCGTTGCAAGTGCAGCCGATGGCCTTGCGCTCGTGCATCAACAACCTGCTGGACAATGCCCTGCGTTATGCCGGGCAGGCAATGATTACGCTTGAAGACACGCGCGAAACCCTGGTGATCCGGGTCATCGACCATGGGCCGGGTATTGCGGCGGATAAACGTGAAGCCGTGTTCGAGCCGTTCTTTCGTCTGGAAGGTTCGCGAAACCGCAACTCCGGTGGCGTCGGGCTGGGCATGACCATCGCCCGCGAAGCGGCCGAACGCCTGGGTGGGCAGTTGAGCCTGGAAGAAACCCCCGGTGGTGGCTTGACCGCCGTTATACGGCTACCTCGATCCTTGTAGCAGCTGGCGAAGCCTGCGTTCGGCTGCGAAGCAGTCGTAGATCCTGCCACATCAATCGTCCTGAAACACCGCGATGGATGGTCTCACGACTGCTTCGCAGCCGAACGCAGGCTTCGCCAGCTGCTACACGGATCTGTCGTGCTCTGTGTACCGTTCGGTACAAACCTCACATACCCACGACAACTTGCCCCTTGAGGCTGCATAAGCCGGTGCACCCACCGGCTATCCATTCCAAGGAGTGAGCGCAATGATCGGTAGCGTCAGCGGTTACACGAGCTATACCAGCACCAGCAGCACCACAACCAGCACCGCCCACAGTCAGCAGTTTCAGAAAGAATTGCTCGCCAAACTCGACAGCAACAGCGATGGCGCGGTGGATCAGGATGAACTCAAGAGCGCCCTGTCGCAGAAAACCGACGACGGCCTGCTGGTGAGCCTGAGCAAGAATTTCGCCGACCTGGACAGCGACGAAAGCGGCAGCCTGAGCAGTGAAGAAATGGCCGCGATGGCCCCTCCGCCGCCACGGGACCAGGCACCGAACACCGAACTGACTGACGCGCTGATCAGCGCCCTGGACGCCGACGGTGACGGCGCCATCAGCAGCGATGAACTGAGCAACGGCCTGGCCAGCGCCGGCAGCAGTGCCGACAGCACAGAAATCTTCTCGGCCCTGGACAAGAACGAAGACGGCTCCGTCAGCCAGGACGAACTCGCCGCCAGCCTCGCCCCTCCTCCGCCGCCACCTCGACAAGTGTCCAGCGAAGAACTGTTCAGCCAGCTCGATGCGGACAGCGACGGCAGTGTCAGCGCCACCGAACTGACCAGCGCGTTGCAGACCAGCAGCGCCTCATCGACCAGCACCGATACAAGTGCCGCATTGCTCAAAGTGCTGGATAGCGACAGCAGTGGCGGCGTCAGCAGCGACGAGTTGAAAGCGGCGTTGCAAGCCGGCCGCGAGCGAAACACCGACAGCTCCACCGATCAGTCGAACGTGACCGAAGCTCTGAACAAAATGATCGCCAACCTGAGCAAGCAGTACTCGCTCGACAACGTGGCGACCGTGGGCAAATACCTGAACGTCGCGACCTGAGTCAAAAGCATCGCGAGCAAGCTCGCTCCCACAGTTGATCTGCATTGATCACATAATTTGTTATCGATACAAAATCAATGTGGGAGCGAGCCTGCTCCGGGCGGCGTTCCGACGAAGGGGCCCTAAGCTTCAACCAAAAACCTCAGGGCCGGCGATCCTCAACCCGAGCCTGACTCTTGCTCCAGTCGTTCAGCAGGCTGTAGGCCACCGCCAACAACGTCGGGCCGATAAACAAACCAATAAACCCAAAGGCAATCAACCCGCCAAACACCCCGAGCAGGACAATCACCAACGGCAAATTCCCGCCCCGGCTGATCAGGTACGGTTTGAGCACGTTGTCGACGCCACTGATGATGAACGTCCCCCAAATTCCGAGAAACACCGCCATCCCGTACTCACCCTTCCAGGCCAGCCACGCCGTGGCCGGAATCCACACCAGCGGCGGCCCCATCGGAATCAGGCTCAACAAAAACGTGACGATCCCCAGCACCAGCGCCCCGGGCACCCCGGCAATCAAGAACCCGATCAACGCCAGAACCGCCTGGGCCGCTGCCGTCCCGATCACACCGTTCACCACCCGCTGCACCGTGCCCGCCACCAATTCGATGTAATACCCGGCACGGTCACCAATCAGACGTTCCAGCAACCCGTGAACAAACGCCGCCAGACGCGGCCCGTCACGGTAGAAAAAGAACACGAAGACGATACTCAACGTCAGCTCAAGTATCCCGCCGCCAATCTGCGCACTGCGCGCCAGCAACCAATTGCCGACCTGACCCAGATAAGGTTTGACCGCCAGCATCATCGCCGCGCCCTGCTGATCAATGCTGTTCCAGACCCCCACCAGCCGCTCGCCCACCAAGGGAATACTGCCCAGCCAGGTCGGCGCTTCCGGCAGCCCGTCGACCTGCACATCCTTGATGAACGCCGTGGCATCGCGCACATGGTCCGCGAGGTTGAACCCCAGCCAGACCAACGGCAACGCCACCAGCAACATCCAGCCCAGCGTCAGCACTGCGGCCGCCAGAGATTCGCGACCATTGAGCAAACGCGTCAGCAAACGCATCAGCGGCCAACTGGCAAACGCCAGCACCGCGCCCCAGAACAGCGCCGACCAGAACGGCGCCATCACCCAGAAGCTCGCGCCAAAAAGCACCAGGAGCAGGATCTGCACCAACAGCCGGTCGTTATTGATCATCTAAATCTCGAAAAAAGTCAGATCGCAAAAGAGTAGGCGAACGCAGCTTGTACGTTCGCCTGATAAAGCTTATCGCAACAGTTGGATGTACAAGCCAGCACCTTCGACGCTACCCGCTTCCATCCTGGCGGTACGCACACCCTGCCCGATCAGTGCCTGACGCCAGGCTTCGGCCTTCGGCCCGGAAACGCTGACCCGCAACGTGGTGTCCAGATTCAGCCCACGAGAGATCAGGCGCAGCCAGGCATCGTCAGGATCGCCGGTCAATTTGGGGAAATCGAGCTCACCGGTGCTTTTGAGCTCCCGAAGCAAGGTTGCAGAGGTCGGCAGCAAATCGCCCAGCGGCGCAGCGGCGTCGAACTGTTCGACGTGCAGATAAGCTTTGCGATTGCCGCGCGTGATGCTGTAAAGCGCCACCAGCGTGTTGTCCTGTGGGGCCGCCAGGCGCAACAGCAAAAACGCTTGCTGATCATCAGCGCCATAGAGCTTGGCATTGCCGAAGACATCATTGGCCCACAGGCTGCTTTCGCCGCAATCACGGGCCTGGCACCAGAACAGCAATTGGGCGTCCTGCTTCTGCAAGGCTTCACGAGCGGCGGTGAAAGCCTCGGTGGAGGAATGCTCCGGCGGCAACTCGTAGGTCACCGAAGTGGTTTGCCCTCGGGCAGCGACCTGGCCGTCAAAGCGCAACTGGCCGCTGATTTTGCGGATCGAACCCAGTGGATAGATCCGCTCAAGTTCGGTGACCGGACGATAGTCGACGATCTGCGCATCGGCCATACGCGGCACGATCGGCAGGTCCTGACTGCCCGGGACATCGGCGGCAAATAACAGCGGACTGAAACAACACAGCGACAGCAGACTGAGTGAACGCATGGATAGACTCATCGGATCAGCATGGCCTGGGCACCCTTGATGATACTGGCGTCATCGATGCGCTCAGGCACCAGCAAACCGCGCTGTACCGCCGGACGCGCCTCCATGGTTGCCATCCAGCGCTGCAAGGCCGGCAAACCGTCGACCTCGACACCCGACCACTCGTGGCCACGGATCCACGGATAAGTGGCGATGTCAGCAATGCTGTACTCACCGGCCAGAAACTCCACGGCTTGCAGGCGCGTGTCGAGCACTTCATAGAGGCGGCGGGTTTCATGTTGATAGCGATCGATGGCGCCCTGGAGTTTCTCCGGGAAATAACGGAAAAACACGTTGGCCTGACCTTGCATCGGGCCGATCCCACCCATCTGGAACATCAGCCATTGCAGGACCACTGAACGCCCCTTGGGGTCTTTTGACAGCAGTTTGCCGCTCAGTTCAGCCAGGTAAATCAGGATCGCGCCGGATTCAAACACGGCGAAATCGCCGTTGGCGCGGTCGACAATCGCCGGAATCCGGCCATTGGGATTGATCTTGAGGAAGCCCTCGGACTTCTGTTCCTTTTTGTCGAAACTCAAGGCGTGCACCGTGTAGGGCAGGCCGAGTTCCTCGAGCACGATAGAGACCTTGTGGCCATTCGGGGTCGCAGCGGTGTAGAGATCTATCATGGTTGTCTCCCATTTCAACCCGCCCAGCCTCGACAGTTGCCCGGCGCAAGTCAAGGAACGGCGAAGAACCGATTGAAACAGTCTGCGACAAGGTCGGCGCCGGGTTCGTCATTCAGGTGTAAATGATGGCCGCCAGGCAGCTGTTCACGGCTAAAGGGTAGACGCTCCAGCAACTCGGGATGTTTGGCGAGCATGCCGTCGGCAGCCACCACCAGTTTTGCAGGACAAGTGACTCGCTGGACGAAGGCCATCGCCTGTTCGGTGGTCAGACGCAGCGGCGACGGTAACGTCAGTCGGTTATCGGTGCGCCAGGTATAACCGCCCGGCACCGGCATCAATCCCCGTTGGGCCAGCAGTTCTGCGGCTTCGCGACTGACAGCGACCAAGCCTTTCATGCGCGCCTCGATGGCCCGGTCGAGCGTGTTGTAGACCGGTTTGCGCTTCTCCCGCAAATCCAGCTGCGCTTGCAGGGCCATGCCCATCCGTTCGGCAGCGTTTTCGCCTTTGTCTGTAGGAGGAATGATGCCGTCGATCAACGCCAGGTGGGTCACGCGTTCCGGCAACGAACCGGCCAGCACCAGCGAAACGATCGCGCCCATGGAATGCCCCAGCAGGCCAAAGCGCTTCCAACCCAATTGCTCGGCCACTTGCAGCACGTCATGGGCGTAGTCCCACAGCGCGTAACCGGCACCGGTCGGCCGATGCCCGGAATGACCGTGACCGGCCATGTCCAGCGCGATGATGCGCAAGCCTTTGAGCTTCGGCGCCAGCCGGGCGAAGCTGTTGGCGTTGTCCAGCCAGCCATGCAAGGCGATCACCGGCATGCCGTCTTCGGGGCCGAACAAGTGCGCTGCCAACTCGATGTGCGGCAGGCTCAGGCGAACTTCTTCAACGACGGTGTTCATGCGCAATCCTGTTGGCGGCGACCTTCCCAACGGCTGAACAGGTTCTTCAGCAGCGTGGCGGTGTCCAGGGGACGTTCGAGGGGAAACATGTGGCCGCCAGGCATGGTCAGGGACTCGCCCTGCGGCAAGCGCCCCACGAGGCTTGCGTGATGACGCATCACCACCCGGCTCTTGTGCCCGCGCACCACCGCCAGCGGCACTTTCAGTTGCCGAGTGCGGCCGGGACTGGTGTGCGGCACGCCGCGGTAGATACTGATTTCCGTGGCCGGGTCGAAGCGCAGGCGCAGCTTGTCGCCCACCTTGTGCAAACCGTGTTGCAGGTAAGCGTCAAAGCATTCCGGGTCGAAACTGCGAAACAGGGTTTTGCCAGCGAAATAGAGTCGAGCCGCCTCCAGATCGGCGAACTCTTCCCGTCGTCCCAATGTACGGCCGGCCGGGGTCAGGCGATCGATGAAACCGAAGCGTTTGGCGGCGCGGATCACCCATTGATCAGCGCGGGTCAGCACCGGCGAATCAAGCATCACCACGCCGCGATAGAGCTCGGGGCACCGCAACGCCGCGTGCAGATGCAGCACACCACCGAAGGAATGACCGACGCCCCATACCGGTTCCGGTTGTTTCTTGAGGTGATGAATCAGCTCGTCCACCAGGTTGTACCAGTTGTCGTCCGCCGGAAAACGCGGGTCGTGGGCGTGCTGCTGCAGATGCGTCACCTGATACTCGGGCGCCAGCGCCGCGAACAACTTGCCGTAGGTGCCCGAGGGGAAACCGTTGGCGTGGGCGAAAAATATCTGTTGCGACATACCGGTGATCCATCAACGAAAACAAGGGTTGATTGTCCGTAAGACGACGTCCTACAGCAATGACCATAACTGCCAGGAATGGTGGTAGGAGATGTCGCGAAGATCAAAAGATCGCAGGCTTCGCCAGCTCCTACGGGATGTACGCAATTAAATGTAGGAGCTGCCGCAGGCTGCGATCTTTTGATATTGAAACATCAACGACCCGGTGGATTCTCACCCAACGGCACCACCGCCATGGTCAACCGCGACACACAACTGGCCTTGCCCTCATCGCTGGTCAAACGGATATCCCAGACATGCGTCGTGCGCCCAATATGAATCGGTTTGGCCACCGCCGTGACCCGTCCGCTGCGCAAGCCGCGCAAATGGTTGGCGTTGATTTCCAGGCCCACGCAGTAAAACTTGCTGGCGTCGATGCACAAATAACTGGCCATCGAGCCGACCGTTTCGGCCAGCACCACCGAGGCGCCTCCGTGCAGCAAGCCGTAAGGCTGGTGAGTGCGATGGTCGATGACCATGCTCGCGGTCAGGGACGCTTCGTCGAAGGCTTCGAAGCGAATATCCAGTACTTCGCCGATGGTGTTTTTCTGGATTGCGTTCAACTGCTCGACGTTGGGAGTGGTACGCCACAGACTCATCGTTGCTTTCCTTGGTTGGTTTTATTCGTGACTCAATCCTGCCACAGCACCGCTTCGCTGCGCTCACTCCATTCCTCGAACCGAGCGCCATAAGCCGCTTCGATCACGTTTCGCTTGATCTTCAGGGTCGGCGTCAGGAAGCCGTTTTCCACCGCCCAACTGTCCTTGACCACCACCAATCGACGCAAGCGTTCGTGTTTGTCGAGGACGCCATTGACCTCCTCCAAGAGTTTTTCCAGGCTTGAATGCAGGCCCGCCCGCGCCGTTCCGCTGGCGTCCTGCTGACCGACCGCCGAGAGCACGCACAGCCCCAACGGTGCACTCAGGCCATCGCCGACCACGCACACCTGCTCGATGCGCGAATGCTCCGCCAGACGATTTTCGATCGGCGCCGGGGCGACGTATTTGCCTTTGCTGGTCTTGAAGATTTCCTTCAGTCGCCCGGTCAGGCGCAGGTTGCCTTCGGCGTCTTCCTCGCCCTTGTCGCCGGTGCGCAGGAAGCCGTCGCCGGTGATGGTTTCTGCGGTTTTCTCAGGCTCCTTGAAATACCCGAGCATGGTCGCGCCGCTGCGCACCATGACCTCGCCCGACTCAGCGATCCGCACCTCGACCTCCGGGCAGGGCTTGCCGATCCAGCCGGGTTTGTTCTGGCCCGGCAGGCCAACGTGCGAATAGCCGCAGCTTTCGGTCATGCCATAGACCTCCAGCACATCCAACCCCAGTTTGCGGTACCACAGCAGCAAGGTCTGCGGCACTGGCGCGGCGCCGGACAAGGCGATGCGCAAGGCATCCAGCCCGAGCTCGGCCAGGACTTTGTGGCCGACCCGCTTGCCGATAATCGGCAGACCGAGCAGGAAGTCGAGGCGCTTTGCCGGGATCTTGCTGTACACGCCCATCTGGAATTTGGTCCAGATCCTCGGCACACCGAACAGCGCGGTCGGACGTGCACGGCGCAAATCGGCCAGGAAGGTGTCGAGGCTCTCGGCAAAAAACACCGTTTGCCCGGTGTAGATCGACGCCAGCTCAACGAACATCCGCTCGGCGACATGGCACAGCGGCAGGTAGGACAGCAGCCTATCCGACTCATTCAAGCCAAACAACTGCGTACCGCGAGTGGTGGCAAACCCCAGATTGGCGAAACTGTGCATCACGCCTTTGGGTATGCCGGTGGTGCCGGAGGTGTAAATGATGGTCGCCAACTGGTCGGCGGACGGCTTGGGATCGTCCTGGATCGGTGAGCTCTTTTGCAGGTCGGCCCAGCTGAAATCGAAAGTACCAGGCGGATGTAACGGCAGGCTGATCGTCGGCAGATCAGGGCTGACTCCGCGAGACATGCCGGGCCAGTCATCGAGCTTGCCGATGAACACCAGCGCCGCGTCGGAATGTTCAAGGACCTGGGCCACGGTCTCGGCGGTGAGGTTCGGGTAGAGCGGCACCGACACGTGGCCGGCCATCCAGATCGCCAGGTCAGCGATGATCCAGTGCGCGCAGTTTTTCGAGATCAGAGCGATGTGGCTGCCTTGGGGCAATTCGCGCGCGCGCAACCAATGCGCGGCGCAACGCGCCTGATGACCGACGTCGGCCCAAGTCAGGGTCTCGACCTCTCCGCCGCCCGTGGGCTGGACCAAAAAGCGCTGCCGGGGATGGCGCGCTTCACGCTCGTAGAAGACGTCCAGCGGCAAACGAAAAGCAGCAGGCATGCGACTCGCTCCTTTGTTTTTGGTCTGGAGCAAGCGTAGTCAACCAAGCAGTTGCTCGGTTGACTATTTCACACAAAAATATCAGGTGCGAAGCAGAACCCGTGGGAGCGGGCTTGCTCGCGAAAGCGGTGTGTCAGGCAACATTGATATCGACTGACACACCCTCTTCGCGAGCAAGCCCGCTCCCACACTTGATCGGTGTCGCTCTCAAGTTTCGGGCAAACCATTCCCCCTGTAAAAACAGGATTATGGGTGCTTGATGCCTTTGAGCTTCATCGCGCCGGCCAGCGGCAAATCACCTTCAAGTTCTGCAAGGCCGGCGGTGCGGACTGCTTCCGGGTCCTGTACATGTCCGTGCTGAAGGTAACCCAGCAGGTTGCCCACCAGCGGGTTATGACTGACCAGCAGCGCGTGATCCACAGACACCAACTGCTCCGCCACCGCTTGCGGACGGTTGTCGGGGGTTAGCCAGTCGACGGTGCGAATCTCCGGCGCGAAATTCAGCGCTGTACGCACAATTTCTGCGGTCTCCTGCGCGCGCAGGTAAGGACTGGCATAGATCGCGGTCAGCGGCTTGCCGGCCAACTCGGCGGCAGTGCGCAGCACTTCTTCACGACCATGGGCAGTCAGTGCCCGTTCCGAATCAGGACGCTTGCCGTGTGGCTCGGCTTCACCATGACGCAGTATCCAGAGTTTCATAGCTTTGGCTCCTCATCTCGGGCCGGGTGTGGTGCCGGCGCCACAGCGTGCGGTGCTTCACCTTCCGGTGTACGCGGCGTCGGCCAGTCGGCGAACGGCCACGGTTTCTGGTCGCTGTGGAAGCTGCCGAAACGACCGATCTGCGCCAGGAACTGGCTCAGGCTGTCGCCGAAGTTCATCAGGCTGGCGCTCGGGGCGCCATATATCAAACGATAGATCAGTTGCACCAGAACCACGGCACCAAGGATGAACTGCGCCACTTGCCAGACCAGCACGTAGACGATCATCCACAACACTCGCAGCAGGATGGATTCGTACTTGTCCTCTGTTTTCGGATCGTTCATGTCTCGCTCTCCCTGATGCTCAGTTGAAACCGCTGGTGGAAATAAAGTCGACGTCGGTTTTCGGCTCGGCACGCATTAATAGACCGATCACCTGCTCCAGCGTGCGCCCTTCGAACAGGATGGCATGCAGCCCGGCGACCAGCGGCATGTACACGCCCACCTCCTGAGCCTTGGCCTTGAGCACCTTGAGGGTGTTCACGCCTTCGGCGACTTCGCCCAGGCGGGTGACCGCATCTTCCAGACTCAAGCCCTGGCCGAGGGCGAATCCGACCTGGTAGTTACGGCTTTTCGGCGACGAGCAGGTGACGATCAAATCGCCGACGCCCGCCAAACCGAGGAAGGTCATCGGGTTGGCGCCCTGATTCACCGCAAAGCGGGTCATTTCCGCCAGCGCCCGGGTGATCAGCATGCTCTTGGTGTTTTCGCCCATGCCCAACGCCACCGCCATGCCGGCGATGATCGCGTAAACGTTTTTCAGCGCCCCGCCCAACTCCACGCCGAAGCGGTCGGCGCTGGCGTACACGCGAAAGGTCCGGCCGTGCAACGCCTCCTGGACCCGCTGGCAGAGTTCTTCGTCTTCGCTGGCGACCACCGTGGCGGTCAGCGCGTGCTCGGCGATTTCACGGGCCAGGTTCGGCCCGGACAGCACGCCGATACGCGCTTGCGGGGCGATCTCTTCGAGGATTTCGCTCATCAGTTTGAAGGTGTGGGCTTCGATGCCTTTGGTCAGGCTCACCAGCAACTTGCCGCTCAAACGTTCGGCGTGCGGCATCAATACCGAGCGCAGCGCGCTGGACGGCAGTGCGACGAAGCACAGATCGCAGGCCTGCAGAGTGGCCAGCAGGTCGGTGACCGCTTCCACGGCCGGCAGAATCTTGATGCCTTTGAGGTAACGCGGGTTCTCGCGATTGACCCGAATGGCCTCGGCCTGCTCGGGGTCACGCATCCACAGCCGGACCTGATGCCCGTTCTCGGCCAGCAGGTTAGCCACGGCGGTACCAAAACTTCCGCCTCCCAGGACCGCAATTGGGCGCTGTTCAGTCATATGCAATCCGTTAATCCATACCAGTGGCGATGTCGGCATTATACGGAGCGGCCCAGTGGCGGCCAGCCCCGGCATCAATTACCGACACTTGTAGGAAGAAGACCAAGAAAACCGAGGAAAATGCCCACAACGTGACTGGAAAAGTCATTGCGCTCGGTTAACATGCGCGCCAATTGTTCGCTATCAAGGATGTGTTGTGTCGTTTGGCTCTCCATCACCTCGCTCGCCGCTGGTACTGGCGCTGATCTTCAGCTCGCCATTGCTTGCCGACGACTTGTTCCTCGACAGCGAGCCGCTGCCGCAAGTATTGACTGCGACGCGACTCAAGCAGTCGCCGGCAGCGGTACCGGGAAGCATGACGGTGATCGACAACGAACTGATCAATGCCAGTGGCGCCCGGGACATCAGTGAGTTGCTGCGACTGGTGCCGGGAATGATGGTCGGCAACATCAACGGTAACCAGGCGGCGGTGAACTATCACGGCACCAATGCGACCGAAGCGCGACGCCTGCAAGTGTTGATCGACGGCCGTTCGGTGTATCGCGCAGGCCTGGCCACGGTGGACTGGAGTGACATTCCGGTGGCCCTGGAAGACATCGAACGCATCGAAGTTTTCCGCGGCCCGAACACCGTCAGCTATGGCGCCAATGCGCTGATGGCGGTGGTCAACATCATCACGCGCAACCCGGCCGACAGCCACGGCACGCGAATGAAAGTCACCCGAGGGCAGCGCGGCATCGACGACTTTTACGCCAGCCAGGGCGTGGGCTGGGACGGCGGCGACCTGCGCCTGTCACTGTCCGGTCAGCAAGACGACGGCTTCGACTCGGACCGTAACGGTGCCGATTACCGCGACAGCCGCCGCTTGAACCGCTTCAACCTCGCTGTCAGCCAGACGCTCACTGAAAACCAGAGTATCGACTGGCAATTGAATGCCAAGGACGGGACCAACCAGCGTCCGTATACCTACCGCCCGGTCTTTTCGGGGATTACCGCTGCCGGGAACAATTCCGACGTCATCGCCAAGGACTACGCCGGCTCACTGCGCTGGAATCTCGACATCAATCCCGATCACAGCCTTTACATCCAGGGCTCGGCGCAACACTGGGATCGTCAGCAGACCTGGCGTGCCTGCGATGCCGAGGTTTCGTTCAGCCCGCAGTTGACCGAACTCTGGCAACTCAACCCGAATTACACCGAACGCCTGGCGCGCAACATGGAGCGCTACACCGGCCCCGGCGCGCCCGCAGGTGACCCGGCCCAGCGCGCACTGGCCAATCAAGTGCTCGACCAATGGCGAAACGGCGCCCGGCAAACCCTCTGTGGCGATATTGACCAGAGCACCCGGGAATCACGCTACGACCTTGAATTGCAGGACACCCTCAGCTTGTCCGATAGTCTGCGGCTGGTCAGCGGCATGAATTATCGTTACGACCGGGCAGATTCCGAGACCTACTTCAATGGCACCCTCGACGACACCACCTGGCGGGCGTTCGGCCAGCTCGAGTGGCGCGCCACCGAGCATTGGTTGCTGCAGGGCGGAGCGATGTTCGAAGACACGCAATTGATCGGCAGTTCGCTCACACCACGGGTGGCGGTCAACTACCTGATCAACCCGCGCCATGGCCTGCGGGCGGTGTATTCGGAAGCCATCCGCTCGCCGGACATGTTCGAGAACAACGTCAACTGGAGCTATCAGGTAAAGAACCTGCGGCCCAGCGCCTATGGCCAGTCCAGCGCCCGTTATTTCGTCAAGACCCGTGGCCCCGGTAACCTCGAACAGGAACACATGCGCTCCCGGGAGCTGGGCTACAACGGCTACTTTGCCGAAATGGGACTGGCGGTCGATGTGAAGCTGTTCTACGACGAAATCACCGGGATGATCAGCGAACCGCTGCGCAACAATCAGTACATCGCCAGCAACTCAAACAGCGCGCGCTTCTCCGGGGCAGAAACCCAGCTCGACTGGCGAATCAGCAGCGCCGATCGCCTGCGCCTGACGTATGCCTACGTCGATGCCGAGGCGAGCAACCCACTGGATGCACAACAAACTGCCCGAAACAGCGGTTCCGCCGGTTGGCTGCACAACTGGGGCCATGGCTGGAACAGCGCGCTCTTCTACTATGGTGACGATGCCCTGAACAGCTACCGCTTCGAACGGGTCGACACGCGCATCGCCAAACGCATCGGCCTGGGCAAGGCCAGCGTGGAACTGGCCGGCGTGCTACAGCAACGCCTCGACAGCCAGCCCACAACCTTCGTCGACAACAACTACGACGAGCGCCGGGTGCTTTACTTCAGCGCAGAGCTGGCGTTCTAAGATGCTCTATAGCCCGTCACGCAAGACGCCAATCCTTGGCCGCCTGCTGGCCGGGTTGTGCCTGGTGGTTGCCGGGCTGTTGAGCAGCCTGGATGCCAGCGCCGCGGACATTTTGCTGACCGGCGCCGAGGACAGCCCGGGCATGCAATCCTTCACCCAGGCCCTGAGCGCGTTGCGGCCTGCCGATAACGTGCACTTCCAGCCACTGGCCAGTCTGCCGGCGCCAGGCAAACTGCCCGCCGGCACCCGCTTGATTCTGCTCGACCTGCCGAGCCTCGACTGGCGCCTGCAAGACGCCCAAGGCCCGGCGACGCTGGTGCTGCGCATCAGCCGCCTGCAAGCTCGTCAGCGTCTGGGCGCCACCCTGCCCCCGCGCCTCAGCCTGCTCTGGAGCGATCCGCCCCTGGACCGACAATTGCGCCTGACCCGACTGCTGCTGCCTCAGGCCAAACGGGTCGGCGTGCTCTTCGACAGCCACAGCGAATTCCTTTTGAAAGAATTGCATCAGGCCGCCCACTCCCTGGGCCTTGAGGTGGTCACCGAGCGCTGGGTTAACACGAACGACAGCCGGCCGCTGCAGACCTTGCTGAAGAACAGTGACGTGTTGCTGGGCCTCGACGACCCCGATCTGTACAACCCGAAAACCGCGAAAAATCTGTTGCTCAGCAGCTATGCACGGCAATTGGCGCTGATCGGACCTAACGCCGGGTTCGTCAGGGCCGGGAGCCTGGCCAGCACCTACAGCGATCAGAGCGATTGGCTGGCGATGCTCGACGAACTGCTCGACCGGCCACCGGCCACGTGGCCACGCACGCACTACCCGCAACGCTTCAAAGTCTTAAGCAACCCGCAAGTGGCTCGTTCATTAGGTATTGAACAGATGAACGAAGCGTCTGTCGCAACACAGTTGGCCGAAGGAGAAAACCGCCCATGACCTTCCGTCGCCGTTGGGACATCAACACCCGCACACAAATCATCAGCCTCGGCCCTGCCCTGTTGCTGACGTTGCTGTTGATCAGCTTCTTCACCTTCGTGCGAATCCAGGACCTGCGTCAGGAGCTCAATCACACCGGGCAACTGATCGCCAACCAACTGGCGCCAGCCACCGAATACGGGGTGATTTCGGGCAACAATGAGGTGCTCGACAGTTTGCTCAAGGCCACCCTGGCCACGCCCAACGTGCGCTTTCTGGAAGTCCAGGACAGTGCCAACCGGATTCTGGTGTACGTCGAGCAACCGTCGGAAACCCACACCCGCTCGCACCAGGTCGAAGTGTTCCAGGCCCCGGTGCGGCTGCAACGAATCCAGCTGCACAATGATTTCCTGCAAGGCAGCCGCGTCGCCAACACGGCGCCCACCGAGGATTATCTGGGTCGGGTGATCGTCGGCCTGTCCAATGACGCCTTCAGCCAGCGTCAGCAGGAAATCCTGCTCAAGGCCGGGATCCTGGCGCTGTTCGCCCTGCTGTTTACTTTTCTGGTCGCCCGGCGACTGGCCGGCAGCCTGTCGCAACCGATCCGCGACATCGGCAACGCGGTCAAGGCGATTCAGGACGGCGACTACAAAACGCCGCTGCCGATCGTCGACGACACTGAACTGGGCGCGCTGTCGCAACACATCAACAACCTCGCCAACGGGCTCGAACAAGCCAGTCGCGAACAGCATCAAGCGATGGCGCAGTTGATTCAGACCCGCGAGGAAGCGGAAAAGGCCAACAACGCCAAATCCGATTTCCTTGCAATGATGAGCCACGAACTGCGCACGCCGATGAATGGCGTGCTGGGCATGCTGCAACTGCTGGAAACCACCGAGATGACCGAGGAGCAGGTCGAATACGCGGCGCTCGCCTCGGAGTCCACCGAACACCTGCTCAAAGTCATCAACGACATTCTCGATTTCTCGCGCATCGAGCGTTCGGAACTGGAGCTGGAGCACATTCCGTTCAACCTCGCGGACCTGATCGGCAGTTGCGCCCAGTCGTTCTCGCACAGCGCCGTGCAACGCGGGCTCGACCTGGCGCTGTCGATTCCGGACAACATGCGCGCGTTGCAGGTGCAGGGCGACCCGACGCGGATCCGGCAGATCCTGGTCAACCTGATCGGCAATGCGCTGAAATTCACCGAACAGGGCCGCGTCAGCATCGAACCGCAATGGCAGTCGCTGGATCACGAACTGCTGTGGTTCACCTGCACCGTGCGCGACAGCGGGATTGGTATCTCGGCTGAAAGCCTGGAATTGATGTTCAACGCCTTCCAGCAGGCCGACAGTTCTATTTCGAGGCGATACGGTGGCACCGGGCTGGGCCTGCCGATTGCTCGCACACTGGCTGAACGCATGGGCGGCACGTTGCGCGCCCAGAGCGAGGAAGGTC
Organism: Pseudomonas sp. F01002; assembly: GCF_004402115.1. Taxonomy (NCBI): domain Bacteria; kingdom Pseudomonadati; phylum Pseudomonadota; class Gammaproteobacteria; order Pseudomonadales; family Pseudomonadaceae; genus Pseudomonas; species Pseudomonas sp. F01002. Next base: position 3,259 of record NZ_SOPU01000014.1, on the reverse strand, counting down.
GCGGCTCGGTGTTCACCCTGGAAATCCCGCTGGCGCTCTATAAACAGACGCTGCCCGTGCTGGCGCCGCGCATACCGACCGGCAACGGTGATGGCGAAGGGCGCAACGTGTTGCTGGTGGAAGACAATCCGGTTAATCAGACGGTCATCGAAGCAATGTTGCGCAGTCTGGGCTTTACTGTCAGCGTCGTCACCGATGGCGCGCAGGCAGTGCGCAGTGCGGAGAGTCTGATTTTTGAAGCCATTTTGATGGACTGCCGGCTACCGATCATCGACGGCTACGAGGCCACCCGACAGATTCGCCAATTACCCGGCTGCACAGACTTGCCGATCATCGCGCTGACCGCCAACGCCTTGCAGGGCGACCGCGAAGCCTGTTTATCGGCGGGAATGAACGATTACCTGGCCAAGCCCTTCAAACGCACAGATTTGCAGCAAATTCTGCAGCGCTGGGTGCAGTAGTGCAGGCCTTTCGGCTTCTGCGACTGGCGTGAAAGGCGAAAGTGCGGCAGTCTTAGGCACCCGAACAGGCCCGAAAAGGGGCTTGAATAATAATTTCAGTGCACAAGTGTACATTCATGTCCTTGGTGCTGTGACTTTCACCACAACGCAATAGTCTATGAGTAGGCTGCTGACTCGAGGCATGAACGCTTCGATCGGCCGGGAAGATTTGCCCCACCTGCCGCATGGGACTATTGAGGAGCTCGCATGACCAAACAAAACGCCTTTACTCGGGAAGACCTGCTGCGCTGCAGTCGCGGTGAGCTGTTCGGCCAAGGTAACGCGCAACTGCCCGCCCCCAACATGCTGATGGTGGATCGCATCACCCATATCAGCGAAGAGGGCGGCAAGTACGGCAAAGGTGAATTGGTCGCCGAGCTGGATATCACTCCGGACCTGTGGTTTTTCGCATGCCACTTCGAAGGTGATCCGGTGATGCCAGGCTGCCTGGGCCTCGACGCCATGTGGCAACTGGTCGGCTTCTTCCTCGGCTGGCAAGGTCTGCCGGGCCGCGGTCGCGCCCTGGGTTCGGGCGAAGTGAAATTCTTCGGTCAGGTTCTGCCGACCGCCAAGAAAGTAACCTATAACATTCAGATCAAGCGCGTACTGAAGGGCAAGCTGAACCTGGCCATCGCCGATGGTTCGGTCAGCGTCGACGGCCGCGAGATCTACACCGCCGAAGGCCTTCGGGTCGGCGTTTTCACCTCCACTGACAACTTCTAAGGGTTATCCGCATGCGCCGCGTCGTTATCACTGGTCTGGGCATCGTTTCGTGCCTGGGCAATGACAAAGAGACCGTCTCCGCTAACCTGCGTGCAAGCCGCCCTGGCATCCGGTTCAACCCGGAATATGCCGAAATGGGTCTGCGTAGCCAGGTTTCCGGCTCCATTGACCTTCCCCTCGAAGAGCTGATCGATCGCAAGATCTATCGCTTCGTCGGCCACGCGGCGGCTTACGCCTACCTGGCCATGAAAGACGCCATCGCCGACTCCGGTCTGACCGATGAGCAAGTCTCCAATCCGCGTACCGGCCTGATCGCCGGCTCCGGTGGAGCCTCCACGTTGAACCAGATGGAAGCGCTGGACATCCTGCGCGAGAAAGGCGTCAAGCGCGTCGGCCCATACCGCGTCACGCGGACCATGAGCAGCACCGTTTCCGCTTGCCTGGCCACGCCGTTCAAGATCAAGGGCCTGAACTACTCCATCGCTTCTGCCTGTGCCACAAGTGCTCACTGCATCGGTACCGCCATGGAACAGATCCAGATGGGCAAGCAGGACATCGTGTTCGCCGGCGGCGGTGAAGAAGAACATTGGAGCCAATCGTTCCTGTTCGACGCCATGGGCGCACTGTCCAGCCAGTACAACGAAACCCCGGAAAAGGCTTCCCGTGCCTACGACGCCAAGCGTGACGGTTTCGTCATCGCCGGCGGTGGCGGCATGGTCGTGGTCGAAGAGCTGGAACACGCTCTGGCCCGCGGCGCGAAGATCTACGCGGAAATCGTTGGCTACGGCGCGACCTCCGATGGCTACGACATGGTCGCCCCAAGCGGCGAAGGCGCCATCCGCTGCATGCAGATGGCCATGTCCACCGTTGACGCTCCGATCGACTACCTGAACACCCACGGCACCTCGACTCCGGTCGGCGACGTCATGGAAATGAAAGGTGTGCGTGAAGTGTTCGGCGACAAAGCCCCGGCCATCAGCTCCACCAAGAGCCTGTCGGGTCACTCCCTGGGCGCCGCCGGCGTTCACGAAGCGATCTACTGCATGCTGATGATGGAAGGCAACTTCATGGCGGGTTCCGCCAACATCGACGAACTGGATCCGGAAGTGGCTGACATGCCGATCCTGACCAAGACTCGTGAAGACGCCACCATCAACACCGTGATGAGCAATAGCTTCGGCTTCGGTGGCACCAACGCTACGCTGGTACTGAAGCGCTGGCAGGGTAAGTAGTACCCCGCCACTACGCTGCACATAAAAACGCCCCGACTGGTTCGGGGCGTTTTTTTGTGCCTGAAAAAAGACTTCACCACCACCTCTGTAGGAGCTGCCGCAGGCTGCGATTTTTTGATCTTCGCTTCTTGAAAATCAAAATCAAAAGATCGCAGCCTGCGGCAGCTCCTACAGTTTTGTTGCATACGAACATGAAGCTTTTGTCATGAAACTCAACGCCCTGCGACCGAATGTCGCGTATTTAGCGGGCTGCAAGACTTTTACCAAATTCGCGAAAGTCCGTTACCAAACTCAGCCGTTTACTTAGCAGGCTAACCAAACATATAACGGAGTCCTGCACACGCCTTGCTGCAGATAACAGAGATTGGAGCTAGCAGATGACTGTAAAAGTAACTGAACGCGACGATTCACATAAGTCCCACGAAGGCGTAGCCGCCGGTATCCGGATCTGGGACGTGCACCAACAAGGCATGTTGGTGGGGATGTTCCACTCCGAGACCGACGCCCACAGCTACAAGGCCGAACTGGAAAAACTGGAGCAGCAACGAGAGCTCCAATCCGCATAAGCAATGACGGCATTGAAAACGACAAACCCCGCCATGAGCGTAATGCTGTTCACTTAAGGTTGGGGTACATATCCGTTTCTGCGGTAACGGCGGCTAGCGGTTTCGCTTTTACAGCGAGTCACTTGTGCGCCCAGCATGGGCGCCATCCTAGAGGTGAAAGTCCTCTCTTGAGCTGGCCACAGCGAATGAAGCGAAGCGCAACTGCATGAGGGCGACCGAGTGTGGGAAGGAAGCGTGG
>NZ_SOPU01000013.1:0-239667 GCF_004402115.1 Pseudomonas sp. F01002 | reverse complement strand
TGCGTCTTCAACCAGAACACTGCTGCTAAGCTTATCCACAATTGCTGGGACAAAAATCAGCAATCCGTCCTGGGTCATTTTTCAATCGGCAGGGTGGGTCAGTTTTCAATCAGCGCCAACATATATTCACGCTGAAACACAAATAAATCGTTCTTGAGCTAGGGGTAGCTCACCTATGATCGCTAGCGATCATGATGCCGTTCTGCGTAATTGCATGGACTTGACCACTCATTTGCATTGCCACTGACCAGCCATGTGCATCCGTGCTGACCAACCGTTTGCATTCGACTTGACCAGCACACGCCGTTGTGACGATCGGCAGAGAACGGCCAAAAGCAGTCGGTCGTGCAGGACAGGGAACGGCTGTTTGCTGCCAGTAGAAGCCTTTCCCTGTGATTGACTTTTTTTATCGAAGCTACCGGTGGCGACGACTCGTAACACGCTGGCTTAGGATTGATTTGTAAAATGGCATTTTTCGCTCACCTTTGGCCATCGCCTTTCCCTTCAACCTGGTTCTGTCTCTGCTCAAACGCCTGAGCGCGTAAGTCGCGCGGGGTCATCTGGAATACCGATTGGAACATGCGACTAAAGTGCGCGGGGCTCTTGAACCCGACCGACAAGGCAATCTCAGTGATCGGAGTTTGCGCGTTGGCTGGATCGCTCAATGACCGGCGCGCGGCGTCCAGGCGCTCTTTCCAGATCCAGCTAGAGAGGGTATTGGGTTGCCCGTCGCAAAGAGCATGCAAATGACGTTTGGACAAGCTCAAGGCCTTGCTGATCCGCTCTACATCCAGTTCCTGATCAGCCAAGTGCTCATGCACATAGGCGCGTAATCGACGCAGGTGAAATTGTTTCAGATTGCCCGGAAGAACAGCGACCTGCTCATGAACTCCGACCAATGCAGCACAAAGTAATTCGACGGTCGCGCTGGCCACAGAAGATGAACTGAGCTCATCAAGCTCACCGACGCAACCTTGCAGCGAGTTGATGAACTGGCTGAATAGCCGACCGGTTCCGGACGACGTGGGGATTACCCGTGCAGTGTAATCCCTTGCGTTTCGCAGCGAGTGACGCATCACTCGCCCAGGAATCATCAGTACTTTGTGATGGAAAGCGCCCGGCATATTCATCGAATAGCTGCGGCTACTGTCGCAAAGCACCATATCACCGGGGTTCATGGTGACCTGACGATTGTCCTGCTCGATCTGAGTGGTGCCATGACGCTGGATGAGCAGCAGGAAAAAATCATCATTTCCCGTAGACAAGTGCTGCATCGAGCGGTGGACAAAGTGACCATCGGCGATCACTTCGGCCAGTTGAATGACATTGCGCGTGTGCTGAAAAATTTTTCCGTTGAAAGCCGGTTGCCCTGCAATTGGCCGCATATCGAAATGGATGAAATTCTCTCTGACGACATGCTGCCAATAGTCCATGCGCACATCGTCTTGCAGTCCTTCCGTGGTAATGACGCAATTCATCGTTTCACTCTCAGATAACTTCCACTGCGCTCACAGACAAGCAACTGCGTGCGAGGCTGTCTACCATCGGCATGGTGACATGTTCGTGTAAATACAAGTAGCGACTACGCAATCCGTGGATGCGCAGGACAGGCGCGTCAGGCGAACCGCCTTGCGGTGCCTGCAATGCCAACAGGGAATGAATAGCCCGTTTAGCAGCCCATTCACTGTGAAGAATTAAAACAATGAAAACACTCGCCGCTGTGGCAAGAGAGCACCGTGCACCACTGGAAATAATGTCACTGCAAATAGACGAACCGCGTGAGGACGAAGTCCGGATCAAGATTGTGGCGGCGGGTATCTGCCGTACCGACCTGGATGTTCGTGATGGTTACCTGCCCACTCCACTTCCGGTGGTGCTGGGCCATGAAGGCGCGGGCATAGTCGATAAGGTCGGTGCATCTGTCAACAACTTCCAGGTGGGGGACCACGTTGTGCTCTCCATGGGCCATTGCGGCGAGTGCGGGTTCTGTCGCTCGGGGCAGCCGGCGTTTTGCGTTAATCATGTGCCATTAAACTTTGGCGGTGCTCGGGCCGACGGCTCGGTGTGTTTGCACGATCAAGAAAGCGCGGTACACAGCCACTTTTTTTCGCAGTCGTCCCACGCCACTTATGCCATCGCGCACAAAAGCTCGCTGGTGAAAGTGCCCAAAGATGTTGACCTCAAACTGCTCGGCCCGCTTGCCTGCGGGGTGATGACGGGCGCCGGCGGGATGATGAATACCTTGCGCCCGGAGCCGGGTAGCAGCGTGGTGATTTTCGGCTGCGGTACCGTCGGCCTCAGCGCCTTGATGGCGAGCAAGATCATCGGCTGCAGCCAACGCATTGTGGTCGACAACAAACAATCGCGCCTCGACCTAGCCATGGAACTGGGGGCTACCCATACTGTGCTCTCCGGGCCTGACATCGATGTGGTCAAAGAGATCCGCGCATTGAGTGATGGCTTGGGCGTGCAATATGCCTTTGAGTCCAGCGGTGTGAAAACCGTCATCAGCGCAGCACTCAACAGCCTGCGCGAACTCGGCACTCTGGTGATGACCGGCGTGTTGCCCCAAGGCGAGACCGTTGAGTTCGACGCGTGGAACCTACTGCGTGGACGGAGGGTGATCGGCAGCGTGATGGGCGACACCTTGCCGGAGGTTTTCATCCCGCAGTTGGTTCAGTACTACCGCCAGGGCCTGCTACCCCTTGAGAAAATTTCCCGGTTGTACCCGTTGGCAGACATCAACCATGCCATTGACGACGGCATCAGCGGCAAGGTGGTCAAGGCCATCGTGGTCATGCCGCATCAGGATTGAAGCGTGTTCAACGGGTGGGTGCGCGTCCAGCGATGCGCTTGCGCGCCAGCCCTCTTCCAAAAACAATATGTTCCAGGAGTTATCAACATGGATGAAACTATCGTTCCCGCATCACAGGACCCTTTGAACCATTCCGGCAAGCAGCGTCGCGGCTTCATCAAAGGCTCAATGGTGGTCATTGCCTCAGCGTCCCTCGCATCGGGTATTACTTCAGCGGCGCAACCTACTGTTCCGGAGAACCAATCGCGCAGCCGACTCAAACAACAGGGCCCGTTCGAGCACGTATTCGACTATGTGATTCTCGGTGGTGGCTCTGCCGGTGCCGTGCTGGCAAACCGTTTAAGTGAGAGCGGCAACAAGAGTGTTTTGCTGGTCGAGGCCGGGCCTTCTTTCGATCCGGATCAGTACCCAGAGCTGCTCTATAGCGGCAACATCATCGCCGCCAACGCTGATCCACGTTATGAATGGGGTTATCACGCCGAGCCGGTTGAGCAGGCTGAAGCGGTCTATGCGCCGCGCGGCAAGGTAATCGGTGGCAGTTCTGCGATCAATGGCGCCGTTGCCTGCCGTGCCCTACCCTACGACTTCGAGCGCATCACAGCCAAAGGCTTGAAGGGCTGGACATTCGACGAAGTGTTGCCCTACTTCAAGAAGATGGAAACCTGTCACACCGGCGATGATAAATGGCACGGTCGAAATGGCCCGTTTCCGATTCATCAACTGACGATGGACTACATCACCCCAGTACAACGCTCGACGGTCGAGGCCGCCTGGAAACTCGGCTACGCCAAGGTCGATGACTTCAACAACCCTCTGGCCAACAACGGTGCCGGCCCAAATCTGATGAACGTGGTCAATGGTGTACGGGTCAACACCGGCATCGCCTACCTCACGCCAGAGGTGCGTAGACGCTCGAATCTGACCATCCTTTGCGAAAGCCTGATCGACAAACTGCAGTTCGACGGTACCAAGGTCCGCTCGGTTCTGCTGGCTGATGGTAAAAAATTGCATGGCAAGGAAGTGATCCTAAGTGCTGGCGCCTACGGCTCGGCAGCGATTCTGCTGCGCTCGGGTATCGGCCCGAAAGCGGATCTGCAAGCCTTGGGCATCCCGGTTATACGGGACGCTGCGGTTGGCACTCGGCTGCTCGATCACGCTTTTTACTGGATGAACTTCGCCGGTAAGCCGGAACTCAAGGGTCAGGATCACCCCGTTGTCGGCTCTCAGTTGTGGACTCACTCTTCCTTCGCCAACTCAGCCGGGGAACTGGATATCGCGGTCTCCCCATCGCACTTGCTCGACCCGAGTATCAGCAAGACCGGTGTGGCGTTTTCGCTGGGGCTGGAGTTGATGAAGGTCAGCTCGACCGGCAGCATCAAACTCAAGAGCCTCGATCCGAAGGTTCAGCCTGTTATCAAGCTCAATCACCTCACCAGCGAAGACGACATGCAGCGCATGGTCGAATGTTTCCGGATCGCCCGGAAACTAGCCACGACTGAGCCTTTGAAAAGCCTGATTGTCGAGGAAATCTTCCCGGGGCCATCGGTTAGCGACAGCGACAAAGACATTCGCCAAGCCCTAGCAAAAGGCGTCGGCACCTTGCAGCACCCTTGTTCCACAGCTCCGATGGGACTGCCAAGCGATCCGAACGCGGTGGTTGATGCGCAGGGGAATGTCTATGGCGTACAAGGACTGCGAGTCATTGACGCATCAATCTTCCCTGAAATTCCGCTGATCAATCTCAACCCGAACGTCATCATGATGGCGGAAAAACTATCGGATGTGATTCGTAAACAGCAAAGTTGAAGCTGGATCAAGGGCTTCACTCGCTGAAATATGCCGCCCGCCGATAGCGCCTTCGCGCAAGGTTTCAAACCTAAAACCCCTCAAAAGGAAACAACAATGGTCAAGGTTCTAGTGCTCTATCATTCGATGTACGGTCATATCGAAACCATGGCGCAAAGCGTCGCTGAAGGAGCCCGCACCGTCGCCGGAGTGGAAGTAACGATCAAGCGTGTACCCGAAACGATGGATGCACACATGTTTGAAGCGGCCCATGGCAAGGTCGATCAAAAGGCACCCATCGCAGTAGCCAATGAACTTGCCGACTATGACGCTATCATCTTTGGCACCCCGACTCGCTTCGGCAACATGTCTGGCCAAATGCGCAACTTCCTGGATCAGACCGGTGGCTTATGGGCCCGGGGCGCGCTTGTCGGGAAGGTCGCCAGTGTCTTTACCTCGACCGGTACCGGTGGGGGACAGGAAATGACCATCACGTCCACCTGGACCACTTTGGCGCATCACGGCATGGTGATCGTCCCTATCGGCTATAGCACTCCGGCCCTGTTCGACATTTCGCAAGTGAGCGGGGGTACTCCTTATGGCGCCTCGACGCTGGCTGGTGGCAACGGTTCGCGCCAGCCAGACGAGCGTGAACTGGGTATCGCCCGTCACCAAGGCGAGTATGTCGCCAGCATCACGGCCAAACTCAAGGGCTAGGACCAAGCGCCCCTGAGCTGAGAGTTAGCGAAGCTTACTCGAACACGGCAGGCTGCTCTGAACGACGGATCAGGGCAGCTGCGGCCAGGCATTGTTTTTCGCTTGAATCGTGGTTCGGTCGTTTATGACTGAAGGACAGCAACCGGGCCAAGTTGTGTAAAAACCTTTTAGAGCAGGTATGACGGTCAGAACTAGAACGAAAATCGCGTTCCTACGCAAATTTCAGGTCTGCTTGTTAGCCGAGCGCTGATAGATTGTACGTAGCAGCGCAGACTTCTAAATGGTGTATGCGTTTGACACATTCTCGGCCAATGCCGGACTGTGAGCTAAGTTGGCAAGGTAATGGGGGATAGATACAGTCGATTCGTTGCAGTCTGTTGTGACAGGTATTAATAGGCCACAAGACACCTGCAAAAGTGTCAATCTGGATAATATTTACATAAGTGTTCACGGATTTAGAACTTGAATAAACTATCTGAGATGCATTCTTTCGTCACAGTGGCGGACACGGGCAGCATTTCTGAAGCCGCTCGTCGTTTGGGTACGGCCAAGTCGATGGTCTGCCAGCGGATTCAGCAACTAGAAAAACGCTTAGGAAGCATCTTGCTAGAGCGTGGTCGGCAGACTCGCCTGACTGAGTCTGGCGAGGTTTTTTACCGTCATTGCATAAGTATCCTTGCTGATGTTGAAGATGCCGAAAACGCGGTCTTGACGTCTCAGTCGACTGTTCGCGGTAGTTTGCGTATTGCAGTTCCGATGGCTTTTGGGATGCGCTATCTGACGCCGATTCTGTCGTCTTTCGCCAGGCAATATCCGGAGCTGGAACTGGACGTTGAATTCGATGACCGTCGCGTCAATTTGCATGAAGAGGGGTTTGATGCGGCGGTTCGCATTGGTGAATTACCGGACTCTTCGCTAGTGGCCAAAACCATTACCCCCAATCGCCATATCATCTGTGCCAGCCCGGATTATTTGAGTGCTCATGGCACACCGAATATCCCGCAAGACCTGGCCCAACATTACGCCATGCTCTACGTGAATCGCGAACCTCATGGCATGTGGACCCTACCGGTGAACAACACATTGGAGTCATTCCGTGTTCGCTGTCGAATGCGTACCAATTGTGGCCACCAACTTATGGAAGCGGCCAAGGCGGGTCTCGGGCTTGCGATACTGCCCACATTCCTGGCCGCGCAGGCCATTGTGGACGGTGAGCTGAGAGAGGTGCTGGAGCCTTATGCGCCTCGTGGCGGCAATATTTCTGTGGTCTATCGTCAGTCGCAGCGAACCTCGCCCAAGCTCCGTGTGCTAGGCAGTTTCCTCAGTGAGCAGATTGGCAACCCGCCGATTTGGGATCAGATGCTGGCAGCGCATTTGCAGCCATAGTGTTGAATCGTTCGAAAAAAACGAAACATCGATTCGCTTTTCTCTGGCTTATGGGGGGCTGAACACTGACCTATCCTTTTTTCCAACAGGCGCATTACCAGCGTCTGAAAGGAAGAAATGGAGGAGGATGGATGTCAGTTTCCTTAAACAACCCCGCTCGCCGTGCTGTGTTGGCCGGTGGTGTTATGGCTGCCGCTACCCTCGCAGTGGGCAGTGGTTTAGCGCGTGCACTGGAGCCTGCTGGCAAGGCCAGAAAGAGCGACGGACAGCCTAGCGCTTTCGATGTGATCATCGTCGGTGGTGGCTCGGCTGGCGCGGTGCTAGCTCGACGCTTGAGCGAAAACACTGACCGTCTGGTGCTACTGCTGGAAGCTGGGCATAGCTATAGCCCTGGAAGTTATCCTGCGCTTGTTGCGAGCAGCGATATTGTTGGCGCCAATGGCAATCCTGAATTTGAGTGGGGCTACAAGACTCAACCGGGTTACATCAATCATCCCATCGGCGCTCTGCGCGGCAAGGTGTTGGGCGGTAGTTCGGCGATCAATGGAGCCGTGGCAATTCGTGCGCGGCCTACTGATTTCGAGCGCTGGGGGCTACCAGGCTGGAGCTATGAGGAGTTGTTGCCATTTTTCAAGAAACTAGAAACCCATAGTGCGGGTTCTAGTCGCTTGCACGGCCATGATGGCCCTTTCCCAGTTCATCAACTTAGTGATGCCGACGTCACGCCGATGCAGCGGGCTTTTATCAGCGCGACAGTGGCGAATGGCTACACGAAAGTTGGCGACTTTGATGGTGCGGATGCAAATGGTGTAGGCCCGTACCCGATGAATATCGTCAACGGTGTACGGGTCAACACCGGCATGGCCTACCTCACTGATGAAGTACGTAGTCGCGCTAATCTGATAATCCGCGCCGATAGCCTTGTAGACAAAGTACTTTTTGATGGTAAGCGCGCGATCGGTGTGCAACTGGCTGATGGTGAAAAGCTCTTAGCCGGTGAAGTCATTCTCTCTGCGGGTAGCTACGGCAGTGCAGCGATCCTGCTGCGATCGGGCATAGGTCCGCGTGAGGACTTGCACGCCTTACAGATCCCGCTGGTTGCTGAACTGCCCGTTGGGCAAAACCTGATGGATCATCCGTTTTATTACAATGCCTACGCGGCAAAACCTGAGCTAATTGGCAGTCAGTCGCCCGCTATCGGTGCCAAGCTCTGGACCCATAGCAGCACAGCCGAAAACGGCGATCTGGATCTGCACATCACCGCGACCCATTTGTTTCCCCATGAGCAAAGCCCGACGCAGGTTGGCTTTGTGCTCGCAATCGCGCTGACTCGGCCACTGTCGCGTGGCAAGGTGACCTTAGTCAGTCGCGATCCGTTTGTTGCACCGCACATTGACCTCAATTTTCTCGCCGAGCCCAAGGATCGTCAGCGTCTGCTTGATGGCATCCGTATGGCTCGCAAAATCGGCACAACAGCGCCGTTGAACACGCTGATTCATTCCGAGCTCAATCCAGGCCCGGGCAATGACACCGATGAGGCGTTGCTTGCCAGTGTCAAAGCCAGTCTTGATACCTATCACCATCCAACCTCGACTGCGCCCATGGGCCGATCGGGTGACGCACAAGCAGTGGTTGATCTTGAAGCGCGGGTGATCGGTGTACAGGGGCTACGTGTAGTCGACGCTTCGATCTTCCCCGATGTGCCTTCGGTGGCGACCAACATCACTGTGATTGCTGCTGCTGAGAAAGCTGCCAGCCTCTACGCTTAATAATCTAGGAATTACCTCTATGAATAACACCCCGGTTTTGAACTGGATCGATGGCCTGTGGCTGGACTCCGGTGTTTATAAAGATTCCATCGACCCAGCGACCTATGAGTGCATTGGTCAATACGCCGAAGGTGGTTTGCATGAAGCGCAGCAGGGGATTGAAGCGGCTAAGCGCTCGTTCGCCGAAACGCCCTGGAAAGATGATCGCAACTTGCGCGCCAAGGTGCTGCTGGAGCTGGCCGATGCGTTTGAGCGCAATGCCGACGAGCTGATTGCCATGCTGGCCCTGGAAAACGGCAAGATCAAACCCGAAGCAGCGTTCGAGGTCACTATGGTGCCCTCCAAGTTGCGATACTACGCCGCCCAGGCTCGTGCTGAGTACGGTCGAGCAGCAGAGCCTAAGCCCGGCAAAATTTCCCTGGTGATTCGTCAAGCGGTTGGTGTGGCGGGCATTATCGTGCCGTGGAACTCGCCGGTCGTACTGATGATTCGCTCCCTAGCACCAGCCCTGGCGGCGGGCTGTACTACAGTCATCAAAATGCCTGGGCAAACAGCTCAAACCAACGCGTTGGTAGCACGCATCATGAGCGAGTCTGTGTCATTACCGCGCGGTGTTATAAACTTGTTCAGCGAAAAAGGCGCAGCAGGTTCCATCCATCTGGTGGAGTCGCCCCAGGTTCCGGTAATCAGTTTTACCGGCAGCACCACAACGGGCCGCGCAATCTCCGCTGCGGGCGCGCAGTCGCTGAAGCGTTTTGGCCTGGAACTGGGCGGGAAGACTCCCATGCTGGTATTTAACGATGCCGACCTTGATGCAACCGTGCCAACGCTCGAAAAAGCCCTGACCGTATTCGCTGGCCAGTTCTGCATGACGGGTTCGCGGCTGTTGGTGCAGCGCGATATTGCTCCCGCGCTGATCGAGCGTTTGGCTGCGCGACTGGAAGCTGTGCGCGTAGGGCCCGCTGCAGATCCAAGCAGCGAGATGGGGCCTTTGATCGATAAGCCCAACGTTCAGCGGGTTAACCAAGTGGTGGAAGAAGCCATCGCTGGCGGTGCTGAGGTAATCGTGCGCGGTGGCCCGGTAACCGAAGGGCCTTTGGCCGGAGGAGCTTTCTACCGGCCAACACTGCTGCGGGTAACTGATCCCGACATGCCAATTGTCCAGCGTGAGACATTCGGTCCGGTGCTGACGCTGCAGGTGTTTGATAGCGAAGCAGAAGCGATTGCTCTGGCCAACAACAGCGAATTTGGCTTGGCAGCGAGTGTATGGACTCGCGATATCGATCGCTCTTTACGGGTTGCTCGCGAGCTGGAGGCTGGCACTGTCTGGGTCAATGATTGGGCAGTGGTCTACGACGAGTTCGAGGAAGGTGGTTTCAAACAGTCCGGCCAGGGCCGTTTGAATGGCGTGGCGGCGATGGATGATTTCGTTGAATACAAACACATCGCTCTCAATCCCGGCTTACGTCACCACTAAATCCAACTCGCTCGCCTACGCACGATGCTGCGTAGGCGGCTGCATGAGAACTATTTTATGAGTCGTACGAAAAACTTGCTGAACCCTTTGAATGTTGGCCCTCTGACCTTGGCTAACCGCGTGCTGATGGCCCCTATGACCCGCTCACGTTCAGCTCAGCCCGGTGATGTTCCAACTGCGCTGAACGCCCAATACTATGGGCAACGTGCCAGTGCCGGACTGCTGATCAGCGAAGGGATGCCTATTTCACCTGGCGCCAAGGGCTATGCCTATACCCCGGGCATCTATACCGAAGCTCAGCAACTAGGCTGGAAGAAGGTCGTCGATGAGGTACATGACAACGGCGGTCTGATCGCTGCTCAGCTGTGGCATGTCGGGCGTATTTCTCATCACTCGGTATTGCCACAGGGACAGTTACCCCTTGCTCCTTCAGCCATCCGCGCAAAGGCCAAGACTTTCGCGTTTGATTTGCAAGGCTCACCAGCCATGGTCGATTGCGACACGCCGCTGGCGTTGAGTGACGACGGTATTGCCGCAGTGGTGCAGGAGTTTGTCCAGGCCGCATTGTGGGCTCGTGAAGCAGGTTTTGATTTAGTTGAGCTGCAGGGTGCAAACGGTTTTTTACTCGAGCAGTTTCTCTCTGTTACGACCAATCAACGCACTGACCGCTACGGAGGTTCGCTGGAAAATCGTGCCCGATTTGTCCTAGAAGTGGTTGATGCCGTTGCGGCAGCCGTGGGTGCAGAGCGCGTGGGTATTCGCCTCTCGCCGTGGTGCCCGCCAAGCGTTAACGATATGGACTTCAGCATTGAAGCCCAAGAGATTACGTTGTACTTGGCTGAGGCCCTCAGTGCGCGGGGCATCGCCTATCTGCATTTGTCTGAGTGGCCTGGTGTGCAGTATCCCTCAGGCTTTCGTGCGCAACTGCGCGAGCTATTCAATGGCGCAATCTTTGTTTGTGGCGGCTATCAGCAAACAAGCGCTCAGGACATCCTCGTGCAGGGCCTGGCCGATGCAGTAGCGTTCGGCAAACCCTTTATTGCCAATCCGGATCTGCCGCAGCGTTTTGTTTGTAACGCTGAGCTGGCGCAGCCGGATGGCAATACCTTCTACGGTGGTGATGCCCGCGGGTATACCGACTATCCGGCCCTGGCAAGCCTGAGTTGAGCCCAATGCGACTACCTCTATTTTTGGCCAGCGCAGCATTGGCAGGGGCGCTGGCAGCGCCCTTTGCCATCGCCGTAAACGAAGATGATTTTTCTACTATGAACAACCTGACCCAACAGCAAGACAGTCTTTATGACGCATTGCTTGATGCACTCTATGCAACCTTTGGCAATCACCCTGGCTTTCGCATTACGCATGCTAAGGGCGTGTTGCTACATGGAATGTTTACTGCAACGCAAGAGGCGGCGACGTTAAGTCGAGCGGCCCATTTCCATGGGCAAGCAGTTCCTGTGCAACTGCGGTTCTCCAACTTTAGTGGTTTGCCAGGTACAGCAGACGCTGACCCGATGGCCAGTCCGCATGGCCTGGCTCTGCGTTTCTCGCTACCGAGTGGCGAGTTCACGGATATTGTGACGCACTCCTTCGATGGCTTTCCGGTGGCTACGCCCGAAGACTTTCTCCGCTTTTTGCAAGGCATTGCCGCCAATGTCGCTACACCGCCTGATCCGTTGCCGCTGCAAGCATTTCTGGCCACTCATCCAAGAGCACAGCACTTTCTTGAAGCACCTAAACAGGCACCCAGCAGCTACGCCGCTGTGGAGTACTTCGGTGTCAATTCTCTGGTGTTCAGCAATGGCATGGGCGAGCAGCGTATCGGTCGTTATCGCATTGAGCCGCTAGTGGCCGAGACCGTATTAACTGATCAGCAAGCCAAAGAAATGCCTGCAGACTATTTGCAAGACGAAATCGGTACACGCCTTGCCAGAGGGCCTGTGAAGTTGCGCCTGGTGGCGCAGTTGGCCGCTCCCGGAGACGCCGTAGATGATGGCTCGATTCCCTGGTCACGCAGCCATCAGGAGGTCGAATTGGGCGTTTTAACCCTCGACGCTGTGGTGCCGATTGCGGAGCAACAGTCCACCCAGCAACGCCTTGATTTCAACCCTGGGCGCATGATCGACGGCATTTCGGCCAGTCACGACCCTATGACTCCAGCGCGCGAACGGATCTACCAGCGAGCTGTACAACGAAGGCAGCAACCATGAGTAGTGATGCTGGTGTGAGTGTAATTGTTCATGAAGTTAACTCGCAGTATCAGGCGCTTTATGAACAGTGGATGAGCAAGGCTATTGAGGCTCATCAAAACTTCCCCGGCTACTTGGCCACGGATATTGTTAAACCGGTAGGGCAACAACTGCGCTACGCGATCATTCTGCGTTTCGTCAGCAAGGAGCACGTCCTGGCCTGGCTGAAGTCTGAGGTGCGGCAAGCGTTGCTGCGCGAGTCGTTGCCATGGCTACGTCAAGACTACTATCGCGCAGACGATGACTCGAAGTTCTGGTTTGAGCCGTTACAAGGTCGAGTCACTGTCGCTCGTTGGAAGCAATGGCTACTGTCCTGGGTGGTCGTATTTCCCTTGACAGTTTTCATACCCTGGATGATGTCTGCCTTTATTGATCTTACTGAACTGAACATGCCTGCTTGGCTACTCGAAGTATTGGTAGCAGGCTTGATCTCCATGAGCATGGTCTATTGGTTGATGCCTATAGCGACACGCACATTGTCACGCTGGCTGTTACGCTGAGGCATTGGTCGCCCCGAATTTCCTAGGGAAACTCTGAAAAAGACATCCAGATTTGGTGAAATACGCACCTCGCACAAACTGAGCGGTTGAACTCCGATGAAACAGATGTCCTTCGCCGATGCCGAATATGCCGGCAAACGTAAGCAGACCCGCCGCGAGCGCTTCCTGATCGAGATGGATCAGGTGGTGCCTTGGAAGGGCCTGATTGCCTTGATCGAGCCACACTATCCGAAGGGCGAAGGTGGCCGTCCGGCGTATCCATTGATGGCTATGTTGCGGGTTCATCTAATGCAGAATTGGTTCGGCTACAGCGATCCGGCGATGGAAGAATCACTGTATGAAACGACCATTCTGCGTCAGTTCGCGGGGTTGAGTCTGGATCGGATTCCCGATGAAACCACGATTCTCAACTTCCGGCGCCTGCTGGAAAAACATGAGTTGGCGGGCGGGATTTTGCAGGTCATCAATGGCTATCTGGGTGATCGTGGTTTGATGCTGCGCCAAGGCACGGTGGTTGATGCGACGATCATTCATGCACCGAGTTCGACCAAGAACAAGGATGGCAAACGCGATCCCGAAATGCATCAGACGAAGAAAGGAAACCAATATTTCTTTGGGATGAAAGCGCACATCGGCGTCGATGCCGAGTCGGGTTTAGTCCATAGCCTGGTGGGCACGGCGGCCAATGTGGCGGACGTGACGCAGGTCGATCAGTTGCTGCATGGCGAGGAAACTTATGTCTGCGGCGATGCGGGTTACACCGGAGTCGACAAGCGCCCTGAGCATCAGGATCGCAAGATGATCTGGTCGATTGCGGCGCGCCCGAGCAGCTATAAAAAGCACGCCAAAAAGAGTTTGATCGGGCGTATGCGACGCAAGATCGAATACGCGAAAGCGCAGGTACGGGCTAAGGTTGAGCATCCGTTTCGCGTGATCAAGCGCCAGTTCGGCTATACGAAAGTGCGTTTTCGTGGTTTGTCGAAAAACATCGCGCAGCAGACGACGTTGTTCGCGTTGTCGAATCTGTGGATGGTGCGAAAACGGTTGATGGGTATGGGCGAAGTGCGTCTGTAATGCGGCTGATCGCCCTGAAGCAGCGTGACTAGAGGAAAGAACCATGAATTAAGGACAGGAAAGGCCTGTTTTTCGACCGACTCATGATTTTTTGAACCTCAAGCAGAGAGGGCATGAAAAATCGGTGGGTACTTCAGACCTTCCCTAGGTACTCTATGACCGTTTTTTGGCCGGAATCTGCCTGTCGTGAATGGCCACAACCAAGTAACAGCTGCCGGTAATGAAAAGCAGGAGTGGCCAAAAGCGGTCTTTATGGGAATCTAAAAACTACGGCGATTCAGTTGCCCGGATTGAGCTTTACCTCTGCCGGATGAAACTCATTACCACCATCGCTGCGCGCGACATGTCATTGCGCGCCCCCTATCTAATGCAGGTCTTCGAGCAGGAAGCAGCAGCCGTGCAGCCTTACACGGGGATTTTGCAGCGCTGAGCGTTCACCTTGGCCGTCGATCTAGTCATGCCCTACCAGCTCTCACCTACCCAGGAGTGCAGCATGCTCGCGCTGATTCACCAACACCTGCTGCTAATCGCCGTCGGCCTGCTGCTAACCGACCTTGCCTGCTGGCGTCTGCTGCCCGCCGAAGCCAAAGTCTGGCGCGTGCTGCTGCGCCTGGGTTTCTTCCTTGCCTACAGCCTAGTGATCATCGAAGCCGGGATGAGTCCGCTGCAGCCTCCGCCGTGGACCGAGCCGGCGCTGAGCATGATGGGCTCGGTGCTGGGCATCGCCTGGTGGCTGCTCTGCGCACGCACCCTGACCGTGGCCCTCGGCGTGCTGCTGATGCCGCGCAGCGGCCACACCGGACGCCTGCTGCAAGACGTGCTGGGCGCGGTGATCTTCGTCGCCGCCCTGGTCGCGGCCGCCGCCTACATCATGCAGCTTCCGGTCAAGGGCCTGCTTGCCACCTCCGGGGTGGTCGCCATCGTCGTCGGCCTGGCGCTGCAGAGCACCCTCAGCGACGTGTTCTCCGGCATCGTGCTGAACACCACCAAGCCCTACCGCCTGGATGACTGGGTGTCGATCGACGGCACCGAAGGCAAGGTGATCGAGATCGACTGGCGCGCCACCCACCTGCGCACCAGCCAGGGCGGTACGGTGGTGATCCCCAACTCGGTGGCGGCCAAGGCCAAGATCCTCAACCTCAATCGCACCACCGATATCCACCGGCTCAGCATAAGTGTCAGCGTGCCAGCGCAGGTACGCCCGCGCCTGGTAATCGACGCGCTGAACCGCACCCTGCAGGGCGTCAGCGCGCTGCTACCGGCACCCAAGGCCAAGGTCACGGTGAAGGCCTCGGACCTGCATACGGTGGAATACGAGATCAGCGGCTACGTCAGTGCCCAGAGCAACAAGACCGAAGTACGCAACCTGATGTTCGACCTCGCCCACCGCCACCTGCAAGCCGCCGGCATCCTGCGCGGCAATGAAACCCAGGACGTGGCGCACAGCCGCCAGCGCGCGCTGCTCGACGATGTGAAGATCTTCCGAACGCTGAGCGCCGAGGAGAAGGATCGCCTGGCCGAACAAATGCAGCCGCTGGCCGTCAGCGTTGGCCAGGTGGTGCTGGAACTGGGTGAGGTCAGCGAACATTTGCTGGTGATCGGTACCGGTGTGGTGTCCGCCGCGGTGCCCGACGGCGAGCGATTCGTCGAGGCCGGGCGCATGGGCCCCGGCGAGATTATGGGTGAACAGGGCATCATCCACGGCACACCTTCGCAGGCAAGTTTCACTGCACTGAGTTCGGGGCTGCTCTATCGCATCGACAAGCCATTGATCCAGGCCTGTCTGGAGCAACGTAGCGAGATCGGCAGCGCCTTGCACAAGCTGCAGAGCTTCCGCGAGCAGAGCAGCGCATCTCTGCTGGTACAGAGGTCGGTGGCGATCAAGAAAGGCGGTTTTTTCAGCTGGCTGCAGCGTTCTTGAACCGCTAATCCTGAAGCAGAGCACCGGTCACGCAGCAGGCGTGGCCGGCGTCTTGGGGTCGAAAGAGGCCCGTTACGAGCGACCGCTTTTGGCCGATGACTGCCTGTCGCCAGCGGCAGCAATGGGCAGCTCTCTACCGATCATGTTTACTAAGCGTACTGGTCAAATCCGATGCAATCGGTGGTCTAATCGAATGCAAACGCCTGATCAAGTGCAATGCAAACGAGTGGTCTGTACCGATGCAATCAGATGGTCAAGTGGAGTGCAATTTCGCAGCCGTTCGATGTTTTTTTGAAACTCCTCGAGTATCAATGCCATCGAGCGTTCAATGAAGAGGCCCTAATGGGGCGCCGTTATTTTTTCCCTGGATGAAAATCGTTAGTGTCCAGATTCACTGGGTCACACATGAATGGGTACGAGAGGATAACTTTGGTTCCGTTTGTTTCAATATAGTTAACCAGCAACTCACAGTTATCCTCAAAGCCAAAATTTGACCTGAGTATTTGCTTTCTTTCGTGTTCAATTACCCCTGGAATCAAGCTTCCGTTAGAAGCGTTGATAATGTATGTTTTTCCAGTCTCGAGCAGTTTTTCATCCATGTCGCTGTGTAAGTACCATGTCGAATAGCCGAATTTGGTCTTGCTTCTTATTTGTATTTTTTCTAAAGTTGCTGGCCTAGAGCCGTTATTGCTAATCATGAAATTGGCGTGCAGGTGGTCACCCCCCGTCATCGATATTTGTATCACTGCCTTTTGAGGGTCTAACAACCTTTTAACTGGCTCTGCTGCCCAAATAGAAACGAGTGTTAGTGCAAAGCCAGCTAGTATTAGTGGGCTGCCGATGAAGCGCCGCCATCCTTGAGCGGCAGAGCAATGTTTGCATCTGGTGGCTTTATTATTTATTTCTTCTCTACATGCACAGCACAATTTCATTGCGTAGCTCAGTTCCGATGCGGAGGGCAATTTTTGCGTAGGGACTTACTTCATCAATGCAGCGATGCTTTGTGAAGATTTGTTGGGGTAAAGTCGGGCAGCTGGCCTACATTCTCGAACCAGCCTTCTTGAACCGCAGATAGCTCATGTTCTGCGTGAGTCTCAAACGAGTCTACGGTGAGAGACATTGCGTAGTTAAGCTGGTCTACATATGGTGTCATCGAATTTTTTATCTCAGCGCATTTTGCATTGTTTACTATCGATTGATCTCTCATCGGTTTAGCGACTTTGATCAAGGAGGCTGCAAGGCTCCAGTCAATGTTTTGGGTGCCTGACGAATGAAGCGCGAGCATCACGCATCTCATAGCAGCTGTGGCGTTTCCATCGACATCTGGCAAGAATGTGTCTTCTGTTTTGCACTCAACCAGGGCGGATATAGATACGAAATCATTACGCGTATTCACCGGTATTCCGTAGGAATCTAAAGCAGCTAGCAAAGGAAATGCATACAGCACACGTAAAATTTGATTTGATCTAGTCGGGGATGGAGAGTCCTCGGGTAATTGCTTGATTCGTGTATCTAGCTCAAGTGCGGTTTTAGTAAGGCTGCTTATTGTTTCACTGATGTTGGCACTATCAGTTGCCTCATGGCTGTGTAAAACCAGATCCTGTGTGTTTAGGAGTTTGAGTGAATTTGTGAGGCGTCTAGCATCCGATGCCGCTTTTTTGAGTGCTCTTAGGCGGGCTTGAACGTCGCAGGGGCGCTGGATGGGGAGGGGGGAGCGCTTCTGCGAGAAAAAAGCGATCAATGTTGTTTTTTCCGCTGGGGATAGGTGATCCAAAGACGTATGGTTCAAGATGCTTTCAACTAGTAAGCTGCGAAAAGTTTCCCTGCCTTTATCGTCACATCGAAGCATTCGAGGCCTCCGTTTTCCATAGGTCCAGTTTGTCTGCCCACTGCTGCATCATTTCTGCCCGTTCATCAATGTAGGTGGCGTGATTATAAGCCCGACGAACTGAGTTGGGCTCTGCATGAGCCAGCTGCGCCTCAATCGCGTCTGGTCTGTAACCCATTTCGTTAAGCCTTGTGCTTCCTGTAGTACGAGTCCCGTGGGGGCTATATATCGTTGCCCAACCAAGTTTTTTCAGAGCTTGGCGGAATGCCGCATCAGACATCGGCTGATGGCGATCATCTCGGTTAGGGAAAACATAGGTGCCTTGACCGGTGATGGGCTGCATAGTTGTTAGCACTGAGATTGCCTGGCGGGGCAGGGGGAGCAAATGCTCGCGACGTGCCTTCATGCGCTCTTTAGGAATTTTCCACAGCCCATTGGCTAGGTCGAACTCATCCCACTTCGCCTGAACGCTTTCATTGGCTCTAGTCAGCGTCAACCACATTAATCTGAATGCCATCTGCGTCTGGAATTGCCCGCCGTGGGACTCAAAAGCGTTAAGCAGATTGCCTACCTGGGCCGACGAAAGTGCCGCTTTGTGTTGGGTTTTGTTTGGTGGCAATGCCTTTCTAACAGGCCATACGGGATCGGTATCGGCTCTGAGAGTAGCTACTGCTAGCTCGAAGACCCCTGACATTGTGCGTTTTGCTTCTGCAGCTACAGATGGGGCACCGCGCTTCAGTGTTTTGTTCAGAATCTCGAGTACATGTGCCGATGTAATGGTACGAACCGGAAGCTTTCCAATCGAAGGGAAAACAACTCTCTTCAGCATCGCTAATCTCCGAGACTTCGTCACTGGTTCCCAACCCTTCAGGGCGAGCCACTCTTGGGCGATCATCTCAAAGGTATTGGAAGCATCAATCTCCCGTTTGATTTTCGTGAGCTGCCTGTTCTGTACCGGGTTGATGCCCTGTCTGACTAGCTTGCGCGCTTCGTCGCACTTCTCTCGAGCATTGGCCAGCGAGAGGTCGGGATAATCGCCAAGGGCGAACCAAGAGGCTTTGCCGCAGAGCTTAAAGCGGTATCGCCAAGCCCGAACCCCATTAGGCTTTACCTCTAGGTACAGGCCTCTAGCGTCGTTGATGCGGTACAGCTTGTCTTTGGGTTTTGCAGCCCGGCAGTGAGCGTCGGTGAGCATGGTATGACTCAGTTTTACAGGATGCATTTATCGTATACACCTAAAAACGGCCTGTCCAAGAATCATATACACCAGTGTAGTCGCTTTTTTTCTGCATGCCGGTGCAATCACATGCAACTCATAGAAACGCGAAAGCCCCATAAAATGGGGCTTTATTGGCGATTTGCACGCCGCTAAGCAAGCTTATGCAATCACCTGCAATGTTATCTACAATTTACACGTTGAAACGGAAGTGCATCACATCGCCGTCTTTAACGATGTAATCCTTGCCTTCCAGACGCCATTTGCCAGCTTCTTTGGTGCCCGCTTCACCCTTGTACTGAATGAAGTCGTCGTAGGCGATGACTTCGGCGCGGATGAAACCTTTTTCGAAGTCGGTGTGGATCACGCCAGCGGCTTGTGGTGCGGTGGCACCCACGCGGACGGTCCAGGCGCGGACTTCTTCGACACCGGCGGTGAAGTAGGTCTGCAGGTGCAGCATTTCGTAGCCGGCGCGGATTACGCGGTTCAGGCCAGGTTCTTCGAGGCCCAGGGCTTCGAGGAACATGTCTTTCTCTTCGCCGTCATCCAGCTCGGCGATTTCGGCTTCGATCTTGTTGCAGACCGGAACCACCATGGCGCCTTCTTCTTCGGCGATGGCTTTGACGATGTCCAGCAGCGGGTTGTTCTCGAAACCGTCTTCAGCGACGTTGGCGATGTACATGACCGGCTTGGTGGTCAGCAGGTGGAAACCACGAATCACCGCTTTGTCGTCGGCGCCCATGGTTTTCATCAGCGTACGCGCAGGCTTGCCGAGGGTGAAGTGAGCGATCAATTGCTCCAGCAGGCCTTTCTGGACCACGGCGTCCTTGTCGCCACCCTTGGCGTTTCGGGCGACTTTCTGCAGTTGCTTCTCGCAGCTGTCGAGGTCGGCGAAGATCAGTTCCAGGTCGATGATTTCGATGTCGCGTTTCGGGTCGACGCTGTTGGAGACGTGAATCACGTTCTCGTCTTCGAAGCAGCGGACTACGTGCGCGATGGCATCGGTTTCACGGATGTTGGCGAGGAACTTGTTGCCCAGGCCTTCACCTTTCGAGGCGCCGGCTACCAGGCCTGCGATGTCGACGAATTCCATGGTGGTCGGCAGGATGCGCTTGGGATTGACGATGGCCGCCAGGGCTTCCAGACGCGAATCCGGCATCGGCACGATACCGGTGTTCGGTTCGATGGTGCAGAAGGGGAAGTTCTCGGCCGCGATCCCGGATTTGGTCAGGGCGTTGAACAGGGTGGACTTGCCGACGTTAGGCAGGCCGACGATGCCGCAATTGAATCCCATGGTGTTTTCCCCGAGGAGTAGAGTCAGGCCTTCTGGCTGTGCAGGTTTTTCATCGCGCGGTTCCATTCACCGGCGAGGATATCCGGCAGCACGCCGAGGGCAAAGTCGATGCTGGCATCGAGTTTTTCCTGTTCGGCGCGTGGCGCACGACCCAGGACGAAATTTGAAACCATACTGGCAACGCCCGGGTGGCCAATGCCAAGCCGCAAGCGGTGAAAGGTATTCTGATTGCCCAGTTGCGCGATGATGTCGCGCAATCCGTTGTGACCGCCATGGCCGCCGCCCTGTTTGAGCTTGGCGACACCCGGTGGCAGGTCGAGTTCGTCATGCGCCACCAGGATTTCTTCAGGCGTAATGCGGAAGAAGCCGGCAAGTGCCGCGACGGCCTGGCCGCTGCGGTTCATGTAGGTGGTGGGAATCAGCAGACGAACATCCTGACCCTGATGCGAATAGCGCCCGGTCAGGCCGAAATATTTGCGATCTGCCACAAGGTTTACGCCTTGTGCGTTCGCGATGCGCTCAACAAAAAGGGCCCCTGCGTTATGCCGGGTCTGTTCGTATTCAGCGCCTGGATTTCCCAGGCCAACGATCAGTTTGATGGCAGTCACGATAGGGGCCCTTCCTTGGAGTGGTGGATAACATCGCCGCGACAGTTGTGTGCGGCGAAAGTGGACGACAAGTGCTCATTTACCATTATGTAAACTCCGCGTTCTCGCCCGCTTTCTCGCTACGTTCCAGTCCGCGATGTTACTTGATCACTCCGGCATCACAGAGTGAATTACTCTGCTGCGCCTTCTTCGGTAGCTTCTGGAGCAACACGTGGAGCGTGGACGTTGGCAACTGCCTTGTCATCACCGTGTGCCAGAGCAACAAACTCAACGCCTTTAGGGGCTTTGAGGTCAGACAGGTGAATGATCGAACCGATTTCGGCGTTAGCCAGGTCGACTTCGATGAATTCAGGCAGGTCTTTTGGCAGGCACGAAACTTCGATTTCAGCAACAACGTGCGAAACTTCGCCGCCTTTCTTGATCGGAGCTTCTTCACCAACAAAGTGTACAGGCACGATAGCGGTCAGTTTCTGGCCAGCTACAACGCGTACGAAGTCAGCGTGCATCACGTGGCCTTTGGCCGGGTGACGCTGCAGAGCTTTGATGATTACGTTTTGCTTGGTGCCGCCAACGTTCAGCTCAATGATGTGGCTGTAAGCCGCTTCGTTTTCGAGCAGTTTGGCAACTTCTTTAGCCAGCATGCTGATGGATTCAGGGGCTTTTTCGCCACCGTAAACTACAGCAGGTACCAGGCTTGCGAGACGACGCAGGCGGCGGCTCGCACCTTTCCCCAGGTCGGAACGCACTTCAGCATTCAGAGTAAAATCGTTCATGTTGTATCTCCAAAATAACCACATTCGCCCCAGCGTTTGCGACCAGCGCTAAAGGCGATATGGGCAAAAAAGCCCCGCCCCGACAGGAATGCCGGGGCGGGGCGCTTTTCGTCAACGAGATATTCGAGAAGGGCAGGGCCCTTAACGGAACATCGCGCTGATCGATTCTTCGTTGCTGATGCGGCGAACCGCTTCGGCAACTACCGGCGCGATATCCAGTTGACGGATACGCGAGCAGGCTTGAGCAGCAGCGGACAACGGGATGGTGTTAGTCACCACCAGTTCGTCCAGCATGGAATTTTCGATGTTTTCGATCGCCCGACCGGACAGCACAGGGTGTGTGCAGTAGGCGAAAACCTTGGCAGCGCCATGCTCTTTCAGGGCCTTGGCCGCGTGGCACAGAGTGCCGGCGGTATCGACCATGTCATCGACCAGAATACAGGTACGCCCTTCGACATCACCGATGATATGCATCACTTCAGAGTGATTGGCTTTCTCACGGCGTTTGTCGATGATCCCGAGATCCACGCCCAGGGATTTGGCAACAGCACGTGCACGCACGACGCCGCCAATGTCCGGGGACACGATCATCAGGTTTTCGAAGCGCTGATCTTCAATGTCATCCACCAGTACCGGGGAGCCGTAGATGTTATCTACCGGAATATCGAAGAAACCCTGGATTTGGTCAGCATGCAGATCAACCGTGAGAACACGGTCGATGCCGACTACGGTAAGCATGTCAGCAACGACTTTCGCGCTGATAGCCACACGTGCGGAACGCGGACGGCGATCCTGACGGGCATAACCAAAGTAAGGAATAACAGCAGTGATACGAGTAGCCGAGGAGCGGCGGAAGGCATCAGCCATCACTACCAGTTCCATCAGGTTGTCGTTGGTCGGAGCGCAAGTCGGCTGAATAATGAAAACATCTTTACCGCGGACGTTTTCATTGATCTCGGCAGTAATTTCGCCGTCGGAGAACTTACCGACAGAGATGTCACCGAGAGGGATATGCAGCTGACGTACAACACGCCGAGCCAGATCGGGGTTAGCGTTCCCCGTAAAGACCATCATCTTGGACACGCGCAGTACCTAGAGGCTGAGGGTAACCTGGATGAGTATAGAAAATGGCAGGGGCGGCTGGATTCGAACCAACGCATGGCAGGATCAAAACCTGCTGCCTTACCGCTTGGCGACGCCCCTGTATCTGTTGCAACGAGTACCCAGTACTCGGTTCCTTTTAGAGCAGACTTTGCAGCTTGCGATGCAACATCGAAACGTTGCTTCCCTTTGCTACAAACCCTGTAAGGGTCTCTGTAAGAAGGGCCGAGACTTTATCAGCTTCAGCTTTGCTTTGGAAGCCCCCAAACACACAACTTCCAGTTCCGGTGAGTTTTGCTTCGGTAAATTTACCTAACAAATTCAATGCGTTACGTACATCTGGGTAACGCCTTGCTACCACCGGTAAGCAGTCATTTCGACTGTTTCCCTTGGGAACGGGGCGCACTTTAATGGGAGAAGAGTTACGTGTCAACAACGGATCTGAAAAAATTTCTGCTGTACTTACAGAGACTTGCGGCACAAGCACGAGATACCACGGTTCTTCGGGGTCTACGGGGGTCAGTTTCTCCCCCACGCCTTCGGCAAAAGCCGCGTGCCCACGCACGAAAACCGGGACGTCGGCGCCAAGCGTCAGGCCCAGCACGGCCAGTCGATCCTCATCCCAACTCAATTGCCAAAGATGATTGAGGCCGAGCAAAGTCGTGGCGGCATTTGAACTGCCGCCACCGATTCCACCGCCCATGGGCAAGATTTTTTCGATCCAGATGTCGATACCGAGCGAACAGCCGGATTGCTCCTGAAGTTTTTTTGCAGCTCGAACGATCAGATTGCTGTCGTGAGGAACGCCTTCGAATTCGGTGTGCAGTCGAATCACACCGTCGTCACGAACGGCGAACGTGATTTCATCGCCATAATCGAGGAACTGAAAAATAGTCTGCAGTTCGTGGTAGCCGTCTTCACGGCGACCGAGGATGTGCAGCATCAGATTGAGTTTGGCCGGGGAGGGCAGCGTCAAGCGCGGAGTGGTCATGTTCACCGCCCCAATTTGCGTGGTTGCCATTCCTTGATCACCAGCGTGATATCAAGGTCGGTGCCGTGCAGTTTGATCCGCTCGGGCAACCAATAACCGTTTTGCTCGGCGTAACTCAGGTATTCGACCTGCCAGCCATCCTGTTCGAGATTGGCCAGGCGGCTATCGGCATCCAGGGTCAGGCGACTTTTGCTGTCCGGTGCCGGGAGCCCGCGAACCCACCAGGCCAGGTTGGAAACAGGTAACTTCCAGCCGAGCTGTTCTTCGACCAGCGCCTCTGGTGTCGTTGCGTCATAACGGCCCTGATTGGCCACTTCCAGCGAGACTTTGCCAGGGTGACCCGTCAAGCGAGCTGCGCCGCGACCCAGGGGGCCGGAGAGGCGAATGTCGTAGTAATCCTGTCGCTGCAACCAGAACAGCGTGCCGCTGCCCGAATCTTTCGGGGCGCGAATGCCGATCTTGCCGTTGATCTGCCAGCCGTCGAGGCTGGTCAGTTGCTGTTTGTACTCGCGCCATTGGGCCGGGTTGCCTTGACCCTGGACCGATTCGCGGGCACCGAAGCCCGCGCAACCGGCGAGCAGGGCGATGAAGCTGAAAACAATGAGGTGGCGCAAAAACATAATCTTAAAGAGTCTCTGATCCGGTCAGGCGCTTGATGGTGCTGCGCAGGATGGGGCTGTCGGGCTGCTCCTTGAGGAACTTGCTCCAGATTTGTTTGGCTTCCCGTTGTTTGCCATTGGCCCACAGGACTTCACCCAGGTGCGCGGCGACTTCCTGATCGGGGAAGCGCTCCAGCGCCTTGCGCAGCAAGCGTTCGGCTTCGTCGAGATTGCCCATGCGGAAGTTCACCCAGCCGAGGCTGTCGAGTACCGCCGGGTCTTCAGGATTGATCTGGTGCGCCTGTTCGATCAAGGCCTTGGCTTCGGCGTAGCGCGTCGTGCGGTCGGACAGGGTGTAGCCGAGGGCGTTCAGCGCCATCGCGTTGTCCGGGTCGCGCTTTATGATCAAGCGCAAGTCTTTTTCCATCTGCGCCAGGTCATTGCGTTTTTCCGCCTGCATGGCGCGGGTGTACAGCAAATTCAGATCGTCCGGGTATTGCTGCAAGGCTTGCTTCAATACATTCCAGGCCTTGTCGGGCTGTTTATTGGCGGACAAGGTTTCAGCTTCGATCAAATACAACTGAATCGCGTAATCGGGCTGCTCGTCGCGCTCCGCCGCCAGACGACGCTGGGCTTCGGCGGTCTTGCCGTTGTTCATCAGGATATCGGCCTGACGCAATTGCGCCGGCAGGTAATCGTTGCCCGGCCCGACCTGGGCGTACTCGATCAGCGCGCCTTGAGGGTCATTGCGCTCTTCAGCGATACGACCGAGGTTCAAGTGCGCCGAATCGACGTGGCTTTCCCGGGCGATCAGGTCTTCCAGATAGCCCTTGGCCTCATTCCAGGCCTTGGCTTCCAGGCAGACCAGCGCCAGGGAGTAACGCAGTTCGTCGTCTTCCGGGTACTGCTGAACCAGGCTCGAGAACTCGGCTTTGGCATCGTCCATGCGGTCCTGTTCAACCAGCATGCGCGCGTAAGTCAGGCGCAGGCGTTTGTCGTCCGGGTATTTCTTGATGCTTTTTTGCAGCAGCGGCAAGGCTTCATCGCCACGACTGAGGGTTTGCAGCAGGCGCGCGCGCAGCAGGATTGGCGCTATTTCGCCGTCCTCCGGCGGATTGTCTTCCAGCAGGCCCAACGCACCCTTGGCGTCACCGTCCTGTTGCAGCAGTAAGGCTTTGCCGAAAATCAGCTGGCCGTTGTTCGGATGGCGCTGCAACAAGCGGTCAAAACCTTTCATCAAGCCGTTGCGCGTGTCCTGGTCGGTATCGGCCGCAGACAGGGCGAGGAAGTCGAAATGCGTGTCGCCCTTGCCTTGCAGGACTTTCTCCATATAGACCATGGAGTCGTCATAACGCCCGGCACGAGCCAGTTGCACGGCAGCGGCCCGTTGCGCCTCTAGGTCGTCCGGGGCGTTTTTTGCCCAGATCAAAGCAGTGTCCAGGGCAGCCTGATCGGCGCCCAGGTACTCGGCAATGCGGAATGCCCGTTCGGAGATGCCCGGATCCTGAGTGTTGATGGCCTGGGTCACGTAGTTGTCCAGGGCAATGTCGAAACGATTGCGCTGGCCAGCCAGTTCGGCGCTCAACAGACTGAAGATGGTTTCTTCACTGAATGAGCTGTAAACCTTGGGCTTTTCAGGGGCCGGAGTGCTGTCTTCGACCGGCGGCGTACCGTCCGACGAAACGGGTGCCAAGGCCTGGCAGCCGCTGAGGAAGACAAAAGCGAGGAGCAACGCGGAAGATCTATTCATATAGGAAGAGGACGACTAACCTGCGGTCGGATCATCATGACACAAGCCTTCGGCCAAACATAACCGAGTCTCAATTGGCGCCTTTATAGAGGCAGGTCATTGGGACAATCGTAGGAGCTGCCGCAGGCTGCGATCTTTTGATCTTGCATGTGCGGCACCTTTGAAACCTGAAAAGATCGCAGCCTTCGGCAGCTCCTACAGGGGCGATAGATATCGAATAGTTGTTCTGGCTCTGTCGAAGTAGGACAATTGCCGGCTTCACGTCACTATCAGCGACCTTGAATGGCCTTCCTTGCACTCGGTATTAACCACAAGACTGCTTCAGTAGACGTCCGCGAGCGCGTGGCCTTTACCCCTGAGCAGCTGGTGGAGGCCTTGCAGCAGCTCTGCCGACTCACCGACAGCCGCGAAGCTGCGATCCTCTCCACCTGCAATCGCAGTGAACTCTATATAGAACAGGATCACCTTTCGGCTGACATCATATTGCGCTGGCTGGCCGATTATCACCATTTGAGCCTCGAAGAGCTGCGCGCGAGTGCTTATGTGCACGAAGATGATGCGGCAGTTCGTCACATGATGCGGGTGGCCTCCGGGCTTGATTCGCTGGTGTTGGGCGAACCGCAGATTCTCGGTCAGATGAAATCGGCCTATGCCGTGGCCCGCGAGGCCGGGACCATCGGTCCGTTGCTCGGGCGGCTGTTCCAGGCCACGTTCAACGCGGCCAAACAGGTGCGCACCGACACTGCCATTGGCGAGAATCCGGTGTCCGTGGCGTTTGCCGCGGTCAGCCTGGCGAAACAGATTTTCAGCGACCTGCAACGTAGCCAGGCCTTGCTGATCGGCGCCGGCGAGACCATCACCCTGGTCGCCCGCCATCTGCACGAACTGGGTGTAAAGCGCATCGTCGTCGCCAACCGCACCCTGGAGCGCGCGAGCATTCTGGCCGAGCAGTTCGGCGCCCACGCGGTGTTGCTTTCGGAAATCCCGGCGGAACTGGTGCGCAGCGACATCGTCATCAGTTCCACCGCCAGCCAGTTGCCGATCCTGGGCAAGGGCGCGGTGGAAAGCGCCTTGAAACTGCGCAAGCACAAGCCGATCTTCATGGTAGACATCGCCGTCCCCCGGGATATCGAGCCGGAAGTCGGCGAACTGGACGACGTTTACCTTTATAGCGTCGACGATCTCCACGAAGTGGTCGCCGAGAACCTCAAGAGTCGCCAGGGCGCAGCCCAGGCGGCGGAAGAGATGGTCTCGATCGGTGCCGAAGATTTCATGGTCCGCCTGCGTGAACTGGCGGCGGTGGATGTGCTCAAGGCCTATCGCCAACAAAGCGAGCGCATGCGCGACGAAGAATTGCAGAAGGCCCAGCGCATGCTGGCCAATGGCAGCAGCGCCGAAGACGTGCTGGTGCAACTGGCGCGGGGGCTGACCAACAAACTCTTGCACGCACCGAGCGTGCAATTGAAAAAGCTCTCTGCCGAAGGCCGCCTCGATGCGCTGGCCATGGCCCAGGAACTCTTTGCCCTGAATGAGGGCTCATCGGATAGCTTTTCGGATAAAAAACCGCAATGAAAGCGTCACTGCTCAATAAGCTGGACATCCTCCAGGACCGTTTCGAGGAATTGACTGCCTTGCTTGGCGACGGCGAAGTCATTTCCGATCAGAACAAATTCCGCACCTATTCCAAGGAATACGCGGAAGTCGAACCGATTGTCGAAACCTATAAACAGTTGCTCAAGGTACAAGGCGATCTCGAGGGCGCTCAGGCGCTGCTCAAGGACAGCGACCCGGACATGCGCGAAATGGCCGTGGAAGAAGTTCGCGAAGCCAAAGAGCAATTGATCGAAATCGAAGCCAGTCTGCAACGCATGCTGCTGCCCAAGGATCCGAACGATGGGCGCAACGTGTTCCTCGAAATCCGCGCCGGCACCGGCGGTGACGAGGCGGCGATTTTCTCTGGCGACCTGTTCCGCATGTATTCGCGTTACGCCGAGCGTCGTGGCTGGCGGGTGGAAATCCTCTCGGAGAACATCGGTGAACACGGCGGCTTTAAAGAAGTCATCGCCCGCGTCGAAGGCGACAATGTCTACGGCAAGCTGAAATTCGAATCCGGTGCCCACCGCGTGCAGCGGGTTCCGGCCACCGAATCCCAGGGCCGCATCCACACCTCGGCCTGCACCGTAGCCGTGTTGCCCGAGCCGGACGAGCAGGAAGCGATCGAGATCAACCCTTCGGATTTGCGCATCGATACCTACAAATCCTCCGGTGCCGGTGGCCAGCACGTTAACAAAACGGACTCGGCGATCCGCATCACGCACTTGCCGTCCGGTATCGTCGTCGAGTGCCAGGAAGAACGTTCCCAGCACAAGAACCGCGCCCGGGCGATGTCCTGGCTGTCGGCCAAGCTCAACGATCAGCAGACCAGCGCCGCCGCGAACGCTATCGCTAGCGAGCGTAAATTGCTGGTCGGTTCGGGCGATCGCTCGGAGCGGATCCGCACGTATAACTTTGCCCAGGGGCGGGTCACCGACCACCGGGTCAACCTGACGCTGTATTCCCTCGACGAAATCCTCGCGGGTGGCGTCGATGCGGTGATCGAGCCGTTGCTGGCCGAATACCAGGCCGACCAATTGGCAGCGATAGGTGAGTAAATGACGATCATTGCCAGTTTTTTACGCGCCGCCGACCTGCCGGATTCGCCCACCGCGCGCCTGGATGCCGAATTGTTGCTGGCCGCTGCGTTGGGCAAGTCCCGCAGTTTTCTGCACACCTGGCCCGAGCGCATCGTTCCGAGCGAAGCGGCGCTTAAATTTGCCGAGTATTTGCAGCGCCGCCGTGGCGGTGAGCCAGTGGCGTACATCCTCGGTCAGCAAGGTTTCTGGAAGCTTGATCTGGAAGTTGCGCCGCATACGCTGATCCCGCGCCCGGACACCGAACTGCTGGTGGAGACCGCGCTGGAACTGCTGCCGGCCACACCTGCCTCGGTACTCGACCTCGGCACCGGCAGCGGCGCCATTGCCCTGGCCCTGGCCAGCGAGCGTCCGGCCTGGAAGGTGACCGCCGTGGATCGCGTGCTCGAAGCCGTGGCCCTGGCCGAGCGCAATCGACAGCGCTTGCACTTGAACAACGCCACCGTGCTGAGCAGTCATTGGTTCAGTGCGCTGGAAGGTCAGCGCTTTCAGCTGATCATCAGCAATCCACCTTACATCGCCTCCGCCGACCCGCATCTGGTGGAAGGCGATGTGCGTTTTGAGCCAGCCAGTGCCTTGGTGGCCGGCATCGATGGGCTCGACGATTTGCGTCTGATCGTCGCCCAGTCGCCGGATTATCTGGAGGCGGGCGGTTGGCTGATGCTTGAACACGGTTACGATCAAGCCACTGCAGTACGCGATTTGCTGCTGACCCGCGGCTTTGAAGAAGTCCACAGCCGCACCGATCTGGGCGGTCACGAACGTATCAGCCTGGGGCGCCTGCCGTGCTGAATGATCAGGAATTGTTGCGCTACAGTCGGCAGATTCTGTTGCAGCACGTCGACATCGACGGTCAGTTGCGACTGAAAGAAAGCCGCGTGTTGATCGTCGGTCTCGGCGGCCTCGGCTCGCCGGTTGCGCTGTATCTGGCAGCCGCCGGCGTCGGTGAGTTGCATCTGGCGGATTTCGACACGGTCGACCTGACCAACCTGCAACGCCAGATCGTTCACGACACTGACAGCGTCGGCCTGAGCAAGGTCGATTCGGCTATTCGCCGACTGACTGCAATCAATCCCGAGATTCAGTTGATCGCCCATCGCACCGCGCTGGACGAAGATTCCCTGGCCGCCGCCGTGACTGCGGTGGATCTGGTGCTGGACTGTTCCGACAATTTCTCCACCCGCGAAGCGGTCAATGCTGCGTGTGTCGCCGCCTGCAAACCGCTGGTCAGTGGCGCTGCGATTCGGCTGGAAGGGCAGTTGTCGGTGTTTGACCCGCGCCGTCCGGAAAGCCCGTGCTATCACTGCTTATATGGTCACGGCAGCGAAGCCGAACTGACCTGCAGCGAAGCCGGCGTCGTAGGGCCATTGGTTGGCCTGGTTGGCAGCCTCCAGGCGCTGGAAGCCATGAAGTTGCTGGTGGGTTTCGGCGAGCCGCTGGTGGGGCGCCTGTTGTTGATCGATGCCTTGGGCTCGCGCTTTCGCGAATTGCGGGTCAAGCGTGATCCGGGCTGCAGCGTCTGTGGTTCGAAGCATGCGTGAAGCGCCGATTGGCGTGTTCGACTCCGGCGTCGGTGGGCTTTCGGTGCTGGCCGAGATCCAGCGTTTGCTGCCCAACGAGTCACTGTTGTACGTCGCCGATTGCGGGAATATTCCCTACGGCGAGAAAACCCCGGAATTCATCCGTCATCGCTGCAGTGTGATGGCCGGTTTTTTTCAGCAACAGGGCGCCAAGGCCTTGGTGCTGGCCTGCAATACGGCGACTGTCGCTGGCGTTGCCGACTTGCGGCGCGATTATCCCGAGTGGCCCATCGTCGGCATGGAGCCGGCGGTCAAACCGGCCGCTGCCGCCACCCGCAGCGGTGTGGTCGGTGTGCTCGCCACCACCGGCACCTTGCAGAGTGCCAAGTTCGCCGCGTTGCTCGACCGATTCGCCACCGATGTGCGAGTCATCACTCAGCCGTGCCCCGGCCTGGTGGAGCTGATCGAAAACGGCGATCTGCACAGCCCAGCCCTGCGCCAGTTGCTGGCCAGGTATGTCGAACCGCTGCTCGGTGCCGGGTGCGACACGATAATTCTCGGCTGCACGCATTACCCCTTCCTAAAGCCGTTGCTAAAGCAGATGATCCCCGATGACATCAGCCTGATTGACACCGGCGCCGCTGTAGCGCGGCAACTTCAGCGACTGTTGGCTGAGCGTGATTTGTTCGCCCAAGGGCCTGCACGTGCTGCGCAGTTCTGGACGAGTGCCGATCCGCAGCATTTCAGAAATATCTTGCCGATACTGTGGAATACCGCTGGCGTTGTGCAAAGCTTCAAGGAGTAAACAAATCTTGGGGCAAGTGAGTCATTGGGGTGCGTCAAGCAACAAAAAAACCACACGAAATCGTTCGGAAAAGGATGTTTCTAATGAAGCGACTATTCTGCTTGGCCGCGATTGCGGCCGCACTGATGGGGCACAGTTTTACCGCACAGGCGGCAGGCGTGGAGTTCGCGGTCGGCGAGACCAGCGACTCGACCCTGACCTATAGACTGGGCATGCAATTCGATTGGGACAAGAGCTGGTTGCAGAGTGATGTCGGTCGCTTGACCGGTTACTGGAGCGGTGCCTACACCTATTGGGAAGGCGACAAGACCTCCAGCAACCACAGCCTGTCGTTCTCGCCAGTGTTTGTTTACGAGTTTGCCGGTCAGAACGTCAAGCCGTACCTGGAGGCCGGGATTGGCGTGGCGTTGTTCTCTCATAGCGAACTTGAAAGCAACAACCTCGGTGGTGCTTTTCAGTTCGAAGACCGATTCGGCTTTGGTCTGCGCTTTGCGGGCGGACATGAAGTCGGGATTCGTGCGACGCACTACTCCAATGCCGGTCTTAACAGTTACAACGACGGCGTAGAAAGCTACTCGCTGCACTACACGATGCCGTTGTAAGCCTCGGTGCTCTAAATGTGGGAGCGAGCCTGCTCGCGAAAGAGGTTTAACATTCAACATTGATGTTGCTTGGTACACCGCTTTCGCGAGCAGGCTCGCTCCCACATTGGATTTTCGGTGACTTCGACTTCACCGATACGCCGTGGTAATCCCTTGGCGCTCATCGATGCATTCTGGTGCGCCCATCTCGAACTCCCGGCAGATCAGCGGGCGTTTTTCGTAGATGGTGCACATCATCGTGTTGCGATCCAGCGCGGCGCACCAGCCGTCATCCAGGCGCAGCATGACTTCCCCACCCCAGTCATCAGTATCGATAAAACGTTCGGGCACGCCTGTGTCGGTGATCAGCATGACTTCGAGCTGACAGCAGCAAGCTGCGCAGGTCGAGCAAGTGACCACCGGTTCGACGATTTGCGTGTGGGGAATGGTTTTCATGGCTCGCAGTGTAAGGCAGTGGGCCGGGGCTGTGTGAAAGGCCTGACGGACGCTCAGCTGTGGGTGTCGGACGCTAGCCGCTGAGACATGAAATGCAGCGTGGGAAACAGCAGCGCCCACAGTAATCCGATGCCGATCAGTGTCGGCGATTGCCCGAAGGGAAATTGCACCCCGGCCAATTGTCCTCCCGCGTAATACGACAGCGGCCCACCGACGGCGCCCAGTAGGCTGCCGAGCCACCAGGGATTGGCGGTCCATTGCAGGCAATGGCGCAAAGTGGTTGCCAGCAACGCCCACAACAGCATCAGCCACGGCGGAATCAGCGGCGCGACATCGTTGAAGTCGAACACCCCAAGCCAGCGCAACGAACTGTCGACCGTCGTTCCCAGCAGCAGCACGCTGAGGATCAGTCGGCCTTCATCGGCCCCGCGACTTATCCACAACAGATGAATCACCAGCACCGCCAACGCCACCAGCAACCACAGACCACTGCCTCCGATCACGCAGGCAAACCAGCCGATCTGAAATAGCGCGGCATTTGCCAATCGTTCAAGCATCGAATCGGCCGAGCAGCGGCGCCGGCATTGCGGCGGGTTTGGCCAGTAGCAATTGCGCCGTGCCGATGGTGCGTTCCAGGAAACCACCTTCGCAGTAGCACAGATAAAATTCCCACAGCCGCAGGAAATAGTCGTCGTAGCCCATTTCGCTCAAGCGACCGTGGGCGCGGCGAAAATTCTCATGCCACAGGCGCAAGGTTTGGGCGTAGTGCAGGCCGAAATCCTCCATGTGCAGCAGGTTCATGTCGGTGTCACGGCTGACAATCTCCAGCATTTTCTGCACGCAGGGCAGGGCGCCGCCGGGGAAGATGTAACGCTGGATGAAATCGACATTGCTCTTGGCTTGTTCGTAGCGCTGCTCGCGGATGGTGATCGCTTGCAACAGCATCAAACCGTTGCTCTTGAGCAGATGCGCGCATTGCTTGAAGTAGGTCGGCAGGAAGCGATGACCAACCGCCTCGATCATCTCGATCGACACCAGTTTGTCGTACTGCCCGCTCAGGTCGCGATAATCGGACAGCAGCAGTGTGACCTGGTCCTGCAAACCCAGGGCTTCGATCCGTTGCGCGGTGTAGGCGTACTGCTTTTTCGACAGCGTGGTGGTGGTGACTTTGCAGCCGTAATTCTGGGCGGCGTAAAGCGCCATGCTGCCCCAGCCAGTGCCGATTTCCAGCAGGTGATCGCTGGGTTGCAGCGCGAGTTTCTGGCAGATACGTTCGAGCTTGTTCAGTTGCGCCTGTTCCAGGGTGTCTTCAGGGGTGAGGAACTGCGCGGCGGAATACATCATGGTCGGGTCGAGAAACTGCTCGAACAAGTCATTGCCGAGGTCGTAATGTGCAGCGATGTTTTTCTGCGAGCCCTTGCGCGTGTTGCGATTGAGCCAGTGCAGGCTCTGCACGAACGGGCGGCTCAGTTTTGCCAGTCCACCTTCCAGCGCATCCAGCACGTCAAGGTTGCTGACGAAGACACGCACCACTGCCGTCAAATCCGGCGAACTCCAGTAGCCGTGGATAAACGCTTCGCCCGCGCCAATCGAGCCGTTACTCGCCACCAGTCCCCAGACCGCGGCGTCGAGGATATGGATTTCGCCCACGGGATGGCTGCCGGCGGTACCGAAGACGTGCCGTTCGCCGTCTTCGAAGACCACCAGTTGCCCGTGTTTGAGCTGCGCCATCTGCCGCAACACACCACGGCGCAGCAACGATCCGGTCAGGCTGTTGGTACTTAACAGGCTGGTTTTGGCCGAGACACTAGAGGATTTCATGGCGGCGATCCTTGGGGGGAACAATGGTGGTCTGAAATCTGCCATCGGCAGCCGGATGAGCAAATATCGGTGTGCGTTTCAGTAGCAAGCGCACGGCCTGCCAATAAATCGCCAGACAGGTTTTCGCGGTCATCCACGGAAAGCGCCGCAAGTAACGGTGCAGGCTGCCGCGGGTGAGGGCTTCGCGGTGCAGGTTGAGCGTGGCGTCGAACAGTTTCAGTTCGCCTTGCCAGTCCGCCATGTGCACGCCGAGTTTTTGCGCGGCGGGGCTGAAGCTCATGCGGTATTCAATATCGCGCGGTAGAAACGGCGACACATGAAACGCCTTGGCCACGGCGAAATGCTGGTGGAAGTCCTGCACGTTCGTCGGTGCCTTGGCCGGCAACACGTAGTGGTAACGCTCGCGCCACGGCGTATTGGTGACTTCGCAGAGAATCGCCGCCAGTTGGCCGTCGGCCTCATGGCAGTAGAAAAAACTCACCGGGTTGAACGACAGGCCCCAACTGCGGGCCTGGGTCAGGAGGCAGATCGAGCCGTGTGGCACATGGCCGATTACCTCGGCGACTTGCTGGCGTACCGCGTCGATCAAACGCATGCCACTGCCAGTGAAGGCTTTCAAGTAATCGGTTTCGCGAAACGAAAACGGCGCGAAACGGCTGGTGCCCGACAGCGGCGACAAGCCAAGCACCGCGTCCTGTTCATCGAGGTCCAGGTACAGCAGACCGATCCGGTAACGGAAAACATGGCGCCGCGGGGCAAACCGCCGATGGGCGATCCAGCCGCTATAAAGGGCGCTGTTCACAACACTTCTCCCAGCGAGCGAGCAACCCGCAGCGCACTGACCACACCGTCTTCATGGAAACCACTGGCCCAATAAGCGCCGCAAAACCAGGTGTGGTGCGCGCCGTCCAATTCATCCCAACGCGCTTGCGCGGCGACGGCAGCCAGGCTGTATTGCGGATGGGCGTAGGTGAATTTGGCCAGCACTTTGTTCGGGGTGATGCCTGCGCTCTGATTGAGGCTGACGCAAAACGTGGTGTCGCTCTGGATGCCTTGCAGAATGTTCATGTCGTAAGTGACGGCGGCCAGCGTGTGACCGGGACCACTGAGGCGATAATTCCAGCTTGCCCAGGCAAGTTTTCGCACCGGCAGCAAGCGCGTGTCGGTGTGCAACACCACCTCGTTGTCGGCGTAGGGCAGGGCACCGAGGATCGACTGTTCGGCGCTGCTCGGTTTGGCCAGCAGTTTGAGGGCCTGATCGCTGTGGCAGGCGAACACCACTTTGTCGAAACGCTCGCTGCCGGCGGCACTGTGGATAACGACGCCGTCTTCATCGCGTTCAACGCGGGTCACCGGGCAATTGAGGCGGATCTTGCCTTTAAAAGACGCGGTCAGAGGTGCGACATAAGCGCTTGAGCCACCCTCGATCACACTCCATTGCGGACGATTGCTGACGGACAGCAAGCCGTGATTCTTGAAAAACCGGATGAAGAACTGCAACGGGAAACCGAGCATGTCGGCCATGGACATGGACCAGATCGCCGCGCCCATCGGCACGATGTAATGCAGGATAAAGCGCTCGCCGTAACCGCCGGCCTTCAGGTATTGATCGAGGGTGGTGTCGGCGGCGATCCGTTGTTCTTCGAGGTCGCGCTGGGCTTCTTTGTTGAAGCGCAGGATGTCCCGCAACATGCCCCAGAACCCTGGCGACATCAGGTTGCGACGTTGGGCGAACAAGCTGTTGAGGTTGTTGCCGTTGTACTCAAGGCCCGAGTCCGGGTCGGTGACCGAGAAACTCATCTCGGTGGGTTTGAAGCCCACGCCGAGCTGGCCCAGCAGGCGAATGAAATTCGGGTAGGTCCAGTCGTTGAACACAATAAAACCAGTGTCCACTGCATAGCGCTGGCCATCGACAGTCACGTCCACCGTGTGGGTGTGACCGCCGACCCAGTCGCTGGCCTCGAACAGAGTGATCTCGTGCCTGCGATTGAGCAGGTAGGCGCTGGTCAGCCCCGAGATCCCGCTGCCGATGATGGCGATGTTCAAGGGACATCCTTGATCGGCGGACTGCTGCGCACCATGCGCTTGCCGATGGCCAGTTTCACGCCGTTGGGCATTTTTGACAGCGGCCAGAGCGCGGCCATGAACAGTCCGGGAAACGCGATCTCCAGTGGGCGTTTTTTGAGTTTGGCGAAGATGTGCTGCGCAGCTTTATCCACAGGCCAACTGAGCGGCATCGGGAAATCGTTCTTCGCCGTCAACGGTGTTTCGACAAACCCCGGGCTGACCACGGTGACTTCAATGCCTTCCGGCGCCAGATCAATGCGCAACGATTCGAACAAGTAGCGCAGCCCGGCCTTTGACGCGCCATAAGCTTCGGCGCGGGGTAGCGGCAAATACGTCACCGAACTGGCGACGCCCACCAAGTGCGGCGCGGTACCCTTGCGCAGCAGCGGTAAGGCCACCTCGATGCAGTACGCGCTGGCGAGCAAATTGGTGCGCACCACATGCTCGACAATCGACGAATCGAATTGCTGAACGTCGACGTATTCGCAGGTGCCTGCGTTGAGAATCACCGTGTCCAGGGATCCCCAGTCTTCGGCAATTTTCGCGCCGATTTCGCGGACTGTCTGGCTGTTGGTCAAGTCACCGGGCACCACCAGCACTTGCCCCGGATAACGCAGGGACAAGACTTTCAGCACTGCCGCCGAGCGTGAACTGACGGCGACGTGGGCGCCGGTTTTCAGTATTTCTTCGGCCAGCGAGGCGCCAATGCCGCTGCTGGCGCCGGTTAACCAGTATCGCCGTGGTGGTGTAAAACTCATCCCATTCTCCTTTTCAGCCAGGCAATCGCCCGACCCAGTACGGGTACATGTTCGTAAAGCAGCGCCCCGGCATCGAAGTAATCCCGATGGCGATAAACCTTATCGCGCCAAAGCAGGTGCGAGCAGCCATCGACCCGAATCAACTGACCGCCCGCCAGACGCGGATGGCGATAACTCATGACCCAGCGCAAATAGCCCTCGCCTTCGCTGATCTGGTCTAAGCCATGAAAGTCGAAGTGCAGATCGCTGACGTTGGCGTAGAGCTCGGCGAAGTAGCTGCGCATTTGCACCAGGCCCTGAACTTCGTGCAGAGGATCGGTGAAGTGCACGTCGTGGGTGTAGAGCTGATCTAGGCGTAGCAGGTTGTCCTTGTCCAAGGCTGCAAACTGTTGGGCAAAACGGCGCAGGAAATCACTCATCGTGTCCTCCGGCCTGTTGTCTTGATGGCAGGTTCTTGAACGCGGCCAGCGCCCGTTGGCGCGAGGTGCTTAGGTTGACGATTGGCGACGGATAATCTGCCACGCCGAACAACCCACCAAGGTTGGCCGGGTTGTGCACGTCCTTTTTGTTCAGCCCGGCCAGTTCCGGCAGCCAGTGCTTGATGAACACGCCTTCGCTGTCGAATTTTTCCGACTGGCTCAACGGATTGAAAATCCGGAAGTAGGGCGCCGAGTCGGTGCCAGTAGACGAGCTCCACTGCCAGCCACCGTTGTTCGCCGCGAGGTCGCCGTCGATCAGGTGCCGCATGAAAAAGCGCTCGCCTTCACGCCAGTCAATCAGCAGGTTTTTGGTCAGGAACATCGCCACGACCATGCGCAGTCGGTTGTGCATCCAACCGGTTTCGAGCAATTGGCGCATGGCCGCGTCGATGATCGGCAGGCCGGTGCGGGCTTCTTGCCACGCCAGCAGTTCTTCCGGGGCGTCGCGCCAGGCCAGGGCTTCGGTTTCCGGGCGGAAAGCACGGTGACGCGAGACCCGTGGGTAGCCCACCAGAATGTGTTTGTAGAACTCGCGCCACAGCAGTTCGTTGATCCAGGTCACCGCGCCGACCTTGCCGCTTTCGAACTCCCCTTGATTGCTTTGCAGGGCAGCGTGCAGGCATTGGCGAGGGGAAATCACCCCGGCGGCAAGATAAGCCGAGAGCTGACTGGTGCCCGGTTTGGCCGGGAAGTCTCGCTCGTTTTTGTAATAGTCAATCTGGGCGTCGGCGAAGGTGTCGAGACGGCGCCGGGCTTCGGCTTCACCGGCAGGCCAGAGTGTGCGCAGGCTGAGGATCGGCGTTTTGAAACCTTCAACGCTTGATGGGATTTTGTCGCTGCCGATAGCAAGTGGCACCTGAACCGCGGGTGCGACGACCAGCCCTGGTAACGACGCGCGCAGACGGTCGTAGCAGGCTTTGCGGAACTGGCTGAAGACTTGAAAGTAAGTGCCGGTCTTGGTTAGCACGCTGCCCGGTTTGAACAGCAGTTGATCGAGGTAGCTATAGAAGTCGATGCCATGGGCCTTGAGCGATTCGCCCACGGCGTCATCACGACGGCTTTC
Organism: Pseudomonas sp. F01002; assembly: GCF_004402115.1. NCBI lineage: Bacteria > Pseudomonadati > Pseudomonadota > Gammaproteobacteria > Pseudomonadales > Pseudomonadaceae > Pseudomonas > Pseudomonas sp. F01002. Next base: position 201,574 of record NZ_SOPU01000013.1, on the reverse strand, counting down.
ATGAATGCCGTATTCCTCGTTGACGTGCACCGCGTCGATCTTCAATTGCTGACACAGTTCAAGCAGCACCTTCGGCGCTTCATCCCAGCGTGATGACGTGCGGATCAGCAAAGGAATATTCAGTTCGCCCAGCGTACGGCTCAACTCGCCAAGATTGCGCAACCAGAAATCCACTTTGCACGGCGCATCGTCATGCTCCAGCCATTGGTCCGGGCTCAGCAGGTACACCGCTACCGTCGGACCGCGAGCAGCGGCCGCCGAAAGGGCGGTGTTGTCATGTAGGCGCAAGTCGCTGCGCAACCAGATCAATTGCATGGTGGTGTCCGTACGTTTCATTAAATCAGTCCACGCTGAATCAGGTCCTGATGGACGATTAGCGGGTCTTCGGCCAAGAACAAATCAGCGATCTCAGTAGTTTTTACGGACAACTCGGCGTGGTGGATGCATACCGTTGGTCCGGCAATCATTTTTGGGCAACTGACACCATTCAAAAGTTTCGGCAACTGCGAAAGGTTCATGGCTTTGCTGGAATACAGCAGTACGCCGCGGGCTTGCAGGTGATCGACCGCCAGCGCGAGTTCGCCGGCGGGGAGTGGCCAATCGAACACTTCCACCGGGCAATCGGCGCTGCTGATCAACCAGGCGGTCAGCCACAGGTGAGGTTCCAGTGGCAGGTCCGAGTGATTGATCAACAACAGTGGCGCGGTGCGTAACTGACGGTTGTTATGGTAGATGCGTGCGCCAAATTTGCTGCGTAACCAGGAGTAAAAAAACACCCGCTCCATCTGCGCGCCGAACTGTCCTTGCCAGCGTTGTTCCAGTTCAGCCAGCAGCGGCATCAGCAGTTGTGCGCACAAGGTCCGTGGTGGATACAGCGCCATGGCCTGATTGACGGTGTCGTCGAGAGTGCGCTCGTTCAGTTGAGTGACCGCCTGCAGCAGCGTATGGCGCAGCACTTGCCAATCGTTTTCGACGGATTCGGTAAAGGCCTGGGGGGTGTCGAGTAGTTGCTTGACCTGGCTGACGGCCACGCCGCGGTTGAGCCAGGTGAGGATCGTCAGGATGCGTTGAACGTGTTCGGCAGAAAACAGCCGATGCCCCTTGGGCGTGCGTTGCGGCACGATCAGGCCATAACGCCGTTCCCAGGCCCGCAGGGTGACGGCGTTGACGCCGGTCTGCCGCGCGACCTCACGGATCGGCAGCCAGCCTTCGTCGAGGGCTTTCTTGAAGTCGGCGCCGAGGTCTTCGCTGGCGCTGGTGTCGAGTGGGCTTTTCATTGGATTGTCATTAGATCGCGTTTCGCAGACTGAGATTTTCCGGATGCGGTTGCAGGTAAACCTGTTGCGCAATGTACGGGTCCGGATGTTGGCGAAAGTAGTGTTTGAGCAGCGTCAACGGCACCACTAACGGCACGATGCCGTGGCGGTATTGCCCGATGACGTGCTGCACTTCCTGTTTGTCTTCAGGGCTGATCGTCTGTTTGAGATAGCCACTGATGTGTTGCAGGACGTTGGTGTGACTGCGGCGTGTGGCGCATTTTTTCAAGGCCGTCATCAGCTCGCTGAAATAGCGTGGGCCGAGTTCGTTCGGGTCGGTCTGGCCCATGTTGCCCAGCAGGGTGCCCAGGGTTTTGTATTGCACCGGGTTGTGGGCCATCAACAGGTATTTGTAGCGCGAGTGAAAGTCCGTGAGGCCACGGCGAGTCAGGCCTTCACGCAACAACTGCTGCCAGGCGCTGTAGGCGAACACGCGGGTGAGGAAGTTTTCTCGCAGCACCGGGTCGTTGAGCCGGCCGTCTTCTTCCACGGGTAAATCCGGATGCAGCGCGCAGAACGTCTTGGCGTAGATGCCACGGCCACCTCCGTCCACCGGCGCGCCGTTGGCGTGGTAGACCTTGACCCGATCCAGGCCGCATGACGGGGATTTCTGCATGAAGATATAGCCGCAGAGGTCGACCAGTTCTGCGGCCATTTTCTGACCGTATTCGGCCAGTGGCCGGGTGACATTGAGTGTTGTGTTAACGGTGCCGACGGCTTCGGGATGTTGTGGATCACCCACCAGACGGATCGGTTCACGGGGAATGCCGAGGCCAATGGCGACTTCGGGGCAAACCGGGACAAAATCGAAATAGTCAGTGAGGGTGCGACTGCACAGCCGCGATTCCTTGTGCCCGCCGTTAAAACGCACTTCTGCGCCCATCAGGCAGGCGCTGATGGCGATCTTCGGTTTCACGGTGATGTGGGGCATCGGAGCACCTCGAATCTAAACCTGTACAGACTATTGGGTCTGTACAACATAACTTCATCATAGATTCAAAGGTGTACAAGTCAAACTATTTGTATAGGTTTTACCGTCGGCCTCCTACCGGATTGATGCGGTTCACTGCAGATGCGCATGCAAGCGGCGGGCGGCCTCCTGGCCGCTGAGCCAGGCGCCTTCGACACGACCGGACAAGCACCAGTCGCCACACACATAGAGGCCCAGATCGGCATCGGCCAGTGCTCCCCATTCATGGCTGCTGGCGGGCCGGGCGTAAAGCCAGCGGTGGGCGAGGCTGAAGGTCGGGGCGGGCATGGCGTCGTGCAGCAGCTCGGCAAATGCGCCGTGCAATTGCTCGATCACCGCTTCCTTGGACAGGTCGATATGTTGCCGGCTCCAGGCACTGGTCGCATGCAGCACCCACGTGTCGAGGGTGTTGTCGCGTCCGGGCTTGCTGCGGTTGCGGGCCAGCCAGTCGAGCGGGCTGTCCTGTACGAAGCAGCCTTCCATGGGCGTATCCAGCGGAGTCTCGAACGCCAGCGCGACAGCCCAGGTCGGGTCCATTTTCACCCCGGCGGCGGCGCCGGCGAGTTTCGGCGCGGAGGCCAGCAGTGCAGTCGCCTGAGGCGCCGGCGTGGCAATAATCACATGACTGAACGGGCCGTGGGTGAAGCCTTCGGCGTCCTGCAGATGCCAGTGTTCTTCGCCGCGATAGACCTCGGTAATACGGCAGGCGAAATGCACTTCCAGGTCGCCGAGCAGGCCACGGGTGATGGCGCTCATGCGCGGCGTGCCGACCCAGCGCGTCTGTTCGTCCGGCGACAGGTTGAGCTGGCCACCGTGATAGGTGTAGAGCTGCGGCATCCACTCGGCGACCCAGCCGTTGCCTTGCCAGCGCTGGACTTCAGTGACGAAGCGGCGATCGCGGGCAGTGAAATATTGCGCGCCCATGTCCAGAGCCCCCGCATCGCTGCGCTTGCTTGACATGCGTCCGCCACTGCCGCGGCTTTTATCGAAAAGTTGAACGACATGCCCGACCTCTGTCAGGGCCTGGGCGGCGGAGAGCCCGGCGATGCCGGTGCCGATGATTGCGATAGATACAGTCATAGGGGCCTCGTTTACCTTTCTGTACAGACTACGCCGTGGTTGAAACCTGTACAATATTGTTTTTTGGTATAACTTTTAGCGTTCTCGTTCTGACAGCTTGGCCTATTGTTAATCACAGAGCCTGCCCGATAACAAAGATCCCTGCTTATAAAAATAGACTAGTGATCAGGGTTAAACGCCACGCGAGGAAGTAGTCATGCACATATTGCTGACCGGCGGTACTGGTTTGATAGGACGTCAGCTCTGCGGACTCTGGTTGAGTCAGGGGCATCGCCTGACAGTCTGGAGTCGCAAGCCTGAAAAAGTTGCGAAAATCTGCGGTGCCCAAGTGCGCGGAGTGGCCCGCCTCGAGGACATAGGCCAGGAGCCGGTGGATGCGATTATCAATCTGGCAGGCGCACCGATTGCCGATCGGCCTTGGACAACCAGACGCAAAGCGCTGTTGTGGAGTAGCCGCATCACCCTGACCGAAACCCTGCTGGCCTGGCTCGAAACCTGTGAACAAAAACCGCAGGTGTTGATTTCGGGGTCTGCGGTCGGTTGGTACGGTGACGGGGGCGAGCGGGAATTGACCGAGAAATCTCCACCGGTCATCGATGATTTTGCCAGCCAGTTGTGCATCGCCTGGGAAGAAACCGCCCAGCGTGCCGAAAGCTTGGGCCTTCGCGTGATCTTCATTCGCACCGGGCTGGTGTTGTCGGCCGAGGGCGGCTTTTTGTCGCGGCTGTTGCTACCGTTCAAAGTGGGGCTGGGCGGGCCTATCGGCAATGGCCGGCAGTGGATGCCGTGGATCCATATCAACGATCAAATCGCCCTGATTGATTTTCTTCTGCATCAGGAAGACACCAGTGGTCCTTATAATGCCTGCGCGCCCAAACCGGTGCGCAACCGCGAGTTTGCCAAGACATTGGGTAGCGTGCTGCACCGCCCGACGTTCATGCCCATGCCGGCCTTGGCGTTAAAGGTGTGTCTGGGCGAGTTGTCATTGTTATTACTGGGCGGCCAGAAGGCCGTACCGGCTCGCTTGCTGGACGCGGGTTTCACTTTCCAGTTCACTGATTTGCGCGCGGCTCTGGACGACCTTTCCAGCCGCCTTTGAAATAGGACGTTGCATGACCGATCACGCATTGCTTCTGGTCAATCTGGGCTCACCAGCCTCCACCTCGGTGGCGGATGTGCGCAGTTACCTCAATCAATTTCTGATGGACCCGTATGTGATCGACCTGCCATGGCCGGTGCGACGTTTGCTGGTGTCGCTGATCCTGTTCAAGCGCCCGGAGCAGTCTGCCCACGCCTACGACTCGATCTGGTGGGAAGAGGGCTCGCCGTTGGTGGTGCTCAGCCGTCGCCTGCAACGGGCCATGACTGCCCAGTGGACCCACGGTCCGGTGGAACTGGCGATGCGTTACGGTGAGCCGTCGATGGAGTCGGTGCTGGTGCGCATGGCAGGGCAGGGGGTCAAACGTATTACGTTGGCGCCTCTGTACCCGCAGTTCGCTGACAGCACCGTGACCACGGTGATCGAAGAAGCCAAACGGGTCGTGCGGGAGAAGAATCTTGACCTGCAGTTTTCGATTCTCCAGCCGTTTTACGATCAGCCGGAATACCTCGATGCGCTGGTGGCCAGCGCCAAGCCGCATCTGGCGCAGGAGCACGATCACCTGTTGCTAAGCTTTCACGGATTGCCAGAGCGGCACCTGACCAAGATCGACCCTACCGGTCACCATTGCTTCAAAAGCGATAATTGCTGCCTGAACGCTTCGCCAGAAGTATTGGTGACCTGCTACCGCGCCCAATGCCTGCGCACGGCGTCCGAGTTTGCCAAGCGGCTGGGGCTGCCGGACGGCAAGTGGTCGGTGTCGTTCCAGTCGCGTCTGGGTCGAGCGAAATGGATCGAACCCTACACCGAAGCGCGCCTCGATGAGTTGGCTGGAATGGGCGTGAAGAAGGTACTGGTGATGTGCCCGGCGTTCGTTGCCGATTGCATCGAGACCCTGGAAGAGATCGGTGATCGCGGGCGGGAGCAGTTCCGCGAGGCGGGGGGAGAGGAGTTGGTGCTGGTGCCGTGTCTTAACGACGATCCGCAGTGGGCGCGGGCGTTGAGCACCTTGTGTGAAAGAGCCCCGTTGGCCCTTTAAAAGCATCGTCGGATCGTCGGATCGCCGCCCGGAGCCAGCTCGCTCCCACATTTGATCTTTGTGCTCACTGAAGATCCAGTGTGGGAGCGAGCTTGCTCGCGATGGCTATCTCACTGCAATAAAGACCTTAAGTCTTCAAAGCAACTGATCATTCGCCTTCTTGTGCTTCCAGCTGTCATTACCCGGCAGCAACAGGTTCAGCGCAATCGCCGTCACGGCGCACAGCGCGATGCCTTTGAGGCCGAAGTCGTCCGGCCCTGTGCCGGTGCCGACCAGTACGCCGCCAATCCCGAACACCAGGGTCACCGAGACAATCACCAGATTGCGCGCTTCGCCCAGGTCGATCTTGTGGCGAATCAGCGTGTTCATGCCCACCGCCGCGATCGAACCGAACAACAGGCACAGAATACCGCCCATCACCGGCACCGGAATGCTTTGCAGCAGCGCGCCGAACTTGCCGATGAACGCCAGGCTGATGGCGAAAATCGCCGCCCAGGTCATGATCTTCGGGTTGTAGTTTTTGGTCAGCATCACCGCGCCCGTCACTTCGGCATAGGTGGTGTTGGGTGGGCCGCCAAACAGGCCGGCTGCGGTGGTGGCAATGCCATCGCCGAGCAGGGTGCGGTGCAGGCCGGGTTTCTTCAGGTAATCGCGACCGGTCACGCTACCGACGGCGATCACGCCACCGATGTGCTCGATGGCCGGGGCCAGGGCCACCGGAACGATGAACAGAATCGCCTGCCAGTTGAATTCCGGCGCGGTGAAGTGCGGGATCGCAAACCACGGTGCGGCGGCAATTTTCGCGGTATCAACGACGCCGAAGTAGAACGCCATCGCAAAACCCACCAGCACGCCCGAGATGATCGGCACCAGGCGGAAGATGCCTTTACCGAACACTGCGACGATCAGGGTGGTCAGCAGCGCTGGCATCGAGATCAGCATGGCCGTCTGATAATGAATCAGTTCGGTGCCGTCGCCGGCCTTGCCCATCGCCATGTTGGCGGCGATTGGCGCCATGGCCAGGCCGATGGAGATGATCACCGGGCCAATCACCACCGGTGGCAGCAGACGGTCAATGAAACCGGTGCCTTTGATCTTCACGGCAAGGCCGAGGAAGGTGTAGACGAACCCCGCCGCCATCACGCCGCCCATGGTCGCCGCGAGGCCGAACTGGCCCTTGGCGAGAATGATCGGGGTGATGAAGGCAAAACTCGACGCCAGGAACACCGGCACCTGACGCCCGGTGACGATCTGGAACAGAATCGTTCCCAGGCCTGCGGTGAACAGCGCCACGTTCGGGTCGAGGCCGGTAATCAGCGGCATCAACACCAGGGCGCCGAAGGCCACGAACAGCATCTGCGCACCCGACAGCACCGTGCGCCAGAGCGGATCGTTGAACTCTTGCTGCATGCTCAAGCGTCCTTCTGCTTGGTGCCGAAGATCTTGTCACCGGCATCGCCCAGGCCTGGAATGATGTAACCGTGTTCGTTGAGTTTTTCGTCAATGGAGGCGGTGTAGATGGTCACGTCCGGGTGAGCCTTGCCTACGGCGGCGATGCCTTCAGGGGCAGCCACCAGCACCATCGCGCGGATATCCCGGCAACCGGCCTTTTTCAGCAGGTCGATGGTAGCGACCATGGAGCTGCCGGTGGCGAGCATCGGGTCGATGATCATCGCCAGGCGTTCATTGATTTCCGGAACCAGTTTTTCCAGATAGGTGTGGGCCTGCAGGGTCTGTTCATTGCGGGCCACGCCGACGGCGCTGACTTTGGCGCCCGGGATCAGGCTCAGCACGCCTTCGAGCATGCCGATACCGGCGCGCAGGATCGGTACTACAGTAATTTTCTTGCCGGCGATTTTCTCGACCGACACAGTGCCGGCCCAGCCTTGGATATCGTAGGTTTCCAGCGGCAGGTCTTTGGTGGCTTCATAGGTCAGCAGGGCACCGACTTCCTGAGCGAGCTCACGGAAATTTTTTGTGCTGATGTCGGCGCGGCGCATAAGGCCAAGTTTATGACGGATCAGCGGATGGCGGATCTCGAGGATGGGCATGGGAAAGGCTCCGGCGGCGGGCAAAAAAACCGGCCTAGATTAATCTATCCGAGGGTGTTGTCCTATAGACATACAGTACGTTAGTCCACAAACGCTTGATCTGGCCTCGCTTGATGCGTACCTTTGCCCGCTTTTCCTGAATCCGCCACCCCCCCCTGGAGAGCGCCATGTCCGCTGATCTCGAGCATATCCGTCAAATCATGCGAGAGGCTGACTGCCTGTACACCGAAGCTGAAGTCGAGGCGGCCATCGCCCGCGTCGGTGCACAAATCAACGATCAACTGGCGGATTCCAACCCGGTGGTGTTCTGTGTGATGAACGGCGGGCTGATTTTCTCTGGCAAGCTGCTGGCCTATCTGAACTTCCCGCTGGAAGCGTCCTACCTGCACGCCACCCGTTATCGCAACGAAACCAGCGGCGGCGATCTGTTCTGGAAAGCCAAGCCGGAAGTGTCGTTCATCGACCGTGACGTGCTGATCATCGACGACATCCTCGACGAAGGTCACACCCTGGGCGCGATCATCGACTTCTGCAAACACGCCGGTGCCCGCGCTGTGCACACCGCCGTGCTGATCGACAAGGACCACGACCGCAAGGCTCGCCCGGACCTGAAAGCCGATTTCGTCGGCCTGCCATGCATCGACCGTTACATCTTCGGTTACGGCATGGACTACAAAGGCTACTGGCGTAACGCCAACGGGATTTTTGCCGTTAAAGGAATGTAAGAACATGACCGCGCCAAGCTTTCTTGATCAAACACTGTTCGCCGGGTTGGCCGAGAAAGCGGCGGCGAATCCTCGCGGGCGTCAGCATCACAACTTCCATCAGATGGAAGAGTCGTGCCACCGCATGGCGGTGGGCTTGCAGCCAAACACGTATATCCCGCCTCACCGACACTTGGGCGACAACAAGGCTGAAACCTTGTTGGTCCTCAAAGGGCGGCTCGGTTTGCTGATCTTCGATGAGTCTGGCGTGGTCGTGACGAAACAAGTCCTCGTAGCCGGTGGTGACTGTGTCGGCGTGGATCTGCCAACCGGTGTGTTCCATGGCTTGGTGGTACTGGAAGCTGACAGCCTGATGTTCGAGTGCAAGGCCGGCCCTTATCGTCCGGTTGGTGAGGGTGAACTTGCGCACTGGGCACCGCGTGAAGGCGAGCCGGGTGTGGCCGAGTATCAGGCGTGGATGCGCGCGCAGTTCGATTGATCTTCAGCCCGCCGCAGACTTCTGTAATTGGATGGACTCGCCCAAGCCGGACGCAGGCTGCGCCAGCTGCTACAGTGCTCGGCTTCGCCTTGGGAGCCTGTCATGAGCCTTTTGATCCGCAGCTGCGCCGCCCTGTTGCTGACCGTCAGCCTGCCTCTGGCTGCCGCCCCGGCGCCGATGCACGCGCAGTTCCTGCCCCCCGATGACCTGACCCTGCGTGACGCGGAGCCCGAGCAACAACAGCTGTTGCAGGTTACCGAGTACTCGGTGGTGGTCGGCAGCCAGCGCCAGTCCAACCAGCAGCCGATTCCGGTGACCTCACCATTGCTGATCCGTCTCAAGGGCAAATCCTTGAACAAGGGCGCGACCATCAACCAGGTGCTGGTCAATTTCGATGGCGAAAGCAAAAGCCTGAAAAAGCCGATCTTTGACGAAAAGAGCAAAACCCTGACGCTGTTTTACCCGATGGCCCAGTACCGGGTGGTGATCGACTTGTTGCGCAATGACACGGTGTATTGCCAATTCCTCAGCTATGCCAACGGCCATATCTGGGCCGATCTGCACACGGGCGCTGTTCGTCCGCGTTGAGCCCGGTGGCAAGGGAGGGGTAAACTGCCCGCCCCGTGAAATGTCTGCGAGCTGGAGTCGGCAATGCGTAAAGATAAGAAGCAAGTGATTGGTGACGAGATCGGCGATGAGCAGATCAAGCTGTTCCTCGATTTCGAACCGGTCGACGCCACGTCGCCGTCGCTGCACAAACTGATCAAGGCCTATCGCGGCCTGCGCATCGATGACTTCGAGCGTTTTCTGACGTTCTTCGTCGAAGCCGGTCTGGATCTGGACGGCAAGGATGAGCACGGCAATGACTTCGTCGCCCTGATCAAGGATCAGCGCAACGCGGCCGAGTACATCGAACTGATCGAAAAGGCTCGCGGTTAAGATCAACAGATCGCAGCCTCGCTACGCTCGACAGCTCCTACAAATGGTTCGCTCAGACCTGTAGGAGCTGTCGAGCGTAGCGAGGCTGCGATCTTTTGAGCGGCACAAAAAAACGCCCCGCTCTCAATGAGAACGGGGCGTTTTTTATGCGGCCGAATCAAGCGTAGCTTTCGGTCTCGTTGCTGGCTTCAACCAGTTCCAGCGCGACGTTGTTCTGCACATTGATCTTGCGATACAGCGCAGCGTCGGTTTCCAGAACCTTTTCCCGAGCCGGGAAGATTTCTGCCAACTTGGCAGCCCATTCACCGGAAGCTTTGTTCGGGAAGCATTTCTCGATCAGTTCCAGCATGATCGAAACAGTCACCGACGCACCTGGCGAAGCGCCAAGCAGGGCAGCAAGGGTACCGTCCTTGGCCGCGACCAGTTCGGTACCGAACTGCAGAACGCCGCCCTTTTTCGGGTCTTTCTTGATGATCTGCACCCGTTGGCCGGCCACTTCCAGGCGCCAGTCTTCGGCTTTCGCTTCAGGGTAGAAGCGACGCAGGGAATCCAGGCGCTGCTCCATCGACTGCATCACTTCGCTGACCAGGTACTTGGTCAGGTCCATGTTGTTTTTCGCCACGGCCAGCATCGGGCCGATGTTGCCGGCGCGAACCGACATCGGCAGGTCCATGAAGGAGCCGTGCTTGAGGAACTTGGTGGTGAAACCGGCGTAAGGTCCGAACAGCAGGGACTTCTTGCCATCGACGACGCGGGTGTCCAGGTGCGGCACCGACATCGGAGGCGAACCCACGGCCGCCTGGCTGTAAACCTTGGCCTGGTGGTGTTTGACCACTTCCGGGTTGTCGCAACGCAGCCACTGGCCACTGATCGGGAAGCCGCCGAAGCCTTTACTTTCTTCGATGCCGGAAGCTTGCAGCAGCGGCAGTGCCGCGCCACCGGCGCCGAGGAACACGAATTTCGCGTCGACGTCACGGGAATTACCGCTGTTGACGTCCTTGATGCTGACGGTCCAGCCGCTGCCGTTACGCTTGAGGCCGGTCACGCGCTTGCAGTACTTGACCTGGGCATCGGGTGCGCTGGTCAGGTGCTTGAGCAGTTGATTGGTCAGGGCGCCGAAGTTGACGTCGGTGCCGTTCATGACGCGGGTGGCGGCGACGACTTCGTCGGCCGGCCGGCCAGGCATCATCAGCGGCATCCACTCGGCCATGGTGGCCTTGTCTTCGGTGTATTCCATGTCCGAGAAGGCGTGGTGCTTGCTCAGCGTCTTGAAGCGTTCCTTGAGGAAGGAAACGCCATCGTCGTTCTGGACGAAGCTCAGGTGTGGCACCGGGCTGATGAACGTCTTGCACGAGCCGAAGGTGCTTTTCTTGGTCAGATAGGACCAGAACTGCTTCGACACCTCGAACTGGGTGTTGATGTGCACGGCTTTCTTGATGTCGACGGTGCCGTCGGCGGCCTGCGGCGTGTAGTTGAGCTCACACAGCCCGGCGTGACCGGTACCGGCGTTGTTCCACGGGTTCGAACTCTCCGCGGCACCGGAATCCATCAGCTCGACGACTTCCAGCTTGATCGCGGGGTCGAGCTCTTTGAGCAGTACAGCAAGGGTGGCACTCATGATGCCGGCCCCAACCAGTACTACGTCGACTGCTTCGTTATGCGCCATTTAACGCGTCTCCAAAATCTGCAGCACCAAATTGTCGGCATGGCTGCCAGGCGTTCAGGGGTGTGTCAGTGATGCCCCAGGTACCCATGGCAGTATCGCCATGTCCGAATCTTCGCAATTTTTCGCAACTTCGACGGACGCTACCGGCCGGGTCTAAAAGAGTTACATGAACTCACTTCAACGCGCGGCTGGCAATTCGACTTATGGTCGATACATCCGTTTGTGCAACCAAATCCGTAGAGGACAGGCTTCAGGCTCCGGTGTTCGAGGCGTACTCGGTCCTGTGTCGTTGGGCTGTTTCAGACGCTAATGGTGCATATTCAGACGCAAAACTATTCATTTGCTCGCCACACTCTTGTGAAGTTGTGAAAACCCGTTTTTTTCACGCTCTTTTGAAGACGTGAACCTCAAAAAAGGGCTGCCCCAGCCTGGCACCGTGCCCGGATGGATTGCCGCCATGGGATACATGACAGGCAAAACGGGCAAACAGCTCAGTGACCGAGCGTAATGACAGCTCTGCAGATTCGCGAAAAGTGGGGGTTTTGCTCAAGGAACAGCAAGCGCGCCAGCTTCACTCGATCTGTGTGGGCGGCTCTCTGTGGGCGGTGCGGGGTGTCAATACAAGCGCATTGACGATGCTGCGAGGCCCGATCAGGAGACGTCCTTATAATCGGGGGGAGATTGTAGCGAAGAAACGCAGGGAAATGGTCGTGTTTAATGACTTTTATTAGGTGTTCGGTCAGGTGGTCCACAGGTGTTGAGCCCGCGCACGTGGCTGGCGCTGGTTGACACGGGCGCAAGGGGGCAGGGGATGGTGCAGCCAGTTGAGACGGATTTCTTCGATTTCGACCCAGCCATCGCCCATCGGCTGGAGGCTGCACTGTTTGAATGCCTGGCAGTGGCCGTTGCGGTCGAGCAGGGCGAAGCAGCGATGCAGAGGGCGAGGGTTGAACAGCGAGATGAGATAGCGCATGGCGAAGTACCTTGTAGGTGACTGCTATGAAGATAGCTAGCAAACCGTGACGTGCAAGTGTATGGGCGGTGACATCTATGTGACAGGAACCCGCTTCCCAAGGGTTTGTCAGACATTTCAGTAATCACTGAAGGGCTCTAGTTAGCCGCAGTGGCGCACCGCTATACTGCGGGCCTGTTTGTGCCTGATTCTGGAGAGAAGAGCATGTTGCAACGCCTGTTGTTCGGTTTGATCACTGTGACCAGTTTGACCCTGGTTGGCTGCGCCCACAGCCCGCAACAACTGAATCCGGAACCCAAGCTGACGACTCAGCTGGCACCGGTCGGCCATGGTCAGCCGGTGGTGGTGCGTGTGGTGGACGGTCGTCCGTCGCCGACTTTGGGCACCCGTGGTGGCCTGTACCCTGAAACCAGCGCGATCACCGTGCAGGGCGCGCAAATTCTGCCGAAGTTGCAGGCTCAGGCCGAAGCAGCCGTGCGGTTATTGGGCTTCACCCCAACCTCCAATGCGCTGAATGCTCCGCAGTTGACCGTGACCCTGGCCGAGCTGAAGTATCAGTCGCCTAAAGAAGGCATGTATGTGACTGAAGCCACCATTGGCGCGACCTTCCGCTCCGATGTGCAGAATGCCAATCGTCGTTACAGCGGTCGTTACGGTGCGTCCCTGGATCAGCGTTTTGGTATGGCGCCGAATCAGGAGACCAATACCAAGCTGGTCAGCGATGTGTTGAGCGATGCGTTGACGCGTCTGTTCAAGGATCCGACGATTGGTCAGATTCTCGGCGAATAAACGTTCGCTGGATTCAAAAAAGCCCGGTGCCAGCAATGGCCCCGGGCTTTTTCATGTCTGTCAATTTCCCACGGACCTGCACTGAACAACTGTGGGAGCGGGCTTGCTCGCGAAGGCGGAGTGTCAGTCAACATCAATGCAGCTGACACACCGCCTTCGCGAGCAAGCCCGCTCCCACAGGGGTTCAGCGGTGTCAAGCGGCCTGCGAATAAAAATCCAGAACACTCACGCCCGTCAGTAAATCCGTCTCCGGCAAATCCGCATGCTGATACCCACCCAATGCGCAATACACCAACCAGTGGCGGTCCTGAACGTTGAAGGCGAGGCTGCCAACGAGGTTTTGTTGTTCGTCGCTTTGGGCAATAAGGTAGAGGCGATCCTGGTTTTCGGCGTGCAGCATGACGGTTTCCGTGTCGGTTTCGAGGGGCGCCAGACTGGCGTGTTCAGATGACGGCGCCGTGACACAGGACAGGATTCGGTCAAATGGTTCGTTATTTGTCGGAAAGCAAGGGCAGGAGGGGAGGCTTTCGGTAGAATTCGCGCCGCGGTCGTCGGTTCGGCGTCTGCCACCTGTTTTGCTGAGGTCCGTGATGTCGTTGCATTTGATTTCGCTATTTACCAACCATCCCGCCAAGTTGATCAACCTGTTGGCCTTGTTGTTTGCCTTTCCGGGCGGATGGTTGCTGCATGCCACTCGTCGCCGCGAACAGCGCGCGTTGGCCACTCTCGAAGCGCAAAGCCAGAGCCGTCGTATCGATGAACCGACGTTGATGCTGGACGGCGCGACCTTGCGCATGAACCGGTTTTTCTATCGTTTCGGTTTTGCCTGCCTGGGGTTGGCGCTGCTGGTGTCGTGGATCAGCACTCGGGTTTGAATCGCTAAAAAGCAAAAAAGATCGCAGCCTCGTTTCACTCGACAGCTCCTACAGGGGATAGCGTTCGCCCTGTAGGAGCTGTCGAGTGAAACGAGGCTGCGATCTTTTGATCTCGCTTCAAAAAAACCTTACAGCGGCAAACCTGCTTTCACACGGTACTGATTGCGCACCGGCGTCGCGTATTGCAGGACCATGAACGGACGATGCTCCTCAGGGCACGCGTCCAGGCGCTGTTGCCATTGCTCCTGAGCCTTGGCCAGTTCGTCGGCCGCAAACACTTCAGAGGCTTTCGGCACCTGCAATTGCGGGTCGGCGTCTTTCCACTGGGCGTAGGCCAGGTAGTGCACCGGGAACAGGCGGTAGCCGCCGAGGATCTGCCGGTCCATCTCGATCGCCAATTGCTTGGTGTCGTCGAACAGCTCGGTGATCGGCGAGGCGAAGTTCACATGCACCCGGCCCTTGTAGCCGGTGATGCCCTTGGCAATGCTCACATCGTCCTCGCCCGGCACTTTGGTGTAGCTGCCGGTGGTGGCGCGGATGAACAGCTCGCGCGCCTTGGCTTGATCGCACGGGTCATATTCGTAGCTGATCGACACCGGGGTGACGTTCAGCGAACGAATGACTTCGCCGAACGGCTCGTCCTTGCGGCTCATGTGGAACATCTTGAGGATGGCCGACTCGGTGCGGTCGTCGCCGTCTTTGGCCCGGCCTTCGGCCTGGGCGATCCAGATCGAGGCGCAATCCTTGCGGATCGAGTGGTTGATGTAGGCCGACAGCAGCTGATACGCCGCCATCTTCTCGCGGCGACCGGTGATCGAACGGTGCACGATAAAGCTCTTGTTCAGGCGCATCAGATCGCTGACGAAGGGCTTTTGCAGCAGGTTGTCGCCGATCGCGATACGCGGTGTCGGCAGGCCGGCGTGGTACACGGCGTAGTTGACGAAGGCCGGGTCCATCACGATGTCGCGGTGGTTGGCAATGAACAGGTAGGCGCTGCCGGACTTGAACTGTTCGACGCCGGTGTACGTCACCCCGTCCGTGGCTCGCTCGATGGTGTGGTCGACGTACATCTCGACTTTATCCTGCAACGTGGCCACCGACGTGACGTCAGCGAACTCACGGCGCAGCCGATGAGCTATAAGAGGTTTGAGCATCCAGCCGAAAGCACCGGCAAAACGCGGGAAGCGGAAGTGGATGAGGATATCTAGAAACGCCTTGTCGCCGAGCAGCCGGTCCAGCACTGCCGGGACTTCGCTGTCATTGTAAGGTCGGATGGCATCGAATTCGCCCATCATGCTCTCTTGTTAGAAACGGCTAGGGTAAGTAAAGGTTTTGATCGAAAACCAACGGGGCACGGTCTGAAAAGTTAGCCAGACAAAAATAGCCCTGCAAATAGACCGGCGATTATACGCACAAGTCACCTGGGAGACCGCGATGCTGGAAACCGAGCGCTACGAATGTCCGTATTGTGGTGAAGAGGCTGAGGCCGTTCTGGACTTGTCCGGTGGCGATCAGACCTATATCGAAGACTGTCCGGTGTGTTGTCGCCCCATCACGTTTGTTCTGCAGACTGACGGTCACGAATGGTTGCTCGAAGTTCACAGCGAAAACGAATGAAAGGGGCACCCCATGCAGCGAATCTACGAGCCGGAAAACCTCATGGAAGGTGAGTTGCTGCAAAGCATGTTGGCCAGCGAGGGCATCGAAGCGCATCTGGTGGGGCGCGATTTGCTCGGTGGCAGCGGCGAATTGCCGATCTTTGGCCTGCTGGGCCTGTCAGTCGATAACGACGAGGCCGAGTACGCCCGGGAGTTGATCACCGCGTACAATGCCGCGCTGCCACTGCCAGGCGATGAACCGGAAAGTTTTCCCGGCACGCTGGTCTGTTAGGCTGACGTTCGTTTTATCAAGAGTCGTGTTGCCCCATGTGTGGACGTTATGCCCTGTTTCGCTGGAACCCCGCCTTCGCGGCCCTGCCTGGTTTCCCCGCCGATCAGCAGGCCCAGTGGAATATTTCTCCCAACGATTCGGTGTTGATGCTGCGCGCGGGTGTTGACGGTCAGCGTGAGTTGGCCCGAGCGCGCTGGGGGTTGACGCCGCCGTGGCTGACCGATTTGTCCCGTACGCCAGCCCATGCCCGGGCCGAAACCGTTGCCGAACAACCGATGTTTCGCCAGGCCCTGCGCGAACGCCGTTGCTTGCTGCCGGCCAATGGTTTTTACGAATGGCGCGGCACGACCCGCAAGCGACCGTACTGGCTGACACCGGGGGAGGGCTCGACGCTGTTCTTTGCGGCGATTTGGGAAGCGTATCCAGTGCAGGAGCAGGTGTGGTTGAGTACAGCGGTGATCACGCAGCCGGCGGCGAGTCAGCGCCGGCCGTTGATTCTCGATGCGGCGGGGCAGGAGGCGTGGCTCAATCCAGAGACGCCGTTGCATGCCTTGCAAGCGTTGCTCGCCAGTGAACCCGCGGCGTTGCGCGAGCGGGTGTTGGCGAATCTGGTGAATGATCCGAAGCTTAATGGGCCGGAGTGTCTTACCCCCGGCTGATTGGGCGCTTGTACCGCCGCCATCGCGAGCAAGCTCGCTCCCACATTTGACTTTTAGTGTTCACAAATAATGTGTTCACAGGGAGTCCCTTGTGGGAGCGGGCTTGCTCGCGAAGGGGTCCTTTGATCAGACCTTGAACTGATTGATCAACCGCCGCTGCTGCTCAGCCAGCTTGGTCAGATCCGCACTGGCCGCACTCGATTCATCCGCCCCGCCAGCCACTTCATTGGCCACTTGCCCGATGTTGATCACGTTCCGATTAATGTCGTCAGCCACCGCACTCTGCTCCTCAGCCGCACTGGCAATCTGGGTGTTCATGTCGTTGATCACCGACACCGCCTGAGTAATCGTCTCCAGCGCCTCGGCCGCTTTCGCCGCGTGCTGCACGCTTTCGTCGGTACGGTTCTGACTGTCCTCCATCACCCGCACCACATCGCGGGTGCCTTGTTGCAGCTGCTGGATCATGGTCTGGATTTCTTCAGTGGCCTTCTGGGTTTTCTGCGCCAGGTTGCGCACTTCATCGGCCACCACTGCAAAACCGCGTCCCTGTTCGCCGGCTCGTGCCGCTTCGATGGCCGCGTTCAAGGCCAGCAGGTTGGTCTGTTCGGCGATCCCGCGAATCGCCGTCAGGATCGCATTGATGTTCTCGCTATCCTTGGCCAAGGTTTGCACCACGCCGACAGCCTTACCGATTTCTATCGCCAGCACGCCAATCGAGTTCGACGTATCGCGCACGATTTGCATGCCCTGCGCCGCTGCTTGATCGGCATGGCTGGCGGCTTGCGCAGCCTGAGTCGCGTTGCGTGCCACATCCTGAGCGGTCGCTGTCATTTCATGCACCGCCGTGGCCACCTGATCAATCTCGGCCATTTGCTTGTGCACGCCGATGTTGGTGCGGATGGCGATGTCGGCGGTGTGTTCCGACGAGTCGCTGACGCTCTGCACCGAAGTCACCACCTGGGTGATCATCACCTGCAACTTGGCCAGGAAGGTGTTGAAGCCTTTGGCGATCGAGCCCAATTCGTCGGCGCGGTCGCTGGTCAGGCGTCGAGTCAGGTCACCTTCGCCCTGAGCGATGTCGTCGAGCATGGCAACCATCTGCTTCAGCGGCCGGGCAATGCCGTGCCCCACCAGCCAGATCACCAGCAAGCCGATACCGGCAATCAACAAGCCGACCATGGCCATGCCGAAGGTGTCGGACTTGCGCTGGGCGTCCAGATCGCCCTGAAGTTTTTGCAGGTCGGCCATCACCGCGTTCAGCGGCAATTGCAGCATGAGGGTCCAGCGAGCGTCGGTCTGGCCAATACCGAACGGCAGGTACAACTCGATCCGGCCCTGGGCTTTGTCGACGGTGTAGGTGACTTCGCCGCGCTTGAGATTGGCCATGTTGGCGATCTGCTGGCTGTCGAGGATGTCGCTGACCTTCTCGCCGAATTTGCTCGGGTCCTTGGTGTAGGCAACGATCCGGCTGTTGCCGCCAATCAGGGCCATTTCACCCGCGCCGCTGTACAACTTCTGATTCGCGCCGAGGAGCATTTCCTGGATAAAGTTCACCGAGAGGTCGGCGCCGACGATGCCCTGGAAGGCCCCGTTGAGCATGATCGGTTCTATAAAGGAGGCGAGCATGACGATCTTGTCGCCGACCTTGTAGGGCGCCGGATCGATCACGCAGGATTTTTTGGTTTCTTTCGAGCACAGGTAGTACTCGCTGGCGCGTACGCCGGTGGACAGGGTTTTCTGGTCGTCGACGTCCACCAGTTTGTCCAGGCCCAGGCTGCCGTCTTCGTTGCGGAACCACCAAGGCAGGAAGCGGCCGTTGCTGGCGTCGATGCCGACCACCTGGGTGTCGACGTAGGCCGCGTCGTTGTGATCGAGGGCGTTTTTTTCCCAGCCGATATAGGTGCCGAGAATTTTCGGGTTCTTGACGACGTTTTCCTTGATCAGGCTGATCAATTGCTCACGGCTCAGGTTCAACTGTGGCTGGCCATCGGCGCCCGGTGTGCCGATCAATGCGTTGACTCGCACCAGTCCGCCGGTAATCAGCAGTGGCGCTTCGAGCTCGCGCTGGATCTGACTGACCTGGGTTTGCGCCAGTGACGTCAGGCGTTGTTCGATGACTTGCTCGAATTGTGCCTGGGTCCGCTGCTGGACCATGTCTTGTGTCCGTGCGCCGGAAAACAACGCGTACAGCACCAGGGCTGCCACGACACTAAGAACGATGGCGCCGGCGAGGGCCGCCACAGAAAACTGGATCGACTTGAATTTCATGGGTGCTCCGCACGCAAGAGGACGTCTGCGGTGCTGTATCGGCAGGGGGCTGGATGACCATGAGCGGGCGGTGACGAATTGGCTGTTTTGGAGAGGTTGATGTCGCAAATGAATCATTGCGGGACCGGACCGGCCGTGGCGGATGAGGTTATGTGAATTTTTTCCTGCGGCGACGGGAGCTTTGTCCGAAATATGCGTCTGAATGTCTGATGTATCTGGCGCCGATACAATTCACCGCCTAGGATACGCGGCATGTTTTCAGAGAGATTTTTGATGAACAAGACATTGGTTTTGTGTGCGCTGAGCGCAGGTTTGCTCCTCGCCGGTTGTCAGTCGGTCAACACCACCAGCGGTGGCGCGGTGGGCGTTGAGCGCAAACAGTACATGTTCAGCATGCTGTCGACCGACGAGGTCAACCAGATGTACGCCCAGTCTTATCAAAAGACTGTCGGCGAGGCGAACACCAAAGGCGTGCTGGACAAGACCAGTAACGAGGCCAGACGTGTCCAGGCGATTGCCGACCGGCTGATTGCCCAGGCGCCGGTTTTTCGTCCGGATTCGGCCCAATGGAAATGGGAAGTCAACCTGATCAAGAGCGACGAGCTCAACGCCAATTGCGGGCCTGGCGGCAAGATCATTTTCTACACCGGCCTGATCGACAAACTGCAACTGACCGATGATGAGATCGCCGCGATCATGGGCCACGAAATCGCCCACGCCCTGCGCGAGCATGGTCGTGAAGCGATGTCCAAGGCTTACGGCATCGAAATGGCCAAACAGGGCGCCGGTGCCTTGTTCGGTCTGGGTCAGGACAGCCTGGCGCTGGCGGACACTGTGGCCAACTACGGCATGACCTTGCCCAACAGTCGCGCCAATGAAAACGAGGCGGACCTGATCGGCCTGGAACTGGCCGCTCGCGCCGGTTACAACCCGAACGCCGCGATCACCCTGTGGAACAAGATGACCAAGATTTCGGAAGGTTCGTCGCCGGAGTTCATGAGCACTCACCCGGCGTCGGCGAGTCGTATTGCTTCGTTGCAGGCGGCGATCCCGAAAGTCATGCCGCTGTACGAGAAAGCCAAGAAATAATGATAGTCATGTGGTGAGGCCACTGACGCCTTCGCGAGCAAGCCCGCTCCCACATTTGACCGAGTTCTTCCAGAGCATGCGGTCGAATGTGGGAGCGGGCTTGCTCGCGAAGAACGATAACGCGGTCTATAGACCTACCGCATCAGACCCAACCGCTGCTCTGCATCGCCTTGTACACCGCGACAATGGCGAGGATGAAGAATGCCGACGCCGCCAGGCGACGAATTAACGTCAACGGCAATTTATCCGCGGCAAAGTTACCCGCCAAAACCACTGGCACGTTGGCAATCAACATCCCGGCGGTAGTGCCGATGATCACCAGCCACAGTTCCGGGTATTGCGCAGCGAGCATCACCGTGGCGACTTGCGTCTTGTCGCCCATCTCCGCAAGGAAAAACGCGATCAACGTGGTCAGGAACGGTCCGAACTTGCGGGCGGTGCTGGCTTCGTCGTCATCCATCTTGTCCGGCACCAGGGTCCACAATGCGGTCGCGGTGAAGCTCGCGGCGAGGATCCAGTGCAGCGTCGCATTCGAGAAGAAACTACCGACCCAGGCGCCTACCGCACCGGCTGCCGCGTGGTTGGCCAGGGTTGCAGCGACGATACCGGCGATGATCGGCCAGGGTTTGCGAAAGCGAGCGGCGAGAATAAGCGCGAGCAGTTGCGTCTTGTCGCCGATTTCGGCCAAGGCAACGATTGCGGTGGGAACGAGAAGTGAATCCAGCATCAGGGTTTTCCTAAGGGGCGGGTCGACACGGCTATGACACGTACAGCCTTCCCGCCCCGGGTAAGGTGTTCGTGTCATAGGTCTTGTCAAACCCTGCGATCCGTCTGATGCGGACGCTTGGGTCGCATACGCCATGGTCTGTTGACCAAGTATGTTGACGTATGCCGGACGAGCATGGCGCTCGTGGGAGACTACTCCCCTAGGACGGAGCGGATTCTGCCTAGGCAAATCCGATTGGGCAAGCCTCTTTTTTAAAAGAGGTTCTAGCCGCGTTTGGCTCGGTAGATCCTGAAACCCTGTCCTTCAGCCTTGATCGCACACACGCCCAGATGCTCTTCGATCAGCGGCTGGTACTTCAGGAAGCTGTTTGCCACCAAACGCAGTTCGCCACCATTTTTCAGATGTTTGGCGGCTTTTCGCAGCAAGTTCTCGGTAGCGAAGTAGTCGGTGTGAACGCCGACATGGAACGGTGGGTTGCTCAGAATTGCACTCAAGCCCATCGGTGCTGCGTCGATACCGTCACCGGTAATCACGTCAGCTTCCAGACCGTTGGCAGCCAATGTCAGGCGACTGCTGGCGGCGGCAAACGCATCCACATCAAGCAAGGTGACCTGGTTGTGTGGATAGCGACGTTTCACGGCCGCTCCCAACACACCGGCGCCGCAACCGAAGTCCAGCAAATGGCCGCTCGGCAATTTGTCCAAATGTTCCAGCAACAGTGCGCTGCCGCGATCCAGCCGACCGTGGCTGAACACGCCCGGCAGGCTGATGACTTTTAGCGGACCTTCGGCCAGCGGCAACTCATAAGTCTGGGCCAGGCTTTCCAGCGACTTGGCTTGCGGCGCAGTGGCCACGGTCACTTGCCACAGCTGGCAATGCCGCGCGCTGTCGAGCTTACGCGGTTTGCCGAAGGGGTTCAGTTGTTTGGCCGCGCCTTCGATGCCGCTGCGTTTTTCACCCACCAGATATAGTTCACGACCGGCCAGTCTGGAGGCGAGGGCGTTGAGGATGTAGTCGGTCAGGTCCTTGGACTTGGGCAGAAACACCACGGCGGTGTCGAACGCGTGCTCCGTTACAGTCACACCGAAATGGCTGCGCTCGGCGAAGCGGGCATCCAGCGCTGCTTGATCGCCGGCATGCCAGCACCAGCCATGAGCGTCGGGCAGACGGCCCAGGAGGTCATCGGCGGGCAAACCGGCCAGCAGCACCGAACCCTGGAATAACTCGGCCTGACGAAGCAGTACTTCACTGCGCGGATCCATACTCTGCTCCTGTGAAAAAAAGTGCCGCAGTCTATCAACTGACGACCCGCAGCGCTTTACCACTGAAGTATCCCTGCGCGTTTTCGGTCAACTGGCCCACGATCCGCTGGCGTGCCTCGCGACTGCCCCAGGCGTTGTGCGGGGTGACAATCAACCGTGGAATGTCTTGGTCCAGCAACGGATTGCCGGCGGTCGGTGGCTCGACGCTCAACACGTCGGTGGCCGCGCCACCCAGGTGACCGTTGCGCAAGGCATCGGCCAGCGCCTGTTCGTCAATCAGGCCACCGCGTGCGGTGTTGACCACGAACGCACCGGGTTTCATCGAGGCCAGCTCACGGGCTCCGATGAAGTGGCGGGTGTGTTCGTTGAGCGGACAGTGCAGGGTCAGCGCGTCGATCTGCGGCAGCAGCTCCTCCAGTGGCAAACGATCCGGTCGGGCAGGGCGCCCGGGAATCTGACCGAGCAGCACGCGCATGCCAAAAGCTTCGGCCAGTCGTGCGACCGCGCCGCCCAGTTCGCCGTGACCGAGCAGGCCGAGGGTTTTGCCTTCCAGTTCGACAATCGGGTAATCCAGCAGGCAGAACTGTTTCGCCTGCTGCCAGCGACCTTCGCCAACAGCCTTTTGATAATCGGCCAGGCCCGTTGCCAGATTGAGCAGCAACATGATCGTGTGCTGCGCCACCGACGGCGTGCCGTAACCCTGGCAGTTGCAGACGGTAATCCCGTGGGCGCGGGCGGCGGCGAGGTCAACGTTGTTGGTGCCGGTGGCGGTGATCAGTATCAGCTTCAGCTCGGGGCTGGCGGCGATGGCGGCGGCGTCGATCAGGATTTTGTTGCTGATGGCAACGGTGGCGCCCTTGAGGCGTTCGATCACCTGGTCCGGCGTGGTCTGGGCGAAAAGCTGTAAGTCGCTGAAACACTCTTGGAGCGGGCTGAGGTCGAGGTCGCCCAGGTCCAGGGACGGGTGGTCGAGGAAAACGGCGCGGTGAGTGTTCGTCATCAACTGTACCTTTTGTGCAATGAACTGAAGGCGTAATCTGCCGAGCCTACCAGATGAAACAAACAGTTACGCTTGGCCAAAAGGATCCCCCATGTACTGGACAGAGTTTTTGACCGTTGCCCTGATTCACTTGCTGGCCGTGGCCAGCCCCGGCCCGGACTTTGCCGTGGTGGTGCGTGAGAGCGTGACCCATGGTCGTCGCGCTGGCACCTGGACGGCGCTGGGTGTCGGCACGGCGATTTTCCTGCACGTCGGCTATTCGTTGCTCGGCATTGGCCTGATCGTGTCCCAATCGATCGTGTTGTTTAATGCCCTGAAATGGGCCGCCGCCGCGTACCTGCTGTACATCGGCTTCAAGGCACTGCGAGCACAGCCGGCCCAACCTGCGGCTGACGATCTGCACAAGGAAGCGGGCGAGCGCACTGCTCGCGGCGCTTTCACTTCGGGTTTCGTGACCAACGGTCTGAATCCGAAAGCGACGCTGTTCTTCCTCTCACTGTTCACCGTGGTGATCAATCCGCACACGCCGCTGGCGGTACAGGCGGGCTACGGCCTCTACCTCGCGGTGGCCACCGCTGTGTGGTTCTGCCTGGTGGCGATGCTGTTCAGCCAGCAGCGCGTGCGCGCAGGTTTTGCCCGGATGGGCCACTGGTTCGATCGGACCATGGGCGCGGTACTGATCGCCATCGGTGTGAAACTCGCGTTTACCGAGATGCATTGATCGCGTTACGAGTCATGGATTAAGAAATACCCGCAGATGCTGGCGCAACGCTAGCATTTGCACGACTTTGCAAATCATTCCTTTGGCTGATTTGGCTGGCGTCCAAGCGCACTAAAGTGCTTACTTTCAGCCACGACCGTGCAGTCAGAAAAGGGACTCTTATGTTGCAGACTCGCGTTATCCCCCCAGCCGAAGGCGCTTACCAGTATCCGCTGCTGATTAAACGGCTGCTGATGTCCGGCGCTCGTTATGAGAAAACCCGCGAGATCATTTACCGCGACCAGTTGCGCTACAGCTATCCGACCCTGATCGAACGGGTCGCAAGGCTGGCCAACGTGCTGACGGCGGCCGGCGTCAAGGCCGGGGATACCGTGGCGGTGATGGACTGGGACAGCCATCGTTATCTGGAATGCATGTTCGCCATCCCGATGATCGGCGCGGTGATCCACACCATTAACGTGCGCCTGTCACCGGAACAGATCCTCTACACCATGAACCACGCCGAGGACCGCTTTGTGCTGGTCAACAGCGAGTTCGTCGGGTTGTACCAGGCCATTGCCGGGCACCTGACCACGGTGCAGAAAACCCTGCTGCTGACTGACCTGCCGGAAAAAACCGCCGACTTGCCGAACCTCATTGGCGAGTACGAGCAGTTGCTGGCGGCGGCGAGCACGCAGTACGACTTCCAGGACTTCGACGAAAACTCGGTCGCGACCACGTTCTACACCACCGGCACCACCGGCAATCCCAAAGGCGTGTATTTCACCCATCGGCAACTGGTGCTGCACACCATGGGCGTGTCGACCATCATGGGCGCCATCGACAGCGTGCGTTTGCTGGGCACCAACGACGTTTACATGCCGATCACCCCGATGTTCCATGTGCACGCCTGGGGCCTGCCGTATGTGGCGACCATGCTCGGGCTCAAGCAGGTCTATCCCGGTCGCTATGACCCTGAGTACCTGGTGGAGCTGTGGCGTAAGGAGAAGGTCACCTTTTCCCATTGCGTGCCGACCATTCTGCAAATGCTCCTTAATTCCAAGGCCGCGCAAGGTACCGACTTTGGTGGCTGGAAAATTGTGATCGGCGGCAGTGCGTTGAACCGCACGCTGTACGAAGCCGCCAAGGCCAATGGCATTCAGCTGACCGCCGCTTACGGCATGTCGGAAACCGGACCGCTGATCTCGTGCGCGCACCTCAACGACGAGCTGATGGCCGGCACCGAAGACGAACGCACTACGTACCGGATCAAGGCCGGTGTGCCGGGGCCATTGGTGGAGGCGGCGATCGTCGACACCGACGGCAACTTCCTGCCCGCCGATGGCGAGACCCAAGGCGAACTGGTGCTGCGTGCGCCGTGGCTCACCGAGGGTTATTTCAACGAACCGCAAAAGGGCGCCGAGCTCTGGGCCGGGGGCTGGCTGCACACCGGGGACGTAGCGACCCTGGACAGCATGGGTGTGATCGACATTCGCGACCGGATCAAAGACGTGATCAAGACCGGCGGCGAGTGGATCTCCTCCCTGGACCTGGAAGATCTGATCAGTCGCCACGCGGCGGTACGCGAAGTAGCAGTGGTGGGGATTGCCGATCCGCAGTGGGGCGAGCGTCCGTTTGCCTTACTGGTGGTCCGCGAAGGCCATGTGATCGGGGCCAAAGAACTGAAGGAACACCTCAAGCCATTCGTGGAGTTGGGGCACCTGAGCAAGTGGGCCATCCCGAGCCAGATCGCCCTTGTTACTGAAATTCCCAAGACCAGTGTCGGCAAACTCGACAAGAAACGTATTCGTGTCGACATCACCGAATGGCAAGCCAACAACAGCACCTTCCTCTCGACGCTTTAAGCGTCACTTGGCGTGCCCAAAAGGGCACGCCAGCCCCACCAAGCAAGCGCTTGGCTTGTCAAATCCGAATTTTCAGCCATCCTAGACGGGCCGACGGGCGTCGGCTTGGCAAAGGACTGTTCCAGAGTGGCTGGCAGCTGCAAATCACACTTTAGAGGGATCAAGCAGTACTACCTGCTGGCTATAGTCCGCTCAAGGATTTTTAAGAACGGAGCAAACGCACAAACCGGGGCGATGCAACTTTGGAATGACTTAGGGACACCTTGGCTCCCAGTCATCCACAGCGTTTTTAGAAGTGCTCACTGCCATAACAATAATGCACATGGAGTAGCGTCGATGACATCAGTAAACCAGTTCTGGCGCCGGGCGAAACTGCCTCTGGCTGTCAGTCTTGCCTCTACGCTCGCCGGGCCAGCATTCGGCGTCAGTTTCAACGTTGGTGAAATCGAAGGTCAGTTCGACTCGTCCCTGTCGATCGGTGCCAGTTGGTCTACTGAAAATGCCAACAAGAACCTCATCGGCGTCAACAACGGCGGCCGCGGACTGTCCCAGACTTCCGACGACGGTCACCTGAACTTCAAGAGCGGCGAAACGTTCTCCAAGATCTTCAAGGGCATCCATGACCTTGAATTGAAATACGGCGATACCGGCGTTTTCGTCCGTGGCAAATACTGGTACGACTTCGAACTCAAGGACGAAAGCCGTCCGTTCAAGGACATCAGCGACAGCAACCGCAAGGAAGGCGCCAAGTCCTCCGGCGGCCAGATCCTCGACGCCTTCGTCTACCACAACTACTCCGTTGCCGATCAACCGGGTTCCGTGCGTCTGGGCAAGCAAGTAGTGAGTTGGGGTGAAAGTACCTTCATCGGCGGCGGTATCAACTCGATCAACCCGATCGACGTGTCCGCGTTCCGTCGTCCAGGTGCCGAGATCAAGGAAGGCCTGATCCCGGTCAACATGTTCTACGTGTCCCAGAGCCTCACCGAGAACCTCTCGACCGAAGCCTTCTACCAGCTCGAATGGGACCAGACCGTTACCGACAACTGCGGCACTTTCTTCTCGCAGCCGGACGTGATTTCGGATGGCTGCGACAACAACCTGGCCGTACTGCGCACCCGTAACGGACTCAACAGCGCACTGACGTCTGCAGGGCTGCCGGCTTCGCTGCGTAATGCCACCATCAACACCCTCGCTGCCAGGGGCGTGAACTGGGGTGACCCGGATGAAGGCGTCATCGTTCGTCGCGGTCCGGATCGCGATGCCCGTGACAGCGGTCAATTTGGCGTGTCCTTCAAATACATGTTCGATCCGCTGGACACCGAGTTCGGCGCCTACTTCATGAACTACCACAGCCGTGCGCCGATTTTCAGCGGCAAAGGTGCTCCAGCGAGCGCTTACAGCGCGGCGGGCTTGGTGGGCTCGCTGGTGGCCAGGGGTGTTCCTCTCGCTGTCGCGCGTAACCTGGCACCGACCTTGTTGCCATTGAATGTGGCCGGTAACTCCAGCTACTACGTCGAGTACCCTGAAGATATTCGCCTGTATGGCTTGAGCTTCTCTACCACGTTACCGACAGGTACTGCGTGGAGTGGTGAAGTCAGCTACCGGCCGAATGCTCCGGTTCAGCTCAACACCACCGACATTCTCTTTTCCGGTCTGACACCTCTGAACCCTAACGTTTCCGTACTCCAAGGTACGCCAGGGGCGGATCAAAAAGGCTATCGCCGCAAGGAAGTGACCCAGCTCCAGACGACCCTTACTCACTTCTTCGACCAGGTGATGGGCGCTGAGCGACTGACCCTGGTGGGCGAGGTCGGCTTTACTCACGTAGGTGGTCTGGAAAGCACTAACAAAGCGCGTTACGGCCGTGACCCGAGCTACGGCCCTGGTCCATTGCCAAGTGGTCAGTGCGTGGCATTGAACACCTCTACCCTGGCAGGCGGACCGCAAAACAACGTCAGTCGCTATTGCGAAAACGACGGGTTCACCACCGCAAACTCCTGGGGCTACCGTGGTCGTGCCATCTGGGAATACAACGACGTATTCGCCGGTGTGAACCTCAAGCCGAACGTGGCCTGGTCTCATGACGTGGAAGGCTACTCGCCTGGCCCTGGCGGCAACTTCGAGGAAGGTCGCAAAGCGGTGAGCCTGGGCGTCGATGCCGAGTACCAGAACACCTACACCGCGAGCCTGGCTTACACCAACTTCTTTGATGGCAAGTACACCACCGTCGATGACCGCGATTTCGTTGCGCTCAGCTTCGGCGTGAACTTCTAAGCACTGCATTATCAGGACGAACACACCTATGAAAATAACAAAGAGTCTGTTCCACGTCGGTGTTCTGGGGCTTTCGCTGCTGGCGACCGGCGTCATGGCAGCGGTCCCTGCGGCCGAAGCGGACAAACTGGGCAAGAGCCTGACCCCGATGGGCGCCGAGATGGCGGGCAACGCCGACGGATCGATCCCGGCTTGGAAGCCGATGGCGAAAAACGCCGGCACCGCCGACAGCAAAGGTTTCCTGTCCGACCCGTTCGCCAGTGAAAAACCACTGTTCACCATCACCGCGCAGAACGTCGACCAGTACAAGGACAAACTCGCACCGGGTCAGTACGCGATGTTCAAGCGCTACCCGGAAACCTTCAAAATGCCGGTCTACCCGTCCCATCGCGGCGCGACCGTGCCGGATGCCGTGTTTGCCTCCATCAAGAAAAACGCCACCGCCACTAACCTGGTGTCCGGCGGCAACGGTCTGGAGAACTTCGAAACCGCAGTTCCATTCCCGATTCCGAAGACCGGCGTCGAAGTCATCTGGAACCACATCACCCGCTATCGCGGTGGCAGCGTGACCCGTCTGGTGACCCAGGCCACGCCGCAGCCGAACGGCTCGTACAGCCTGGTGTACTTCCAGGACCAGTTCGTGTTCCGCGACAAGATGAAGGATTACGATCCGGCGAACCCGGGCAACATCCTGTTCTACTTCAAGCAGAAAGTGACCGCGCCGGCACGTCTGGCCGGTGGTGTGCTGCTGGTGCACGAAACCCTCGACCAGGTGAAAGAGCCACGTTCGGCGTGGGTCTACAACGCCGGTCAGCGTCGTGTGCGTCGTGCGCCACAAGTGTCCTATGACGGGCCGGGTACCGCAGCCGATGGCCTGCGTACCTCCGACAACCTGGACATGTACAACGGTGCACCGGATCGTTACGACTGGAAACTCGAAGGCAAGAAAGAGATGTACATCGCCTCCGACGCCTACAAACTCGACTCGCCGCAACTCAAGTACGACGACATCATCAAGGCCGGTCACATCAACCAGGACCTGGCTCGTTACGAGCTGCGCCGGGTCTGGCATGTGGTGGCTACCTTGAAGGAAGGTCAGCGTCACATCTACGCCAAGCGTGACTTCTACATCGACGAAGACACCTGGCAAGCGGCCGTGATCGACCACTACGACGGTCGTAATCAACTGTGGCGTGTGGCGGAAGCTCACTCCCAGAACTACTACAACGTTCAAGTGCCGTGGTACACCCTGGAAACCTTGTACGACCTGCAATCGGGCCGCTACCTGGCACTGGGCATGAAGAACGAAGAGAAATCGGCGTATGACTTCGGCTTCACCGCCACCACCAGCGACTTCACTCCGGCCGCTCTGCGCCAGGATGGTGTTCGCTAAGCTGTCCTGAAAAGAGGCCGCATCCTCGAGAAACGCCCCGACTGGTTCGGGGTGTTTTTTTTGCCCGGGATTTGACCCATGAGTCTTCGGTGTCTGTGATGGCCTCTTCGCGAGCAAGCCCGCTCCCACATTTGATCTTCAGTGAGGATAAGATTTGTGGGCAATGGAGATCCAGTGTGGGAGCGGGCTTGCTCGCGAAGGGGGCGATACGGTCTGTCAGGAAAACTTCATCTCAAGCCCCGCAACTTCTGCTTGTATTCTTTTTGTAGCCATTTGTAGCAATAACCTTCATTCCCTCTTCGTTTACCGCTAGGCTGCGGACATCTGCAACGCCGCCAACCGCCATTCAAACAAGAGCCGGCCATGACTGATCTGTCCCCACACCCGGGCCCTGCAAGCGTTGCCGTCGCGGTACTGGACGGGCGTTTTTTTCGGCCTCCGTTGCCCGACGGCCATGTGCTGCGGCCTCGTCTGTGCGAACGCCTGAGTGCGGGCCTCGGTGGCAGGTTGTTGCTGGTCAGCGCACCGGCGGGGTTTGGCAAGAGTTCGTTGGCGGTGGAGTTCTGTCAGGGCTTGCCGGCTCACTGGCAAAGTCTGTGGCTGGGGTTGAGTCCGCGAGACAGCGATCCCGGACGTTTTCTTGAGCGGTTGCTCGAAGGCCTCCAGGACTTTTTTCCGCGACTGGGCAGCCAGTCCCTGGGGCTGCTGAAAATGCGGCAGCGCCACCAGCCGTTTGCCTTTGAAGAATGGCTGGACGGTTTGCTCGATGAGTTGGCCGTGCACCTGTCTGCGAGTACGCCCCTGCTGTTGGTGCTTGATGACTACCATCTGGCGCAGGGCCCGGTTCTCGATCGCTGCCTGCAATTTTTCCTCAATCACCTGCCTGACGGCTTGCTGGTCATGGTCACCAGTCGGCAGCGGCCGGACTGGCATCTGGCGCGCCTGCGGCTGTCGCGGCAACTGCTCGAGTTGAATGAACAGGACTTGCGCCTGACTCACGATGAAGCCTTGACCCTGCTTGATCGGCACAGCAGCTCCTTGCGCGGCGAAGCGCTGGAGAGCCTCATCCAGCGCAGCGAAGGTTGGGTCGCCGGACTGCGTTTCTGGCTGCTGGCGGCGTCTGAAGCGGGCTCCCAGGGTGCTTTGCCGCAGACGCTGCATGGCGGGGAAGGGCTGATCCGCGATTACCTGCTCGAAGAAGTTATCGATTGTCTGCCCGCCGAGGTGCAGTCATTTCTTTACGACACAGCACCTCAGGAACGCTTTTGCAGCGAACTGTGCGACGCCGTTCGCGAAGCCCATGACAGTGCCGAGATCCTGCGTTTTCTGCTGGCCCATCAGGTGTTCCTGGTGCCACTGGATGAGAACGGTCACTGGTATCGCTACCACCATTTGTTTTCCGACCTGTTGCGCACCCGGCCTACCGCGCAAGCGATGGTGCCGGCGGCCAGCCTGCACTTGCGCGCCTGTCGCTGGTTCAATGCCCAGGGGCTGCTCGATGAGGCGGTTGAGCAGGCGTTGCGTGCCGGGCACCTGGACGTCGCAGCGAACCTGGTTCAGAACCTCTCCGAAGAACAACTGCTGGCCGAACAGAACGTCGGCATGTTGCTGCGCTGGAAAATGGACTTGCCCGACAGCCTGCTGATCAGCACGCCACGGTTGATCGTGCTGTACAGCTGGGCGTTGGGGCTGGCTTGTCAGCTGGACGCCGCCGAGGAGCTGGCCAGTCATTTGAGCCGCTTCCTGCCGGCCCCGTCGGCCACTGCGCAGAAATCCATGCTGGCGCAATGGCTGGCCCTGAGCGGGATCATCGCCCGCGGGCGCGGCAATCGCGAGCTGACGCTGCTCTATTGCACCGAAGCGCAGGAGAGCCTGCCCGCCAAACGCTACGGGCAACGCCTGATGTGCCTCTCGACCCTGTCCAACCTGGCCATTGCCGACGGCGACTTGTGGCGTGCCCGCGGGTTGAACCGTGAATCTCTGGAGTTGGCGCAACGGGTCGGCAACCCGCTGTTCGAAGCGCTGGCCCATTACGACCGCGCTCGCGTGCTGCAAGCGCGAGGGGAAATTCTTCGTTCGCTGGATGAAGTGCGTCAGGGGCTGCAACGCCTGCAACGGTTATCTCCGCAACGGCTGTATGCCGTACGCGCCCGACTGACTTTGTACGAAGGTTTTTTGCTAGCCCTGCGCTTGCAGCCCCAAGCCGCACGGGCACGCTTGCAAGCCGGTTTGAATGAGGCACGCGCCTGTCGTGATATCAGCGTATTGATCGGTCATTGCGTGATCGCCAGGCTTGAGGGCAGCAGTGGCGAATTCGCCAAAGCCTTCGCTGAACTCGCCGAAGCCGAGCGCCTGATGCACATCTGGGACGTGCCACCGATCTACTACCTGGCGATGATCACCCTGGTCAAATGCGAACTCTGGCTGGCTCAGGGGCGTACCGATCTGGCCGAAGCCTGGCTCGCTCGCTTGGGTCAGACCTATAACGGTGAACACGCGGCAGCCCCTCCGGAGTTCCATCCGCAACTGCCGCTGCATATCGAGTTGCAGCAGGCCTTGCTGGAGGTCATTCAGGGACAGCCGATGCTGGCCGAAGGACGATTGAATGCGTTGCTTGAGCATGGGCAGCAAACCGGCAGGCAGCTGCTCAGCGTGATGGCACTGACTCAGAAAGTGACGTTATTGCTGGGGTGCGGACGCGAACCCGAGGCCCGCAAGGCCCTGAGTCAGGCGCTGGAAGCGGCGGCCGGGGGAGTTCTGCAACCGTTTGACAGGTTGTTGGCTGAACATTCGGACTGGCTGCGTGGACAACTTCAACTCGGTGCGCTGACGCCCGTTTCACAGAGCCTTTCAGAACAACTTCCGACAGTGGCAGCCCGTCCCGCAGCGGAGTCATCCGCCGCGGCGGAACAGCTCAGTACGCGGGAAATGGCTGTCCTGCGACTGATCGCCCAAGGCTGTTCGAATCAGGAGATTAGCGATCAGTTGTTTATCTCGCTGCACACGGTGAAAACCCATGCCAGCCATATCAACAGCAAGCTTGGGGTTGAACGGCGCACGCAGGCGGTCGCCAGGGCGAAAGAGTTGGGTGTATTGCAGTAATCGCCGTTTGAAGACCTCCGAAGCAAGTTGGGCCTTGCGATCAGAGGTTTTCGGTCATTTCTCCTCTGAGACAGTCACTCCGGATGTCTGCCCCACGTCGATGGAGTGCTTCAGGATCGACAGTAAGCCGATGGAGCAGTCATCTCCGGTTTTACTGGCGATGGACTGTTGCAGGTTGTCACGCAACACTTCCCTCATTTTTTTTCTGGGCAACGTTGCATTCCACTCCAGCAGCTCTTGGATCGCCGGGGCGGGGACGCCGCTGGATTTGTCATAGAGGCTTTCTGCGGTGCCGTCGCTCATGATCGCGAAGCCAGTGGTGGCTTCTATTTGCCCACGGTACAACCTGAGCCGCGACGCCGCTTTATGGTCAGTCAGAAGCAGGGTGGTATTGGCGATCTCGCCATTTTCTGGATGAGAAAGGGCCAGGAGTTGTCCGTCCGCATCAACGCTTGCGATAACGCCATCGCCCAAGTGGCCCGCCAGGTAGCGGCCTCGTGAGTAAGCGACGAACGACAAGGTGCAGGCCAGGTCGTTGATATCGCCGCCGAGCTTTGCAGATTTGCGTCTGAACGCGTCCAGGCAGCGATTGACCAGTCGCTGGGCTGCCTTCACGTTGTGTTTGTCCATGTTTTGCCAGAGGCTTTCAAAGTTTTTGCAGACAAAGGCCAGGGTGGCCGTGACCGCTACTTGGGCGCCGATGTCGGATCTGGCTCTGGAGTCAGCCCCATCGGCCAATGAAATGCACGTCACTTCGTTGGACTCTCTGGCCGCGACATAGTCCTGGCAAGGCGTTTGAGTCTTGAGGTGCGAGCGTCCTGCCACAAACGCGCAGGTTGTTTTACAGCTGAAGTCTTCCGGGATCTCAGGCATGGTTCAGACCTGTGCCCGGGCTTCAATACCTTTAATGTCCTGACGAAGGAGATAGTCTTCTTGCATGGGATTATCCTTTTTAGGCTGAGCGTTACAAATACCGCTTCAAGAATCGTTTGAACCAGGCATTGGCTTCCTGCCGTCTTGTTTCAAAATAGGCGCGGCGCGAGGATAACCTATCAATTTTGCGCATCACAACCGCAGTACCCAGCCTTGGCACCAGGATTAAACCCATGCAAACCCCGAATACAGCCCTCATCCGCGAAACCTTCCCCGTCGGCCCATTGCAGTGCAACTGCACGATCATCGGCGACCCGATTACTAAAAAAGCCATCGTGGTCGACCCGGGCGGCAATCACGAACTGATCCTGGCGCGGCTTGATGCCTTGGGGCTCAAGGTGGTCAGCATCATCCACACCCACGCGCACCTCGACCACTTCCTGGCCTCCGGTCAGCTCAAGGAGAAAACCGGCGCGACCCTCCACCTGCATAAAGAAGATCAATTCCTCTGGGACAATCTGGAGATGCAATGCCAGATGTTCGGCGTCCCTTACACGCCGGTGCCGCCGCCGGATCGCTGGTTGGCCGATGATGAAGAACTGGCCTGCGGCTGCGGCGTGGCGTTGCACACGCCGGGTCATACGCCGGGTTCCATGAGCTTTTGGTTTTCAGAGGCTAAGCTGCTGATTGCCGGTGACACGTTGTTTCGTCGCGGGGTAGGGCGCACGGATTTGTGGGGGGGCGATCAGGCAACCATCGTGCGGTCGATCAAGCAGCGGCTGTACACCCTCGATGAAGAGGCGACGGTGGTGACCGGGCATGGTCCGGACACCCGTCTGGGCGATGAAATGCGCGAGAACCCTTTTGTGCGGGCGTGATTGGTGCAGTTGCGTAGGCACGCCGCGGAATTATTTTCATCCGCAATGATCCAACGCCCGCAAAGATTTAATGCCTTAGTCCGTTGCACCACAGAATGCAAAAAGTAGGAGCTCTTCATGTTCACCAAGCAGCGTTTGATTATTGTCGCTACGGCTGTGGCCTTGCTGTCTGGCTGCGCCTCGCCTAACCCTTACGACAACCAGGGCCAGGCCGACGGTGGTTCCACGGGCATGAGCAAAACCGCTAAATACGGTGGCCTCGGCGCTCTGGCCGGTGCTCTGGCCGGTGCCGCCATCGGTCACGATAACCGTGGCAAGGGCGCGCTGATTGGCGCCGCCGTGGTGGGTGCCTCCGCTGCCGGTTACGGTTATTACGCCGACCAGCAAGAGAAAAAGCTGCGGGCCAGCATGGCCAACACCGGGGTGGAAGTGCAGCGCCAGGGTGATCAGATCAAACTGATCATGCCGGGTAACATCACCTTCGCCACCGATTCGGCGAACATCGCGTCGGGTTTCTATCAGCCGCTGAACAATCTGGCGGGCTCGCTCAAGGAGTTCAGCCAGAACCAGATCGAAATCGTCGGCTACACCGACAGCACCGGCAGCCGCCAGCACAACATGGACCTGTCCCAGCGTCGGGCCCAGAGCGTGGCGACTTACCTGACGTCTCAGGGCGTGAGCGGTGCCAACCTGTCGGCTCGCGGTGCCGGGCCGGATAACCCGATTGCCAGCAACGGTGACGTCAATGGTCGGTCGCAGAACCGTCGGGTCGAGGTCAATTTGAAGGCGATTCCGGGTCAGCAGTATGGTGGTCAGCAGCAGGGTACGGTTCAGCAGTACCCTTGATCGCCTGATTGAACCCCAGGCATAAAAAAACCGCCCGTTCCTCAACAGATCGGGCGGTTTTTTTGTGTCGCCAGTTCTGGCCCCTTCGCGAGCAGGCTCTCTCCCACAGGGGAACGCATTCCAAATGTGGGGGCGAGCTTGCTCCGGGCGGCGTTCCGACGATGGGGCCTGATCAGGCAACAAAAAACCATCAGCAATTAAAAAAGCCCCCGGACAATCACTCATCCGGAGGCTTTTTGTGTCGCGCGAAACCTGATTACTTCTTCAGGCCGTAATGCTCATCGAGCATGCCCGGCGCGTTCGGGGCTTTGGGGGCGTAATCGCGTGGCGGCTCCTGATTGCGCGGTGGCGTCAGGCGTTCGCGCGGGGCCTGGGCCGCGTCGGCGTGCAGGGAGGCCAGCAGGCGTTGGCGGGTTTGCTCGTCCAGGGCCAGGCGGTTGGCACCCTCGGCGAGATGATCCTGCACTTCCTGATAGCTCGCAGTCAGTTTCTTGACCAGCGTTGCAGTGCTGTTGAAGTGGGTGACCACCTCGTTCTGATAACTGTCGAAACGTTCCTGAACGTCATCCAGCTGACGTTGTGTGCTGCTAGGCGCGGCATTCGGCACCAGGCGAGCGATCAGGAAACCAATGGCGACACCCACAACCAGGGCAAGAGTCGGCAACAACCAAACTAAGAGCGAGTGTTCCACGAGTCCTTCCTCTATAAACGGCTTTGCTTTACGTTAACGGCTCGAACCTGCGCTGTATACCGCGATTCACTCGCAATAGATTGGCACAGACAATTTGCTAGACGAGTCGACCCGATTCGAGGTCACGGAGTTCCTTCCTTGCTTATGCGCGAAACCCCTGTAGTGATTGATGGCCCGGTTGGTCAACTGGAGTCCCTCTACCTGGATAACGAACAGCCCCGCGGCCTGGCGCTGATCTGCCATCCGAACCCGGTGCAGGGCGGCACCATGCTCAACAAAGTCGTCTCGACCTTGCAGCGCACCGCGCGTGACGCAGGTTTGATTACTTCGCGCTTCA
The DNA here is from genome assembly GCF_004402115.1 of Pseudomonas sp. F01002. Classification (NCBI taxonomy): domain Bacteria; kingdom Pseudomonadati; phylum Pseudomonadota; class Gammaproteobacteria; order Pseudomonadales; family Pseudomonadaceae; genus Pseudomonas; species Pseudomonas sp. F01002. The sequence continues at coordinate 165,720 of NZ_SOPU01000013.1, read as the reverse complement.
ACTACCGTGGCGTCGGTGCCAGTGAAGGCACCCACGATATGGGCACGGGCGAAGTCGATGACGCCCAAGCCGTTGCCGAATGGCTACGAGCCAAGCACCCCGAGTTGCCGCTGACGCTGTTCGGATTCTCCTTCGGCGGTTTTGTTGCAGCAAGTCTCGGCGGACGTCTGGAAGCCAAGGGTGAGCAGCTCAAGCACCTGTTCATGGTCGCGCCTGCGGTGATGCGTCTGGGCGATCAGGATCAACTGCCGCAACACGGCGAGCTGACCCTGATTCAGCCAGAAACCGACGAAGTCATTGATCCGCAGCTCGTTTACGAATGGTCCGACAAGCTCGAACGCCCCCATGAGCTGCTGAAAGTGGCAGAATGCGGACACTTTTTTCATGGCAAGCTGACCGATCTCAAGGATCTGATCCTGCCGCGTCTTTCGAATTGATTGCAGTCTGACAAGCGATTACCCATGACGACTCGTACCCGTATCCTCACCGGCATCACCACCACCGGCACGCCGCACCTGGGCAACTACGCCGGCGCCATCCGCCCGGCGATCCTTGCCAGCCGTGACAGCAATGCCGATTCGTTCTACTTCCTGGCCGACTACCACGCCCTGATCAAATGCGATGACCCGCTGCGCATCCAGCGCTCGCGTCTGGAAATCGCCGCGACCTGGTTGGCCGGTGGCCTGGATGTGGACCGCGTAACCTTCTATCGCCAGTCCGACATCCCGGAAATCCCCGAGTTGACCTGGCTGCTGACCTGCGTTGCCGCCAAGGGCCTGCTCAATCGCGCCCACGCCTACAAGGCTTCGGTGGACAAGAACATCGAAACCGGCGAAGACCCGGACGCCGGCATCACCATGGGCTTGTACAGCTACCCGGTGCTGATGGCCGCGGACATTCTGATGTTCAACGCCCATAAGGTGCCGGTCGGCCGTGACCAGATCCAGCACGTGGAAATGGCCCGTGACATCGGTCAGCGCTTCAATCACCTGTTCGGTCAGGGCAAAGAATTCTTCACCATGCCCGAGGCGCTGATCGAAGAAAGCGTCGCCACGCTACCCGGCCTCGACGGTCGCAAGATGTCGAAGAGCTACGACAACACCATTCCGTTGTTCAGCAGCGCCAAGGAAATGAAGGACGCGATTTCGCGGATCGTCACCGACTCCCGTGCGCCGGGCGAGGCGAAAGATCCGGACAACTCGCACCTGTTCACCTTGTTCCAGGCCTTCGCCACCCCGGCGCAGTCCGACGAATTCCGCAGCGAACTGTTGCAGGGCCTGGGTTGGGGGGAGGCGAAGAATCGTCTGTTCCAGCTGCTGGACAACGAATTGGGCGAGTCCCGCGAGCGTTATCACCAGCTGATCGAACGCCCGGCGGATCTGGAAGACATCCTGCAGATCGGCGCCAAGAAGGCCCGCTCGGTGGCGACACCGTTCCTTCACGAACTGCGTGAAGCGGTTGGCCTGCGCTCTTTCGTCGCTCAGACCCAGGTCGCGACCACCACCAAGAAGAAAGCCGCGAAAGCCGCGCGTTTTGTCAGTTTCCGCGAAGAAGACAGCAGCTTCCGTTTCCGTCTGCTGGCGGCCGATGGCGAGCAGCTGCTGTTGTCGCGCAACTTCGCCGACGGCAAAACCGCAGGTCAAGTGACCAAGCAGTTGCAATCGGGTCAACCGTTGGATGTGCGCAGTGAAGACCGCAGCTTCAGCGTCTGGCTGGAAGGCGAGTGCGTGGCCGACAGCCCGACTTTCGCTGACGACGCCGCTCGCGACGTCGCCATCGACACTTTGCGGGTTGCTCTGACGCCAGTTCAGGAATAAATCAGCGGCTCGGCCCGACCAAGGGCCGATTGCCATTCCCACGGGCCGTCGCTACAGTGACGGCCCGTTTTTGTTGCCTTGCTAACGAATTATGACGCCCCTAGAACGATATCAAGCTGATCTGAAACGCCCGGAATTCTTCCATGACGCCGCGCAGGAAACTGCGGTGCGCCATTTGCAGCGCCTGTACGACGATCTGGTCGCGGCCTCGCACAGCAAACCGGGTCTGTTCGGCAAACTGTTTGGCAAGAAAGACGCGGCACCGGTCAAGGGTCTGTACTTCTGGGGCGGCGTCGGCCGTGGCAAGACCTATCTGGTCGACACCTTCTTCGAAGCGCTGCCGTTCAAGGAAAAGGTCCGCACTCACTTCCACCGCTTCATGAAGCGAGTGCACGAAGAGATGAAGACCCTCGGCGGCGAGAAAAACCCGCTGACCATCATCGCCAAGCGCTTCTCTGACGAAGCCCGGGTGATTTGTTTCGATGAGTTCTTCGTGTCCGACATCACCGACGCGATGATCCTCGGCACGCTGATGGAAGAGCTGTTCAAGAACGGCGTGACCCTGGTCGCGACTTCGAACATCGTGCCGGACGGTCTGTACAAGGATGGCCTGCAACGTGCGCGCTTCCTGCCGGCCATTGCGCTGATCAAGCAGAACACCGAGATCGTCAACGTCGACAGCGGCGTCGATTACCGTCTGCGTCACCTTGAGCAAGCGGAGCTGTTCCACTTCCCGCTGGATGATGCGTCCCACGAAAGCCTGCGCAAGAGCTTCCGCGCCCTGACGCCGGAATGCACGGCAGCCATCGAGAACGATGTGCTGATGATCGAGAACCGCGAAATTCGCGCCTTGCGTACGTGCGATGACGTGGCCTGGTTCGACTTCCGCGAACTCTGCGACGGCCCGCGCAGCCAGAACGATTACATCGAACTGGGCAAGATCTTCCACGCTGTGTTGCTCAGCGGTGTCGAGCAGATGAGCGTCACCACCGACGACATCGCCCGACGCTTTATCAACATGGTCGACGAGTTCTACGACCGCAACGTGAAGCTGATCATTTCCGCTGAAGTCGAGCTCAAAGACCTCTACACCGGCGGTCGCCTGAACTTCGAGTTCCAGCGCACCCTCAGCCGTCTGCTGGAAATGCAGTCTCACGAATTCCTGTCCCGGGCGCACAAGCCGTAGGAAATTTCGGATAACAAAAAAGGCCTGCATTGCAGGCCTTTTTTGTGCGCTGTGTGTCAGTTTTGAACGAGAAAGCGCGCCACTTCATCTTGTCGCTGGCAGCCGACGAGCAGCCACAGCAGGATTCGGGCTTTGCGTGGACAGAGAAATCCAGCCATCAATGCACCTTTACTGATCAGGTCCATCTCGCTGCCAATAAATCCGTAGGTCGATTGAGCCGTGGAGCCGGAACCTGTCCGGGTGGCAACGATGACAGGGATTTTTCTGGCGATGGTTTCAATTACATCTGCCCAGCTCGCGCCAACGTGTCCTGCACCGAAACCCGCAATCACCAGTCCGTCGTAACCCAGTTCGAGGATGTTCTCGATTAACAGGGTATCGGCGCAAAGTGACGCTTCCAGCAGGGCAATCTTCTGTGTGGTCAGCTGGGGCAGCGGCAGGACCCTGCGCTGGACTGGCAGGCGCAGATAGTTGACGGTGTTTTCCATCAGCATGCCGACAGGACCAACGATGGGGGAGGAAAACGCCTGCAATGCTAATGAATCGGTTTTGCGGACGGCGTTCGCTGAATGAATCTGTCCGTTCATCACCACGTGAACGCCTCGTTGACGGCTGCTTTCAGCCAGTGCAACCCGGCAAGCATCCAGCAGATTCGCCGGACCATCGGCCCCTGCCTGGGCTGCCGAACGCATGGCGCCGGTCAGGACCAACGGCTCGTCGTTGTCCCACAAATAGTCAAAAAATGTGGCGGTTTCCTCGAGGGTGTCTGTGCCTTGAGTGATGACAACACCCACCGCACCTTGTCTGATTTGAACATTAGCCCAGGAAAGGACGCTCAGCAAAAAGTCGAAATCCAGTGAGGCACTGGGCAACAGTCCGAGCGTTTCTACGGTGACCTGTGCCAAGGTCGCCAACTCTGGCACCGAGGCCAGCAGGGTTTCGCCGCTGACGGTCGGGATCACCCCTTCGCCGATGTTGCTGGCTTGCATGCTCACGGTGCCGCCGAGCGCCGCAATGGCCAGTTTGGGCAGGTCCATGTGATACCTCATTAGCTTGTGATGAGAAGTGGCTGTATCCGGAATTGAGTCCGTGATACAGCCCAATCGTGACGTTCGTCAGTTGGCTACCAGCAGTCCGATAAACGGAATGATCAGCAACGTACTAATGGCCATGGCCAGTACATTGCCGATGAAACCGTGCATGTCGGCCGGCAACCGCTTGGCAATCGCGCACGCCAGCGGTGGCGCAATCAGTGCCCCCAGCAGTGCGCTTGAGGCTATGACCTGCCAGCTGCCACCGTACGTCAGAACGGCCGCGGGAACGACTGACACCAATGGAACATAGGTGGGATACCAGCCGCGCAATATCCATTGCCGACGCCAGATCACTACCCCTAACGCCGAGGTCAACGCCTGCGCGGCGATCAGTTGGGGCAGCAAGCCCGTGCCATACACTGGGCTCGTCGGGTTCAAGGTGTAAGCCAGCAAGGCCCCCGCGATCAAGCCGAGACTGGCCCATTCATTGCCGAAGAACGGCGCTTCCGAAAAGTCAGCCAACACCCGACGTAGACTCCACACGACACCATAGTCGGGCGTTTTGGTGATGGCGGGTGCGGGCGCAGGGGCGGACGGCTTCTCGGGTCGGTCGGACTTCACCAGGCTCGGCAGGTAACGGCAGAGCAGAAAAGCGCCGACACTGGCGACCGCCATGCCCGAGACATTGCCAATCACGGCTGGTAATCCGAGGGGATTGCAGACGTAATTGACGATCAGCAAGCACATCGGGGTGACGAACACGGCGCCCATGATTGCGCCATTGATCGTGACCTTCCAGCCGCCACCGAACATCAGCACCATCGCCGCCGGCAACGAAACAAAGGCGGCAAACGTGGGTTGCCAACTAGTGGCCGTCACTGTCCAGCCCCACAGAAGATTGCTCAGCAACAGCCCAAGCAATGAGCTGGTGACGAGCCACGGCCATAATCCGCTGCCGTAGCAAATGGTAAAGCCTTGCCAGGCTTTTCCCGTTCGATTCGCCCAGTAGGCCAGATAGGCGCCTGCAAGCAGCCCGATCGAAGCGAACTCATGTTTGTAGAAAGCCACCTCGCTGATGTCTCCCAGGACCCAACGCAGCCAGGCACTCGGCTCCGGGAGGCTCGATACCATGTGACTGTAGTCTGGCCAATGCGCTGACCAGGATGACCGGTAGGTGAATGAAAGCCAGATGATCAACAATGCTGTGCCGAGCATCAGCCAGATGATCGCCGTATCCAGCGGCGTCCTGGCGGCAAGCCGGTTTTGCGGTTTTTCGTTTGTGGTGTCCATCAGTCATGCCCCTTATCAGCGCGGCAGACAAGGGTGCTGGGTGTAACCGAGCATTTGATCGTAGAGATCGGCTCGACGATCGCGATGCAAATCGTTCAAGTTGTTCCAGATGGGCGCGCTGCGCGAGCTGGTCAGGTCGATGTCGGCAAACAGGATCTCCTGCTTGTCCGCTGAAGCCACCTGGCCAATCGGCCAGCCATTGGTGCCCGCGATCAGCGAACAACCCAGGTAACGTGCACCTCGCTCTTCGCCGATCCGGCTCGCCGCCGCAATAAACACATTATTGACGTGAGCCGCCGTCATCGTCAGGTACGACGCCATGCACTTGCCGGCGTCATCGAACAGGGGTGGCGGGGTCCAGACCCAGTTGTTCAGGCTGCAAATAATGTCGGCGCCTTGCTGGCTCAAAATGCGCGGTACTTCCGGGAACCAGATATCCCAGCAGATCAACATCCCTATACGACCGATTGGGGTGTCGAAAACCGGGAAGCCTAGATCGCCCGGCGTGAACCACAATTTTTCCAGATTCCATAAATGTGCTTTTCGGTACTTGCCGATGAAGCCGTCAGGCCCGACAAGAACGCCGGTGTTGAACAGCTGCATGCCGTCGCGCTCCGTCAAACCGGCGACCAGATAAACCTTGTGCTGGCGGGCAAAGTCCATCCAGCTCGGCCCGCTGGGAACGGCCTCCGAATGATCGAACGCATCCTGCCGGGTTTTAAAGAAGTAACCTGTGCTTGAAAGCTCGGGCAGGACGATGAGATTCGCACCGTCATTTGCCGCTTCCAACGCTAATTCCAGGCTGTTACGCAGATTTGCTTCGCGATTTTGCCTGCCGACTTGTGGATCGAATTGCACGACTGCTACACGAACAGGACTTGTTGGCTCGCTCATTCCGATGACCTCTTTTTATTGTTATTCACGCTGTTTAATTGCGTGCTTATGAGAGTCGAATCGGCTAGAACGCGTAAGTCAGCTACTTCCGTTTAGGGTGTAGTCCGTATCCCAAGATGACTGCGCGAGGCGATCGGCAGGAGGGTCGCCAAAGTAGAGCCAATGCACGTCGTGCATGGCTCCAGGGCAAAGAAGGTGATCAGGTTCTGACGTTATAGTGCGGATAGTCGCTCATGGAAAAACCGCCATGGAAGGCCGCGCCGGTTTTGTTGCAGATATGAATGACCGCATCGACGGCGCCCCGAAAGCACGGCTCGGTCCAGCCAGCATCGACTGAAAACGACTCCCCGGAAAAATACAGACCTGAAACATGCGCGAAGTCCCGGTTGTACTTCATCAGGCTGACGGCGTCGTAGTAGGTGCCGGGTCGGTATAACTTTGCACAACCCAGCGCATTTTTATCGGTGATCCAGCGTTGGACCACGGCTTGATCCAGGGCAATGTAGGGAGTGATTTTCTCCTGGATATTGGCGGCGTTCATGAGGATCCGGTCCAGCTCTTTGGCGCACTTGTTCACCAGTTCCTTGTCGGTGAATGAGGCGAGTTTGGTAGCGTCGTCCTCCCATGTGTAACTTAAAAGGATGCAGTCATAACTGTAGCTATCGTTGTAGCGGTAGGTGTAGACGTCGTGGATAAAACTGTCAGTGACGATGGCTTGCGGGATTTTTCTGTTTTTCGAAAGGAAGGATTTTTTTAACGGTGCGAAGACTTTGCAACTGGTTTCCCAGTGCGCGGTTTTATAGGCATTGATCGTCTCGAACGGCAGCATCTGTGGCGTGAAGTTTTCAAGCTTGATGCGAGTTTCGATCAGCCAGGAGGGAAGGGTCATGATGACCGAATCAAAGTCATCGTAGTGCTCCTGGATTTGCTCGGGTTGACTATGTTTCGAGTTGTAGTAGACGCGTGTTTTCTGGTTCGTCAGTTTTTTAAGTTTTGTAACGGATGAGTCCATGAGCAAACCGTTGTTTCTTTCCTGGCAGTGTTCGTAGAAGGACTTTCCGGTTTCGTCGGTTTTCATGAACAGCAGGCATTCGTCCAACGCTGCAAGACCGATGTAGCGGGGCCTGTCGCAACTCAGCCCCGTCGAGTCAAAAACGGCTTCGCTGTGCAGGCAGGGTGAATCCAGCGGATCGCCAATTGAGTCGACCCGACCATGGATCAATTGCAGTTGGCTGCTGAATCCAAAAATGGCAGTGCGCAGAGGATAAAGGGAGCAGACATCGTAAAAGGCTCCCCAGCTACCGTCGCCGATGCCAATGGCATAGAAGATCGCGGACTCCTGCGCGGACATTCCCATTCCGCCAAAGTCCCCCGGTGAGCGTTCATCCCAAGCTTGCAGGGCGGGCATGCTGACCAGATCGCGAAACGAAACGCTCTCGTATTTTTCGACGATAGCAGCCCACATGGCTTCCCATGCCTGACTGGCGTAAACCTCTGCGACGTGCCGGGTCATGCGATCGGCAAAGGCCTTCCACTTTGCATAAACCTTTTGCAGTTCTTCACCGGGAGGTGGTGTCTGGCCATCTTCATTTTTCCAGATCAGCATCTGCGGAGTCGGTCCGCCGCCCATGCTGCCCTCTCGCAGATAGATACCGGTCGAAGTGACCCACTGGCTTCCGGGATTGGCAAAATCTGAAAACGCCAGGTCGAATGCCTTGGCGTAGTAAGCCATCAGCGACCGGCCCTCTGTCGGTGGCTCGTCCGCCCGATTGAAGAAGGGCATGCGCATGGCCCCCATTTCAAACGGTGTATGACTCATCGCCGAGTTCGGGCTTCCAGGGACGGTCAGGTGTCTGCCGCCTATGCGTCTGGATTGTTCTATGAGGGTGATATGGGTGAACCCGCAACGATAAAGCTCTCTGGCGGCCGTCAGTCCGGTGACGCCGGCGCCAATAATGCAAATTTTATGTTGTGGGTCAGTTGCCTTGGCGATGCCGTTTTCCTGTTCAACCAATGCTCGATAGTCGAAGCACAAATCTGGCGGGTTGGGGAAACGGGCCTTCCACTTGTTTTCCGCCGAGCGTTTTGGGCGAGCGGCATCCTTCGTGGCATAGGAGGGGTAGTTGTAGCTTGATCCGATAGTCACTGTTGATCTTCCCTGATGGTGTTTTCAGGGACGATGTTGAGGTTCTGAACGCGCAGCGTATAGGAGACAAGTAAGGCTCGCAGATACTCTTTATTCGTTTTTTAGCGTGGGAAAAGACCAGCAGGGCTCCGGCTAAGGATCCCTGCGGTATTGGGCTATGCCGCCTGCTGGAACTGCTGCCGATACTGGTTCGGCGACAATTCCGTGTGCTGGCGAAACAACCGCGCGAAGAAGCTCGCATCGTCGTAACCGACTTCATAGCTGATGGTCTTGATGCTCTTGCGGCTGCCGGACAGCAAGCCTTTGGCCGTCTCGATACGCAGTCGTTGCAGGTAATGCAGCGGCTTGTCGCCGGTGGCGGTCTGGAAGCGCCGCATGAAATTGCGGATGCTCATGCCGTGTTCGCGAGCCACGTCTTCGAAGCGGAATTTATCGGCGAAGTGTTCTTCGAGCCAGTGCTGGATCTGCAGGATGATCACATCCTGGTGAAGCTTCTGACCGCCGAAACCGATTCGTCCTGGCGAGTAGCTGCGCTGCACTTCATAAAGAATGTCCCGCGCCACGGCCTGGGACACGTTGGCGCCGCAGAAGCGTTCGATCAGGTAAATGTAAAGGTCGCAGGCCGAGGTGGTTCCGCCAGCACAGTACAGGTTGTCGGCATCGGTCAGGTGCTTGTCCTGATTGAGTTGAACCCGTGGGAAGCGTTCGGCAAACGCATTAAAGAAGCGCCAGTAAGTGGTCGCTTCCTTGCCGTCGAGCAGCCCGGCCTCGGCCAGCCAGAACACCCCGGTGGCTTCGCCGCAGAGTACTGCGCCGCGAGCATGTTGCTGGCGCAGCCAGGGCAGGACCTGTGGATAACGTTGGCAGAGGGTGTCGAAATCGTCCCAGAAGGCTGGAAGGACAATGATGTCGGCGTTTTCCAGGCCGCCGTCCACCGGCATGATCACGTCACTGAAGCTGTTCACCGGTTTGCCGTCGGGGCTGACCAGGCGGGTTTCGAACGCCGGAGTCAGGCCTTGACCCAGTTGTTTGCCGTAACGCAGGCTGGCCAGGTGGAAGAAATCCTTGGCTTGCATGAGGGTGGAAGCGAAAACCCGGTCGATAGCCAGGATGCTGACGCGCCGCAAGGGCGTGGAGACTTGGTTAGACATAATTCAACTTTATTCTTATAGGGGAAAGTGGTCACCAGACGGCTGGATCGTCTTATTTTTTGTCTGATGTGTCCAGTGTCCTGTATCGGATGCGGGGCATAGTCTCTGAAGGTCAATTCCGGCTAACAATAACGACAGGTGCCGCATGATCCCCAGAACCTTGTTCAGCTCCGAGCACGAACTTTTTCGCGACAGCGTGCGAACGTTCCTCGAAAAAGAGGCCGTGCCGTTCCATGGGCAATGGGAAAAACAAGGCTATATCGACCGCAAACTCTGGAACAAGGCAGGGGAGGCGGGGATGCTGTGTTCGCATCTGCCGGAAGAGTACGGCGGCCTGGGGGCGGACTTTCTCTACAGCGCGGTGGTGATCGAAGAGATCGGTCGTCTCGGCCTGACCGGTATCGGTTTTTCCCTGCATTCGGACATCGTCGCGCCTTACATCCTGCATTACGGCAGTGAAGAGCTGAAACACAAATACCTGCCGAAACTGGTGTCTGGCGAGATGGTCACGGCGATTGCCATGACCGAGCCGGGTGCCGGTTCCGACCTGCAAGGGGTGAAAACCACCGCGGTGCTCGATGGCGACGAGTATGTGATCAACGGTTCGAAGACGTTCATCACCAACGGCTTTCTCGCTGACCTGGTGATTGTCGTGGCCAAGACCGATCCGAAGGCTGGCGCGAAAGGCACCAGCCTGTTTCTGGTGGAAGCCAACACCCCGGGCTTCGCCAAGGGCAAGCGTCTGGAAAAAGTCGGCATGAAGGCTCAGGACACCTCGGAATTGTTCTTCCAGGACGTGCGAGTGCCAAAAGAAAACCTGCTGGGGCAAGCCGGGATGGGCTTCGCGTACCTGATGCAGGAATTGCCGCAGGAGCGTCTTACCGTTGCCATCGGCGGGCTTGCTTCGGCTGAAGCTGCGTTGCAATGGACGCTGGATTACACCCGCGAGCGCAAGGCATTCGGCAAGGCGATCGCCGACTTCCAGAACACCCGCTTCAAACTGGCGGAGATGGCGACCGAGATTCAGATCGGTCGAGTCTTCGTCGATCGCTGTCTGGAACTGCACCTGCAAGGCAAACTCGACGTGCCGACCGCGGCGATGGCCAAGTACTGGGGCACTGACTTGCAATGCAAGGTGCTCGACGAGTGCGTGCAGTTGCATGGCGGTTACGGTTTCATGTGGGAATACCCGATCGCCCGGGCGTGGGCGGATGCGCGGGTGCAGCGGATTTATGCGGGGACCAATGAAATCATGAAGGAGATTATTGCGCGGTCGCTTTGACCTTGCGGTGACTGTTAGGCCGCCATCGCGAGCAAGCTCGCTCCCACAGGTATTGCGCAAAACCTGTGGGAGCGAGCTTGCTCGCGATGGGGTCTATGAATCAATCAAGGTGCCGGGTTCGGGTGATCCTTGTGAATCGCCTCGATCCCCTCCAGTACTTCATCCGACAGTTTCAGCTCGAAGCTCGCTAAATTGCTTTCAAGCTGCTCCATCGTCGTTGCGCCAATGATGTTGCTGGTCACAAATGGCTGCTGAGTGACAAACGCCAACGCCATTTGCGCCGGGTCCAGGCCGTGTTCACGCGCCAGTGCCACATAACGACTGCACGCAGCTTCCGACTGCGGGTTGAAATAGCGGCTGAAGCGGCTGTAGAGGCTCAGGCGGCCTTTAGGCGGACGCGCGCCACCTTCGTACTTGCCTGACAGGAAACCGAACGCCAGCGGCGAATAGGCGAGCAGGCCGCACTGTTCGCGGATGGCGATTTCCGCCAGACCGACTTCGAAGCTGCGGTTGAGCAGGTTGTACGGATTCTGGATCGACACCGCGCGTGGCCAGCCACGGGCTTCGGCCAGGGCGAGGAAGCGCATGGTACCCCATGGCGTTTCATTGGACAGGCCGATGTGGCGGATCTTGCCGGCCTTGACCTGTTCGTCCAGCGCTTCGAGGGTGTCCTCCAGCGGCGTGAGGTTGGCTTCGATTTGGTGTTTGTAGCCGAGCTGACCGAAGAAATTGGTGCTGCGCTCCGGCCAATGCAGCTGGTAGAGGTCGATGTAGTCGGTCTGCAAGCGCTTGAGGCTGGCGTCCACGGCTTCGGTGATGTGCTGGCGGTTGTGCCGCAGGTTTTTGTCGCGGATGTAGTCGATGGTGTTGCCGGGGCCGGCGATCTTGCTGGCCAGGATCCAGTCGGCGCGATCACCGCGGCTTTTGAAGTAATTGCCGATGTAGCGTTCGGTGGTGGCGTAGGTTTCGGCTTTTGGCGGCACCGGGTACATCTCGGCGGTATCGATGAAATTGATCCCGGCGCTTTTGGCCCGTTCAATCTGGGCGAAGGCTTCAGCCTCGCTGTTTTGCTCGCCCCAGGTCATGGTTCCGAGGCAGATGGCGCTCACGTTCAGATTGGTTCGGCCTAGCTGGCGATAGTCCATCGGGTGCTCCTTGGGCAAAACAATCATAAAAGCAGGTTGAATTATTTTTCGCAATCTGCATAATTGCGCACCTCTTTCTGCAGTGGAAGTGATGCGCCGCCGCCGAAGAATCTTGCCGTTGAACGGACGCGCCGACCCGAGCCCCCGAAAGCGTCTGTATCCGGCTGCCTTTGACTTGTCAAAGTACGCACTATTCAGTAAGATCCGCCGTCTAATTTACAGGGCGGCCCCTGAGGCTATAAAGAATGAAAACTTTTACTGCTAAACCGGAAACAGTACAGCGCGACTGGTTTGTCGTCGACGCTGCAGGTCAGACCCTGGGTCGTCTGGCCACCGAAATCGCGAGCCGTCTGCGTGGCAAGCATAAAGCTGAGTACACTCCTCACGTTGACACCGGCGATTACATCGTCGTTATCAATGCCGAGCAGATTCGTGTAACCGGTGCTAAAACCACCGACAAAATCTACTACTCCCACTCCGGTTTCCCGGGCGGCATCAAGTCGATCAACTTCGAAAAGCTGATCGCTAAAGCCCCTGAGCGCGTGATCGAGACCGCGGTCAAAGGCATGCTGCCTAAGAACCCGCTGGGTCGCGACATGTATCGTAAGCTGAAAGTCTATGCGGGCGCTGTACACCCTCATACTGCTCAGCAGCCCCAAGAACTGAAGTTTTAACGGAATAGTTCATTATGTCGGCGACTCAAAATTACGGCACTGGCCGTCGCAAGACCGCAACCGCACGCGTTTTCCTGCGTCCGGGTACTGGTAACATCTCCATCAACAACCGCACCCTGGAAAATTTCTTCGGCCGCGAAACTGCCCGCATGGTAGTTCGTCAGCCGCTGGAACTGACTGAGACTGTCGAGAAATTCGACATCTACGTCACCGTGATCGGTGGTGGTGTAAGTGGTCAAGCTGGCGCAATCCGCCACGGTATCACTCGCGCACTGATGCAGTACGACGAAACCCTGCGTGGCGCTCTGCGCAAAGCTGGCTTCGTTACTCGCGATGCACGTGAAGTTGAACGTAAGAAAGTTGGTCTGCGTAAAGCACGTAAGCGTCCGCAGTACTCGAAGCGTTAATTCGCTTTTACGTTCAAAAAGAACGCCCAGTTTCCTCGCGAAGCTGGGCGTTTTTTTATGGGCGCGATTTATCAAAGAATTGCTCTGTGACAACTTGCCACAGCCGTAGAAGCCCTATACTGCAAGGCTTGGCAGTGGAGCCCCTCGGTAATTACCTTGTCAGAATTGGGGCTTTTCATTACCATTCGGCAAAATTTTTATAAGTTCAGATTTTTACTTAGTAGACGCCTGATTTAACAGGCCACAAAGCTGATGGGAGAGGACTGAATGAGCAATGACGGCGTGAATGCAGGCCGGCGTCGCTTCTTGGTAGCAGCCACATCCGTGGTGGGTGCTGCAGGAGCGGTGGGGGCTGCGGTCCCGTTCGTGGGGTCATGGTTTCCCAGTGCCAAGGCGAAAGCTGCAGGTGCACCGGTGAAGGTGAATGTCAGCAAAATCGAGCCAGGCCAGCAGATGATTGCTGAGTGGCGCGGTCAGCCGGTGTTCATTGTCCGCCGAACCGCGGAAATCCTGGGGAATCTGAAAAAGATCGAGGGCCAGCTGTCTGACCCGACCTCCAAGAACTCGACACAACCGACCTACGTCGATCCAGAAACGCGTTCGATCAAGCCAGAGGTTCTGCTGCTGATCGGTATCTGCACACACCTGGGTTGCTCGCCGACCTTCCGTCCAGAAGTGGCACCTGCGGATCTGGGCAAGGACTGGGTAGGTGGTTATTTCTGCCCTTGCCACGGCTCCCACTACGATCTGGCTGGCCGCGTCTACAAGTCGCAACCTGCGCCTTTGAACCTGCCAGTTCCCCCGCATTCCTATGAAACCGATGACGTCATTGTCATTGGCGTCGATACGGAGAAAGCGTGATGAGCAAGTTCATGGATTGGGTTGATGCGCGCTTTCCCGCGACCAAAATGTGGGAAGACCATCTCAGCAAGTACTACGCCCCGAAGAACTTCAACTTCTTCTATTTCTTTGGCTCCCTCGCACTGCTCGTTCTGGTCAACCAGATCGTTACCGGTGTCTGGCTGACCATGAGCTACACCCCGTCGGCGGAAGAGGCGTTTGCTTCCGTCGAATACATTATGCGCGACGTCGAGTACGGCTCGATCCTGCGTCTGCTGCACTCCACCGGCGCCTCGGCGTTCTTCATCGTGGTCTATCTGCACATGTTCCGTGGCTTGCTCTACGGTTCGTACCAGAAGCCGCGTGAGCTGGTGTGGGTCTTCGGCATGCTGATCTATCTGGCGCTGATGGCTGAAGCCTTCATGGGTTACCTGCTGCCGTGGGGCCAGATGTCCTACTGGGGGGCTCAGGTGATCATCTCGCTGTTCGGTGCGATCCCGGTCATCGGCAACGATCTGACTCAGTGGATCCGTGGTGACTACCTGATTTCCGGTATCACCCTGAACCGCTTCTTCGCCCTGCACGTTGTTGCGTTGCCGATCGTGATCCTCGGTCTGGTGGTGCTGCACGTTCTGGCGCTGCACGAAGTCGGTTCGAACAACCCGGACGGCGTGGACATCAAGAAATTCAAAGACGAAAACGGTGTACCGCTGGACGGCATTGCCTTCCACCCGTACTACACCGTGAAAGATATCGTCGGCGTGGTGGTGTTCCTGTTCATCTTCTGCTCGATCGTGTTCTTCTTCCCGGAAATGGGCGGCTACTTCCTCGAGAAGCCGAACTTTGAAGTGGCGAACGCCTTCAAGACGCCAGAGCACATCGCTCCGGTCTGGTACTTCACGCCGTTCTACGCGATTCTGCGGGCGATTCCGGACAAGCTCCTGGGCGTTATCGCCATGGGCGCGGCCATTGCTGTGCTGTTCGTCCTGCCATGGCTCGATCGTAGCCCGGTCAAGTCGATGCGCTACAAAGGCTGGCTGAGCAAGATCTGGCTCTGGGTGTTCTGCATCTCGTTCGTGATCCTGGGCGTGCTGGGCGTACTGGCCCCAACCCCTGAGCGGACGTTGCTGTCGCAGGTATGTACCTTCCTGTACTTCGCCTACTTCATTCTGATGCCGTTCTACACCAGGCTCGAGAAGACCAAACCGGTTCCGGAAAGGGTGACTGGCTGATGAAAAAGCTATTTGCTGTACTGATTCTTGCTGCTTTGCCTGTGCTGTCTTTCGCGGCCGAACACGGTGGTCCTGAGCTGGAAAAGGTCGATATCGACGTTTCCGACAAAGCTGCAATGCAAGATGGCGCGCGTACATTCGCCAACTACTGCATGGGCTGTCACAGCGCCAAGTTCCAGCGTTACGAGCGTGTCGCCGATGACCTGGGCATCCCGCACGACCTGATGCTCTCGAAGGTGGTGTTCACCGGCGCCAAGATCGGCGACCACATGAGCATCGGCATGCAGCCGGCTGACGCCAAGACCTGGTTCGGTGCGGCGCCGCCCGACCTGACCCTGGTCGCCCGCGTTCGTGGCACTGACTGGCTCTACGGTTACCTGAAATCTTTCTACGAAGACCCATCGCGTCCTTGGGGCGTGAACAACAAGGTGTTCCCGAACGTCGGGATGCCTAACGTTCTGGTCGGCCTGCAGGGTCGTCAGGTGGTAGGCTGTAAACAAGTTCAAATCGTCGAAGACGGCAAGAAGCAATACGATCCGCTGACCGGCACGGCTTTGACTCATGAAGCCTGCGACCAGCTGACCATACTGCCGAAAACCGGCACGCTGAACGAAGAGCAGTTCGACGAGAAGGTCAAGAATCTGGTGACCTTCCTGGCCTACTCGGCCAACCCGGTGAAGCTGCAGCATCAGCGCATCGGTACCTATGTGTTGCTGTACCTGGCGTTCTTCTTCGTATTCGCATACTTGCTCAAGCGTGAATACTGGAAAGACGTCCATTGATAATGCTGTAAAATTGCTGTCAATCGCGCGCGCCCAAGGGCGTCTCTGAAGGTGTAACGAGCCTGGTGATCCAGGCGTTACGGGAGGCGCCCTCTGGGCGCGCGCGTTTTTCCGTTTCCGATAATTTCAACAAGCGAGGAGGACCGCCATGGGCGTGACCAATCGGTTGGCCTGTTACTCCGACCCCGCCGACCACTATTCCCACCGAGTGCGTATCGTACTTGCAGAGAAGGGTGTCAGCGCCGAGATCATTTACGTGGAAGCTGGTCGCCAGCCGCCTAAACTGATTGAAGTGAACCCTTACGGCAGCTTGCCCACCCTGGTCGATCGTGACCTGGCGTTGTGGGAGTCGACCGTGGTGATGGAATATCTGGATGAGCGTTACCCGCACCCGCCTTTACTGCCGGTTTATCCAGTGGCGCGTGCCAACAGCCGTCTGCTGATTCATCGTATTCAGCGTGACTGGTGTGGTCTGGTGGATCTGATCCTGGATTCCCGGTCCAAGGAAGCAGCCCGTGTCGTGGCTCGTAAAGAGCTGCGCGAAAGCCTGACCGGCGTGTCGCCGTTGTTCGCCGACAAGCCGTTTTTCCTCAGTGAGGAACAAAGCCTGGTGGATTGCTGCCTATTGCCAATACTCTGGCGATTGCCGATTCTGGGTATAGAACTGCCGCGGCCTGCCAAGCCGCTGCTTGATTACATGGAGCGCTCGTTTGCGCGTGAGGCTTTCCAGGCGAGTCTGTCTGGTGTCGAACGCGATATGCGCTAAGGCTTAAGGAGCCGCTATGAACTCCAGTCGACCTTATCTGGTCCGCGCGCTCTACGAGTGGATTGTGGACAACGATTGCACCCCGCACATGCTGGTCAATTCCGAGTATCCGTCGGTACAGGTGCCTCAGGGTTTTGCCAGTGACGGACAGATTGTCCTGAACGTATCGCCGGCAGCCGTGCGTCATCTGCACATGGACAACGAAGCGGTCAGCTTCGAAGGGCGCTTCGGTGGCGTGCCGCACACCTTGTACGTGCCTATCGCATCGATCCTGGGCATTTACGCCCGGGAGAACGGTCAGGGCATGGTGTTCGATCTGGAATCGCCTATGGAAGACGAGGAAGAGATCGAGCCGGATGACGACATTCCGCCACCCGACAGCGAGCCGCCGCGTCCCAGCGGTCGACCGAGTTTGAAGGTGGTGAAATAAAAAAAGGGTGATCCGCAAGGATCGCCCTTTTTTTATTTCACTTCAAACGTAGGAGCTGTCGAGTGAAACGAGGCTGCGATCTTTTGATCTTTTAAAAGCAAAATCAAAAGATCGCAGCCTCGTTTCACTCGACAGCTCCTACAGGTCGATGGCGATCCAAGGATGCCATCACCTGCAAGCAAATATCAGTCGATGTACTCAAACAGTTTCACGATCTTCTGTACGCCGGAAACGCCTTGCACCAGGTTGGTCGCTTGGGCAGCTTCCTGTTTGGTCAGCAGACCCAGCAGGTAGACGATGCCGTTCTCGGTGACAACCTTGATGCGCGAGCCCGGAATGTTCGGATCGGTGAGCATCTGGGTCTTGATCTTGGAGGTCAGCCAAGTGTCGTTCTGGCGGGCAAGGAAGCCGGAAGGTGGCAGGACTTGCAGTTCGTTGTGGACTGTCTTCACCCGCTGAACAGCCGCAGCGGCCTGTTCGGCCTTGGCCTTGAGGTCGGCACGCGGGGTTTGCCCGGCGAGCAGCACGACGCCATTGAAGCTGGTGACGACGATGTGCGAGTCGTTATCCAGGGCTGGATCGGCCTTGGCAATGTTCACGCCGACCTTGGTGTCGATCAGAGAGTCGTCGATCTTGCTGCCGAAGGTGCGGGTGCCGCGGTCATCTTCGATCGGTGCTTCACGGCTGGCGTTAACCACCGAGGTGCAGCCGCTGATGCCGAGGCACAGGGTCAAGGCCAGAAGGCCTAGGCGATTAGGGGTCATTCTTCACTCCCGAACAGTTGGCTGTCGATCAAATCGCAAAGGCAATGGATCGCCAGCAGGTGGACTTCCTGAATACGTGCGGTGACGTTGGCCGGTACGCGAATCTCGACGTCCTCGGGCAATAGCAACGACGCCATGCCGCCGCCATCGCGACCGGTCAATGCTACGACAATCATTTCGCGATCATGTGCGGCCTGGATCGCTTGAATAATGTTTGCCGAGTTGCCGCTGGTGGAAATCGCGAGCAAAACGTCACCCGGCTGGCCGAGGGCGCGGATCTGTTTGGAGAAAATTTCGTTGTAGCTGTAGTCGTTGGCGATCGAGGTGATCGTCGAGCTGTCGGTGGTCAGCGCGATGGCTGGCAGGCTCGGGCGTTCGCGCTCGAAGCGGTTGAGCAGCTCGGACGAGAAGTGCTGGGCATCACCGGCAGAGCCGCCGTTGCCGCAGGACAACATTTTGCCTTCGTTGAGCAGGGCGTTGACCATCACCTGGCTGGCTTGCTCGATGTGCGGTGCAAGTACGTCCATCGCCATTTGCTTGGTATCGATACTGGCCTGAAAAAGCTGGCGAATTCGGGATTGCATGTCCATCTGTGTGACCTTAATTAGCGCGGCTACTCGGCACATGAATGTGCAGCCCGCAAAGCAAAGAGCAAAAGTGTTGGGTGAAAGTGTCCGGTTCGGAACGTACGCGATCAGCTGTCGAAGGCATTCTGCAACCAGTTCAACTGATCGAGGTTGCTGTCGATGGCAACCACGTCGAAACGGCAAGGGGAATTGGCCCAACGCGACTCGCGCTGAAGAAAATACTGCGCGGCAAAAATCAGTTTCTGCCGTTTGCGCTCATCAATGCTATCGAGCGCGCCACCCCATTGAGTGTTTTTTCTGTAGCGGACTTCAACGAATACTACTGTATCGCCATCAAGCATGACCAGATCAAGCTCGCCGCGTTTACACAACCAGTTCTGCGCCAGCAGGCGCAGACCTTGTTGTTGAAGATGCTCGAGCGCATGGCGCTCGGCATCTTTACCGCTTTGCTGGCGTGACCTGTCGGGCATCAGCGCGGGGTGTCCGGCAGGCGTTGAACCTGACCGCTCACGAACTGTGCCCATGGCAACTGACGCACGACTCGCTGGTTTGCAGTCATGCCCAGGCTGCCCGATTGACCTTCGATGCGGCTGTCCGGCAATGCCTTGAGTTGCCCCAGGCGTGGTGCCAGGCGATAGGCGTCAACGCCCATCGCGTACAGACGACCCAGACTGCCAGCAGCTTGTGGCCATTGAGCGGTAACCTGTTTGCGCAGTGGATCGTTGGCCTCCAGCAACCATGGGGTTTCGCAGAAGCGAATGCCGTTCATGTCGTTGTACTGATTCACATCGCCGCTGGCGCTGAACACGTGGGAGGTGGCATAAACCGGCACGTCGCCAGCGTACTGGAAGTTCAGTGTCGGCTTGATCTGCTGGGCTTGCTGAGGCGTTGCGGCCAGGAAGATGAACTCGATGTCCTGGCGACGCGAAGGCTGGGCGGCTACCTGCCCGCCAACGGTGCTTTGCAGGCTCTTGGCACGACCTTCGCTCTGACGCAGCTGGAACATGTCGGCAATCTGCTGGGCCAGTTGAACCGGTTGGTCGACACGTTCGGTAGCGACGATGCTGCCACCGTTAGCCTGCCAATCCTGGCTGAACGCTCTCAACACGCGATCGCCCCATTCGCCTTTCGGCACCATGATGGCTGCGCGATGCAGGCCATCGGCGCGAGCACGGCGGGACACTTCGCGGGCTTCGTCTTCAGCCGCAAGACCAAACTGGAACAGCTGGGCCGGACCTTGTTCGCCTTCGCTGTAGTTCAGCGCCAGGGTGGTGATCGGCAGTTGCGGGCGAGCGCTGAGCTGTTTGACCAGCGGCTTCTCCAGCGGGCCGACGACCAACTGCACGCCATCGGCTTGGGCCTTGCGGTAGAACTCGTCCATCGAAGTGAGTTTCGAGCTGTCATAGAACTCGATGGCTGGCGGCTTCTGCCCGGCTTGTTGGGCCTGGTAGTGAGCAGCCATGAAACCTTCGCGCAGTGCTTTGCCGACCGACGCCAACGGGCCGTCTTGTGGCAGCAGCAGGGCGATTTTGCTCAGGGGCTGGCTGGCCAGTTCCTTGAGTTTGGTCAGTGGCAACGGCAGTTGAATGGCGGCCGGGTGCTTTGGATTCTGTGCGCGCCAGTTGTCGATCGCCGCTTGCTGTTGTTCCACGGTGCCGGCACTTTTCACTGCCAGCGCCAGGCCCATCCAGCCGCCGAGGTCGTCGGAGGTGTTTGGCTGCAATTGGACGGTCGGCAGCGAAGCGATCAGGGTCCAGATCGCTTCGTGGTTTTTGCTTGCCGCTTCACCTTCGAGCATTGGCGCAATGAAGATGCGCTCCCGTGCGGCAGCCAGGGTCTGGCCATCGGCTTCAAGGGCGCGGGCATGAACAGTGCCGGTGCGAACCTGTTGCTCAACCGGCAGTTCACTCAGGCGTTGCAGGCTCGGATGACTCAAGGCTGTCAGCGCCGCTTTCGGCTGATTGCGAACCATGGCCAGTTCAGCCGCCAGGGTGCTGGCGAAAACCTGTTGGCCAGGCTTGAGTGTTTCGACGGGGACTTGTTGCAGGATTTGCGCGGACTGGCCGGCATTCCCCTGACGATAGGCCAGGTCTGCCGCGCTCAGGCGCAACAGGGAGGCTTTTTCCGGGTCTTTGCTTTGAGCGGCCTGTGCGAGCAATTGCTCGATACTGGCATCCGGGGTCCGTGGAAGTTCGCCAAGGCTGGAGGAGGGCGAGCTGGCGCAAGCCGCCAGCAAGGCAGCGAGGCAGAGGGCAGTGAACAGCCGCAGGCAAGCGATCATGTAGTGTTCCTGATACTCGATCAAATTAGCGTGGAATTGTACCCAAGCACTGGCCGGGGCGCGATGTTACTGGTGTGAATCGATCAATTTAGCTCGTGCAAATGTTGCGGCACTGCACAAAAGGCTGCAAAACCGAGGGTAGCTTGCGCGTATCGCGAACGTCGCGACGCGCTACAATGGCGGCTTTTACCGATCATGAGGTGTGCGCTTTGACTGCTCCAGGTGCTTTGAATTCCGCTGCTGGCTCGCTTTATGTGGTGGCGACGCCCATCGGCAACCTGGACGACATCAGTGCGCGTGCGCTGAAGATCCTGCGCGAGGTCGCCCTGATCGCCGCCGAAGATACCCGTCACTCTCAGCGATTGATGCAGCATTTCGGCATTCCTACACCGCTGGCGGCCTGTCATGAACACAATGAGCGGGATGAAGGTAGCCGCTTTATCACCCGCTTGCTCGCCGGCGACGATGTGGCGCTGATTTCCGATGCCGGCACGCCGTTGATTTCCGATCCGGGTTATCACCTCGTGCGCCAGGCTCGTGCTGCGGGAATTAATGTTGTGCCGGTTCCGGGCGCCTGCGCTCTGATCGCAGCGTTGTCGGCGGCGGGGCTGCCGTCGGACCGTTTCATCTTCGAAGGCTTCCTGCCGGCCAAGGCTGTCGGTCGGCGCGCCCGACTTGAGTTGGTAAAGGAAGAACCGCGCACGCTGATTTTTTATGAGGCGCCACACCGCATCCTTGAATGTCTGCAAGACATGGAACTGGTGTTCGGTGGGGAGCGCCCGGCTTTGCTGGCCCGTGAAATCACTAAAACCTTTGAAACCCTTAAGGGCTTGCCACTGGCTGAGTTGCGCGAGTTCGTCGAGTCAGACAGCAATCAGCAACGCGGCGAATGCGTGGTGTTGGTGGCGGGTTGGTCTGCCCCCGAGACCGAGGACGCCGTCAGCAGTGAAGCCATGCGCATTCTGAATTTGTTGCTTGAAGAAATGCCGCTCAAGCGAGCCGCGGCGTTGGCGGCGCAAATTACCGGCGAGCGCAAGAATGTGCTCTATCAGGTCGCGCTGGATAAACAGAAGGGCGAGTAAAAACCGACGTGCAGGCGCGGCCCAAGGCGTTTAGCGCTTGTCCTTCGGCCGCTCTGCCGTTAATCTTCGCGGCGGAGAGTCGATCGGACAGTCGCTGCCCTCTATGAAAATTAGGGGGGGGAGGAAAGTCCGGGCTCCATAGGGCGAAGTGCCAGGTAATGCCTGGGAGGCGTGAGCCTACGGAAAGTGCCACAGAAAATAACCGCCTAAGCGCTTCGGCGCCGGTAAGGGTGAAAAGGTGCGGTAAGAGCGCACCGCACGTCTGGCAACAGTTCGTGGCTAGGTAAACCCCACTTGGAGCAAGACCAAATAGGGTCCCAAGGCGTGGCCCGCGCTGGGACCGGGTAGGTTGCTAAAGATGTCCAGTGATGGCCATCGTAGACGAATGACTGTTCAAGACAGAACCCGGCTTACAGATCGACTCTCCACCTTTTTCCCCCTCCCTGCTTTAATCATTGAGCAGGGCGCCTGTAGTAGCAATTTCCCTCCTTACAGAATCAACAACAGAAGCACTTTCCTAATACCGAAAAAATCTTACTCTTAACAAATTACTTTAACTTTCGAACGCAGCCTTCTGTGCTGATTCAAGTTATTGAGCAGGACGACAGGTCAGATTCTCGCTACCCCTCCTTTTACACTCCTAAATCTCAGTTCTGTAAGGGTTTTCCTTTAATCCGCGCCTTGACGGTGCGGTGGCCGCATTCCTATAGTGTGCGCAAGTGGCGGAAAGTGGCATGAAGTGGGTTTTTTGAGCTTAAAACGCTAATATTTGGAGAAACGCTGACGTGTTTCGCGGAGCTAACGCTATCAGTCTCGACGCAAAGGGCCGTCTCGCTATGCCGAGCCGGTACCGTGACGAGCTCGTTTCGCGTAGCTCCGGTCAGTTAATCGTCACAATTGATGCCGTTGATCCGTGTTTGTGTGTTTACCCCCTCGACGAGTGGGAAATTATTGAAACCAAACTGCGCGCACTGCCTTCGCTTCGCGAAGAGAACCGCCGCCTGCAACGTTTACTGATTGGTAATGCCGTCGACCTCGAGCTCGATGGCAGTGGTCGTTTTCTGGTTCCGCCGCGTCTTCGTGAATATGCCAAGTTGGATAAGCGCGCGATGTTGGTAGGCCAACTGAACAAGTTCCAATTGTGGGACGAGGATGCCTGGGATGCGGTTTCTGCCGCTGATCTGGCTGCCATTCAACAACCGGGCGCCATGCCTGATGAACTGCGTGATTTGATCCTGTGACTATTGATAGCGGCTTTAACCACATCACCGTACTGCTTGACGAAGCCGTGGAGGCTCTCGCCGTACGTCCTGATGGCTGCTATCTGGACGGTACGTTCGGGCGCGGCGGACACAGCCGGTTGATCCTCAGCCAGCTCGGCCCCGATGGTCGGGTGCTCGGATTCGATAAAGATCCTCAAGCGATTGCCACCGGGCAAACGCTAGCGGCCGAAGACGGCCGCTTTGTCGTTGTACAGCGCAGCTTCGCCGAGCTCGGTTCGGAAGTCGCCGAACGTGGTCTGGCCGGCAAGGTCAGCGGCGTTTTGCTCGACCTCGGCGTATCTTCGCCGCAGCTCGACGACCCTGAGCGCGGCTTCAGTTTCCTCAATGATGGCCCGCTGGACATGCGCATGGACCCGTCCCGCGGGATCAGCGCTGCCGAGTTCGTCAACACCGCCCCGGTGGAAGAAATCGCCCGGGTGTTCAAGCAATACGGCGAAGAACGTTTCTCCGGCCGGATGGCCCGTGCCGTGGCCGAGCGTCGCGACATCAAGCCGTTCGAGCGCACTGCCGATCTGGCTGAAGTCCTGAAAGTCGCCAACCCTGCATGGGAAAAGGGCAAAAACCCGGCGACCCGTGCGTTCCAGGGCTTGCGTATTCACGTCAACAACGAACTGGGTGATCTGGAAGCCGGCCTCGAAGCCGCACTGGAATGCCTGGAGGTCGGCGGCCGCCTGGTGGTCATCAGCTTCCACTCGCTGGAAGACCGCATCGTCAAACTGTTCATGCGCAAACTGGTGAAAGGCGAAGCCGACAACCTGCCGCGCAACCTGCCGGTACGTCACGTCGCCTTCGAACCAATAATCAAAATCCATGGCAAAGCGCAGTCCGCCTCCGAGGCCGAACTCAAAGCCAACCCACGCTCCCGTAGCGCCGTCATGCGCGTCGCGGAGAAGCTGCGGTGAGCAAGCTTTTCGCCAAGCCACTTCCCGGCGGAAGCTTTTTCATGTTTCTGCTGTTTATTGGCGTGCTCGTGTCGGCCATCGGCGTTTCCTATAGCGCCCACTGGAACCGTCAACTGTTGAACTCCCTGTACAACGAGTTGAGCGTGCGCGACAAGGCGCAAGCGGAGTGGGGCCGTTTGATTCTCGAACAGAGCACCTGGACCGCCCACAGCCGTATCGAAGTCCTGGCGACCGAGCAATTGAAGATGCGCATTCCTGGCGCCGCTGAAGTGCAGATGGTGGCGCCATGATGAAACTCGAGGGCGCACTCTTTCCATGGCGGTTCCGCCTGGTGCTGGGTTTGCTCGGCGTCATGGTCGCGGCGATTTCCTGGCGCATTATCGATCTGCAAGTAGTCGACCGTGCCTTTCTTAAAGGTCAGGGCGATGCGCGCAGCGTTCGTCATATCCCGATTCCGGCTCACCGTGGTCTGATCACCGACCGTAACGGCGAGCCTTTGGCCGTGAGTACCCCAGTCACCACCCTTTGGGCCAATGCCAAGGAAATGCAAACGGCCAAAGAGAAGTGGCCTGCACTGGCGGCTGCCTTGGGGCAGGACCCGAAAGCCCTGGCCGAACGTCTCGAGGCCCAGGCCAACAAAGAATTCATTTATCTGGTGCGCGGGCTGACCCCCGAACAGGGCCAGTCGGTGCTCGATCTGAAAGTGCCGGGCGTTTATGGCATCGAAGAATTTCGTCGTTTCTACCCGGCCGGTGAAGTCACTGCCCATATGGTCGGTTTTACCGACATCGATGACCACGGTCGTGAAGGCGTCGAGCTGGCCTACGACGAATGGCTGGCCGGGGTCCCCGGCAAGCGACAGGTGATCAAGGATCGGCGTGGCCGACTTATCAAGGATGTTCAGGTCACCAAAAACGCCAAGGCCGGAAAGCCCTTGGCGTTGTCCATTGACCTGCGTCTGCAATACCTGGCCAACCGTGAACTGCGTAACGCGATCATCGAGAACGGCGCCAAGGCCGGCAGCCTGGTGATCATGGACGTGAAGAGCGGCGAGATCCTCGCCATGGTCAACCAGCCGACCTACAACCCGAACAACCGTCGCAACCTGCAACCGGCGATGATGCGTAACCGCGCGATGATCGACGTGTTCGAACCGGGTTCGACCATGAAAGCGATTTCCATGAGCGCCGCGATTGAAACCGGGCGCTGGAAACCAAGCGACACTGTCGAGGTGTATCCGGGCTCCTTGCAGATTGGTAAGTACACCATCAAGGACGTATCGAAGACCGAAGGCCCAGTGCTCGACCTCACCGGCATCCTGATCAACTCCAGTAACGTCGGCATGAGTAAGGTCGCCTTCGATATCGGTGGCGAAACGATATTCCGTCTGGCGCAAAAAGTCGGCCTCGGCCAGGACACTGGCCTGGGCTTCCCGGGCGAACGCGTCGGCAACCTGCCGAACTACCGCGAATGGCGCAAGGCTGAAACCGCCACGCTGTCGTACGGCTACGGTATCTCTGTGACCGCGATCCAGTTGGTCCACGCCTTCTCGGCCCTGGCCAATAACGGTCGCCTCGCGCCGTTGACCCTGATCAAAACGGACAAGCCACCGCAAACCACACAGGTATTGCCGGAAGCGGTCGCGAAAACCATGCAAGGCATGCTGACCCAAGTGATCGAAGCCCCGCGCGGTGTGTTCCGTGCGCAAGTGCCGGCGTATCACGTGGCAGGCAAGTCGGGTACTGCGCGTAAGACATCTGTGGGCACCAAAGGCTACGCCGAGAATTCCTATCGTTCGCTGTTCGCAGGCTTTGGCCCGATGAGCGATCCGCGTTACGCAATCGTGGTGGTGATCGATGAGCCGACCAAGGCCGGTTACTTCGGTGGTCTGGTATCGGCCCCGGTGTTCAGCAAAGTGATGTCCGGGACCTTGCGCCTGATGAACATCACCCCGGACAACCTGCCACCTACTCAACAAGCGAACGCAGCACCGGTCGTTCCGCTGAAAGCCAATGGAGGGCGCGGCTGATGTCTCTGAGTCTGAACAAGATTTTCGCCCACGCCGGCCGCGATCTGTTGATCCGCGAACTGACCCTGGACAGCCGCAACGTGCGGGCTGGCGATCTGTTTCTCGCCGTTCCTGGCGGCAAGTTCGACGGTCGCGCACACATCGCCGACGCCCTGCAACGCGGCGCTGCCGCTGTGGCGTATGAAGTCGAAGGCGCGACCGTATTGCCGATTACCGATGTTCCGCTGATTCCGGTCAAAGGCCTGGCGGCGCAGCTGTCGGACATCGCCGGGCGTTTTTACGGTGACCCTAGTCGGCACCTGAACCTGATCGGCGTGACCGGCACCAACGGCAAAACCAGCGTGACGCAGTTGGTTGCGCAAGCCTTGGATTTGCTCGGCCAGCACTGCGGCATCGTCGGCACGTTGGGCACCGGTTTTTACGGCGCGCTCGAAAGCGGCTTGCACACCACGCCGAACCCGATCGCCGTGCAGGCAACCCTCGCCGACCTGAAAAAGGCTGGTGCCAAAGCCGTCGCCATGGAAGTTTCTTCCCACGGTCTGGATCAGGGCCGCGTTACCGCGCTGGCGTTCGATGTGGCGGTGATGACCAACCTGTCCCGCGATCACCTAGATTACCACGGCACCATGCAAGCCTACGGTGAAGCCAAGGCCAAGCTGTTTGCCTGGAACGATTTGAAGTGCCGGGTGGTCAACCTCGACGACGATTTCGGCCGGCAACTGGCTGCGGACAAACGTGAATCGCGCCTGATCACCTACAGCCTGGAAGATGCCAGCGCTTATCTTTATTGCCGTGAAGCGCAGTTCGATGACGAAGGCGTGCGCGCCACGCTGGTCACGCCGCAGGGTGAGCATCACTTGCGCAGCACCTTGCTCGGTCGCTTCAACCTGAGCAACGTACTGGCCGCGGTCGGCGCCTTGCTGGGTCTGGACTACGCGCTGGATGAAATCCTCAACGTGCTGCCGAAACTCGAAGGCCCGGCCGGACGCATGCAGCGCCTCGGCGGCGGTACTCAGCCGCTGGTAGTGGTTGATTACGCCCACACACCGGATGCGCTGGAAAAAGTCTTGATGGCCCTGCGTCCTCACGCCAAAGGCCGTTTGCTGTGCCTGTTCGGTTGCGGTGGTGATCGCGATCGTGGCAAACGTCCGCTCATGGCTGAAGTGGTCGAACGTCTGGCTGACGGCGTGCTTGTGACCGATGACAACCCGCGCACCGAAGACCCTGCCGTGATCTTCGACGACATCCGCGCCGGTTTTACCGCTGTGGATAAAGTCACCTTCGTCGCTGGCCGTGGCCAGGCGATTGCCCAATTGATCGCCAGCGCTTCGGCAGATGACGTGATTGTCCTGGCCGGTAAAGGTCACGAGGACTATCAGGAAATCAACGGCCAGCGTCACGCTTTCTCCGATCTGGTCGAGGCCGATCACGCCTTGACCGCGTGGGAGGTGGCCCATGCTTAAGGCCTTGAAACTGAGCGAACTGACCGGCGCGCTGAATGCCCGCTTGGTCACTGCCGATGCCAGCTTCGACGGGGTCAGCATCGACAGCCGCGCGATCAAACCAGGCCAACTCTTTATTGCCCTGACCGGTCCGCGCTTCGATGGTCATGATTATCTCAATGACGTAGCCGCAAAAGGCGCCGTAGCGGCGCTGGTCGAGCATGAAGTCGCCGACAGCACACTGCCGCAATTGCTGGTGAAAGATACTCGTCAGGCGCTGGGGCAACTCGGTGCGTTGAACCGTGCGGCCTACACCCATCCTGTCGCAGCGATCACCGGTTCCAGCGGCAAGACCACGGTCAAGGAAATGCTCGCCAGCATCCTGCGCACGCGCGGTCCAGTGTTGGCGACCCGTGGCAACCTGAACAATGACCTCGGCGTTCCGCTGACCCTGCTCGAACTCGCACCGGAACATACCGCTGCGGTGATTGAACTGGGTGCTTCGCGGCTCGGCGAAATTGCCTACACCGTCGACATGACCAAGCCTCATGTGGCCGTGCTCAACAACGCCGGGACCGCCCACGTCGGCGAGTTCGGCGGGCCGGAAAAAATCGTTGAAGCCAAGGGCGAGATTATTGAAGGGCTGGATGCCGATGGCGTCGCCGTTCTCAATCTTGACGACAAGGCGTTCGACATCTGGAAGACCCGCGCTGCCGGTCGCAAAGTGCTGACCTTCGCCCTGAGCAATGTCAGTGCCGATTTCTACGCCAGCGATCTGGACCGCGACGCTCGCGGTTGCCCAGCGTTCAACCTGCACACTCCTGAAGGTATGGAGCGCGTTCAACTGAACCTGCTCGGCACCCATAACGTCGCCAATGCCATGGCCGCCGCCGCCGCTGCCCATGCGCTGGGCGTGTCGCTGTTCGGCATCGCCACCGGGCTCGGCGCGGTGCAACCGGTCAAAGGTCGCACCGTCGCGCAACTGGCCACCAATGGCATGCGCGTAATCGATGACACGTACAACGCGAACCCCACCTCCATGTGCGCCGCCGTTGATATACTCGCCGGCTTTTCCGGCCGCACCGTTCTGGTGCTCGGGGATATCGGCGAGTTGGGCGATTGGGCGGAGCAGGGGCACCGCGATGTGGGCGAGTACGCCCGCGGCAAGGTTTCCGCGCTTTACGCTGTCGGGCCAATGATGGCCCACGCCGTGAACGCTTTCGGCGAGCAGGCCTTTCACTTCAGCACTCAGGCTGAACTGATCAAGGCCCTGGGCGCCGAGCAAGACACAAACACCACCATTTTGATCAAGGGCTCGCGCAGCGCTGCGATGGAAAACATCGTCGCCGCTTTGTGCGGGACCAGCCTGGAGAAACATTAATGCTGCTGCTGCTAGCGGAGTATCTGCAACAGTTCTACAAAGGCTTCGCGGTCTTTCAGTACCTGACCCTGCGCGGGATTCTCGGTGTGCTGACCGCGTTGGTTTTGTCGCTGTGCTATGGCCCGTGGATGATCCGCACTTTACAGAACCGTCAGATCGGTCAATCCGTTCGTAACGACGGTCCACAATCGCACCTGTCCAAGTCCGGCACCCCGACCATGGGCGGCGCGCTGATCCTGTCGTCCATCGGCGTCAGCACGTTGCTTTGGGCTGACCTGACCAACCGTTATGTGTGGACCGTTCTGCTGGTGACCTTGTTGTTTGGCGCGATCGGCTGGGTCGACGATTACCGCAAAGTGATCGAGAAGAACTCCCGTGGCTTGCCGAGCCGCTGGAAGTACTTCTGGCAATCGGTGTTCGGCCTGGGCGCGGCGATCTTCCTTTATATGACCGCAGCGACACCGGTGGAAACCACCCTGATTTTGCCGATGCTCAAGGACCACAGCATTCCGCTGGGCATAGGCTTCGTCGTCCTGACCTACTTCGTGATCGTCGGCTCGAGCAACGCGGTCAACCTGACCGACGGCCTCGACGGTCTGGCGATCATGCCCACCGTAATGGTCGGCGGCGGGTTGGGAATCTTCTGCTACCTGTCGGGTAACGTGAAATTCGCTGAATACCTGCTGATCCCGTATGTACCGGGCGCAGGAGAGTTGATCGTGTTCTGCGGCGCCTTGATCGGCGCGGGCCTCGGGTTCCTCTGGTTCAACACCTATCCGGCTCAGGTGTTCATGGGCGACGTCGGCGCACTGGCGCTGGGCGCGGCACTGGGCACCATCGCGGTGATCGTTCGTCAGGAAATCGTCCTGTTCATCATGGGCGGCGTGTTCGTGATGGAGACCCTGTCAGTCGTCATTCAAGTTGCTTCCTTTAAGCTCACCGGTCGCCGTGTGTTCCGCATGGCACCGATTCACCACCACTTTGAACTCAAGGGCTGGCCCGAGCCACGCGTGATCGTCCGTTTCTGGATCATCACCGTGATTCTCGTGCTGGTTGGCCTTGCCACCCTGAAGCTGAGGTAGAACGAGTGTCTCTGATCGCTTCTGACCACTTCCGCATCGTTGTCGGCCTCGGCAAGAGCGGCATGTCCCTGGTTCGCTTCCTGGCGAACCGGGGCACGTCGTTTGCCGTCGCCGACACGCGGGAAAATCCACCGGAACTGGCCACGCTCAAGCGTGACTATCCGCACGTGGAAGTGCGTTGTGGCGAGCTGGACGTCGAATTCCTGTGCCGCGCCGACGAGCTCTACGTGAGCCCCGGCCTGGCGCTGGCGACCCCGGCCCTGCAGGCTGCCGCCGCCCGTGGCGTGAAATTGTCCGGTGACATCGAGCTGTTCGCGCGTAACGCGAAGGCGCCGATCGTCGCCATCAGCGGTTCCAACGCGAAAAGCACCGTCACCACACTGGTCGGCGGGATGGCTGCGGCGGCCGGCAAGCGTGTCGCCGTTGGCGGCAACCTTGGCACGCCGGCGCTGGACCTGCTCAGCGACGACGTCGAGCTGTACGTGATGGAACTGTCGAGCTTCCAGCTCGAAACCACCGATCAACTCAACGCCGAAGTGGCGACCGTGCTCAACGTCAGCGAAGACCACATGGATCGCTACAGCGGTCTGCCGGCCTATCACCTGGCCAAGCACCGGATCTTCCGGGGTGCCAAGCAGTTTGTGGTCAACCGTCAGGATGCCCTGAGCCGTCCGCTGATTGGCGAAGGCCAGCCGTGCTGGACCTTCGGTTTGAGCAAACCTGATTTCAAGGCATTCGGTATCCGCGAAGAAGACGGCGAGAAGTACCTGGCCTTCGAATTCCAGAACCTGATGCCGGTGCGCGAGTTGAAAATTCGCGGCGCCCACAACCAGTCCAACGCCCTGGCGGCATTGGCGCTGGGCCACGCGGTCGGCCTGCCGTTCGACGCCATGCTGTCGAGCCTGCGTACTTTTGCCGGGCTTGAGCATCGCTGCCAATGGGTCCGTGACCTGAATGGCGTGGGCTACTACAACGACTCCAAAGCCACCAACGTCGGCGCCGCACTGGCTGCCATCGAAGGCCTGGGCGCGGACATCGACGGCAAGGTCGTGCTGATCGCCGGTGGAGATGGCAAGGGCGCCGAGTTCAATGATCTGCGTGCTCCGGTGGCGGTCAACTGCCGCGCCGTGATCCTGATGGGCCGCGACTCCGACAAGATCGGTGAGGCCATTGGCGATGCCGTGCCGCTGATCCGCGCCGCTTCGCTGATCGAAGCAGTCGAGCAGTGCCGCGCCGCTGCGCAACCGGGCGACGTCGTGCTGCTGTCGCCCGCCTGCGCCAGTTTCGACATGTTCAAGAATTACGAAGACCGTGGTCACCAGTTCGTCCGCGCTGTGGAGGATCTGGTATGAGCCTGATGAACATCATCAAACCCTATCCGTCGCCGATCATCACCGGACGCGGCATCGACCTCGACTTCCCGATGCTCGCCGGCTGCCTGGCATTGATCGGCCTCGGGCTGGTCATGATTGCATCGGCATCGACCGAAGTGGCGGCTGTGCAGTCGGGCAGCGCCCTGTATTACATGATTCGCCACCTTATTTACATCGTGCTGGGCCTGGGTGCCTGCATCGTCACCATGATGATTCCGATCGCCACTTGGCAACGCCTGGGCTGGCTGATGCTGATTGGTGCGTTCGGTTTGCTGGTGATGGTGATCATCCCGGGGATCGGCCGTGAGGTGAACGGTTCGATGCGCTGGATCGGCTTCAGTTTCTTCAACGTTCAGCCGTCGGAAATCGCCAAGGTATTTGTCGTTATTTACCTTGCCGGTTACCTGGTGCGTCGCCAGAAAGAAGTGCGTGAAAGCTGGATGGGCTTCTTCAAGCCGTTCATCGTTCTGCTGCCAATGGCGGGTCTGTTGCTGATGGAGCCGGACTTCGGTGCCACCGTCGTGATGATGGGGGCTGCTGCTGCGATGCTGTTCCTCGGCGGGGTCGGGCTGTTCCGTTTTTCCTTGATGGTTGTCCTGGCGGTCGCGGCGGTGGTGTTGTTGATTCAAGTGCAGCCGTATCGAATGGCGCGCCTGACCAACTTTGCGGATCCGTGGGCCGACCAGTTCGGTGCCGGCTATCAGTTGTCTCAAGCGTTGATCGCTTTTGGTCGCGGCGAATGGCTGGGCGTTGGCCTGGGCAACAGCGTGCAGAAACAGTTCTACCTGCCGGAAGCCCACACCGACTTCGTGTTCTCGGTCCTGGCCGAAGAACTGGGTGCCGTGGGTTCTTTGTGCACGGTAGCGCTGTTCGTCTTTGTCTGTATTCGTGGCATGTACATCGGTTATTGGGCCGAGAAGGCCAAGCAGTTTTTCGCCGCCTACATCGCGTACGGCTTGTCGTTCCTGTGGATTGGTCAGTTCCTGATCAATATCGGGGTGAACGTCGGTCTGCTGCCAACCAAAGGTCTGACCCTGCCGTTCCTCAGTTATGGCGGTAGCTCGTTGGTGATCTGCTGTGCCTGTCTCGGCTTGTTGCTGCGCATTGAATGGGAAAGTCGAACCCACTTGGGCAGCGAAGAGATGGAGTTCCATGAGAGCGACTTCGCCGAGGAGCCGACCCATGGGCGCTAACGTATTGATCATGGCGGGCGGCACCGGTGGCCATGTGTTCCCGGCGCTGGCCTGTGCTCGCGAATTCCAGGCCCGTGGTTACACCGTGCATTGGCTCGGGACCCCGCGTGGCATCGAGAACGATCTGGTTCCGGTGGCCAGCATCGAATTGCATCGGATCAATGCCAGCGGTCTGCGTGGCAAGGGCAAGCTGTCCCTGCTCAAGGCTCCGTTCATGTTGCTCAAGTCGATCTGGCAGGCGCGGGCGATCATTCGTCAGCTGCGGCCGGTGTGTGTCGTCGGCTTTGGCGGTTATGTGACCGGTCCTGGTGGCGTTGCAGCCAAACTGGCCGGCGTGCCGGTGATCGTTCATGAACAGAACGCCGTAGCCGGTACCGCCAATCGGTTGCTGGTGCCGTTGGCCGCCCGAGTCTGTGAAGCGTTCCCCGACACCTTTACCCTGTCGGGCAGCCGTCGGACCACCGGTAACCCGGTGCGCACCGAGCTGTTCCTCGAAACACCGCGACAGGCTCTGGCCGGTCGCAAGGCGCGTTTGCTGATCCTGGGTGGAAGCCTGGGCGCAGAACCGTTGAACAAGTTGCTGCCTGAAGCCCTGTCGCAAGTCGCCCCCGACCTGCGTCCGGAAGTGTTTCATCAGGCCGGCAAAAACCACGATGAAGTGACTGCAGAGCGCTATCGCGCGGCTGGCGTCGAGGCGCAAGTGCAGCCTTTCATCAATGACATGGCCCAAGCCTATGGCTGGGCCGACCTGGTGGTGTGCCGCGCAGGCGCGCTGACCATCAGTGAACTGGCTGCCGCCGGTCTGCCCTCGATGCTGGTGCCTTTGCCCCACGCGATCGACGATCACCAGACCCGCAACGCCGATTATTTGGCCCGTGAAGGCGCTGCCTTCCTGATGCCGCAAAGAACGACTGGCGCAGCGGATCTTGCCGCACGCCTGACAGAGGTCCTGATGCAACCACAACGACTCACCGACATGGCCACCGCGGCACGCCGCCTGGCGAAACCCGATGCAACCCGTAACGTGGTCGATACCTGCCTGGAGGTGGCCCATGGTTGAGAATCAGAAAGCCATGCCGCAACCGGAAATGCGCCGCATCCGTAAAATCCACTTCGTCGGTATCGGCGGCGTGGGCATGTGCGGCATCGCGGAAGTGTTGTTGAACCTGGGCTATGAAGTGTCCGGTTCCGACCTGAAAGCCTCGCCGGTGACCGAGCGCCTGGAATCCTTTGGCGCGCACATCTATATCGGCCACCGCGCCGAGAACGCGGCGAACGCTGACGTGCTGGTCACCTCCAGCGCCGTGAACACCTCCAACCCGGAAGTCGCCACTGCCCTGGAACGCCGCATCCCGGTGGTGCCTCGCGCTGAAATGCTGGCTGAGCTGATGCGCTACCGCCACGGCATCGCCGTCGCCGGTACCCATGGCAAAACCACCACCACCAGCCTGATCGCTTCGGTGTTTGCCGCCGGTGGCCTGGACCCGACATTCGTGATCGGTGGCCGTCTGAATGCAGCGGGCACTAACGCCCAGCTTGGCACCAGCCGGTACCTGATCGCTGAAGCTGACGAAAGCGACGCCAGCTTCCTGCACTTGCAGCCGCTGGTGGCCGTGGTCACCAACATCGACGCCGATCACATGGCGACCTACGACGGCGACTTCAACAAACTGAAGAAAACCTTCGTCGAGTTCCTCCACAACCTGCCGTTCTACGGTTTGGCGGTGGTGTGCCTGGACGATCCGGTGGTGCGTGAAATCCTGCCGCTGGTCAAACGCCCGACGGTCACCTACGGCTTCGGCGACGATTGCGACGTGCGCGCGATCAATGTGCGCCAGCAAGGCATGCAGACCTTCTTCACTGTGCTGCGTCCTGATCGCGATCCGCTGGATGTCTCGGTGAACATGCCGGGCAACCACAACGTGCTGAACGCACTGGCAACCATCTGCATCGCCACCGATGAAGGCGTCAGCGATGAAGCCATCGTCCAGGGCCTGTCCGGGTTCCAGGGTGTCGGCCGACGCTTCCAGGTCTACGGCGAACTGCCGGTAGAAGGCGGCAACGTGATGCTGGTCGACGACTACGGTCACCACCCGACCGAAGTCGCAGCGGTCATCAAAGCCGTGCGCGGTGGCTGGCCGGAACGCCGTCTGGTGATGGTCTACCAGCCGCACCGTTACAGCCGGACCCGCGACCTGTACGACGATTTTGTCAATGTGCTGGCCGACGCCAACGTCCTGCTGCTGATGGAAGTCTATCCGGCCGGTGAAGAACCGATCCCGGGCGCCGACAGCCGCAAGCTGTGCAACAGCATTCGTCAGCGCGGTCAGCTCGACCCGATCTACATCGAGCGCGGTGTTGACCTCGCGCCCATCGTCAAGCCGCTGCTGCGTGCTGGCGACATCCTGCTGTGCCAGGGCGCCGGTGACATCGGCGGTCTCGCACCGAAACTGTTGAAAAGTCCGTTGTTCGCTGGCGCCGTTGCTGCGCCGAGCGTGGGGAAGTTGAAATGACTGCTGCTTACGCCAACCTTGTCTCCACTATTGCGCCGAAAGATTTCGGCCGCGTCGCCGTGCTCTTCGGCGGCAAGAGTGCCGAGCGTGAGGTTTCCCTGAAGTCGGGTAACGCAGTTCTCGACGCGTTGCTGAGCGCCGGTGTGGACGCGTTTGGTCTCGACGTGGGCGATGATCTTTTGCAGCGTCTGCTGAACGAAAAAATCGATCGCGCCTTCATCATTCTCCACGGTCGTGGCGGTGAAGACGGCAGCATGCAGGGCCTGCTGGAATGCCTGGGTATTCCGTACACCGGCAGCGGCATTCTTGCTTCCGCGCTGGCCATGGACAAGCTGCGGACCAAACAGGTCTGGCACAGCCTCGGTATTCCGACGCCACGCCATGCCGTACTGAGTTCTGAGGCCGATTGTATTTCGGCGGCGACGGAACTGGGCTTCCCTTTGATCGTCAAACCGGCCCATGAAGGTTCAAGTATCGGGATGGCCAAAGTGACCTCCGCGTCGGAGTTGATCGACGCGTGGAAAGCGGCCAGTACCTACGATTCGCAAGTGTTGGTCGAGCAATGGATT
The DNA here is from genome assembly GCF_004402115.1 of Pseudomonas sp. F01002. Lineage (NCBI taxonomy): Bacteria > Pseudomonadati > Pseudomonadota > Gammaproteobacteria > Pseudomonadales > Pseudomonadaceae > Pseudomonas > Pseudomonas sp. F01002. The sequence goes on along the minus strand of NZ_SOPU01000013.1, from coordinate 130,163 downwards.
CAAGGTCCGGAGTTCACCATCGCCACCCTGCGTGACCAGGTGTTGCCACCGATTGCCCTGGGCACGACGCACAGTTTCTACGACTACGACGCCAAGTACGTGGCTTCCGATACCCAGTACCGGATTCCGTGTGGCCTGGACAGCAGCAAAGAAAAAGAACTGATGGACCTCACGGCGAAAGCCTGTGAGGCGCTGGGTATCGCCGGTTGGGGCAGGGCTGACGTGATGCAGGACGCCGACGGGCAGTTCTGGTTCCTGGAAGTCAATACCGCACCGGGCATGACCGATCACAGTCTGGTGCCGATGGCGGCTCGTGCTGCCGGTCTGGATTTCCAGCAACTGGTTTTGGCGATTTTGGCCGCTAGCGTTGCCAATAATGTTGAGCCGCGAGGTTAAGACCATGCAAGGCGCACAGCTGAGACATCAGCCCTCCGCACCACCCGGCCGCAAGCCGGTACCGCGGGGTGCCAGCCGAATGGTGGCCAAAGAGCCGATGTCTGCGCGCCTGCCGAAAGCCAATTTTGGTTTTCTGAAAAGCCTGTTCTGGCCCGTGCTGCTGGTCGCACTGGGTTTCGGTACTTACGAAGGCGCGCAGCGTTTGTTGCCGTACGCCGACCGGCCGATTACCAAGATCAACGTGCAGGGCGACTTGAGTTACATCAGCCAGCAAGCGGTGCAGCAGCGGATCGCCCCGTACGTGGCGTCGAGCTTCTTCACCATCGATCTTGCGAGCATGCGTACCGAGCTTGAAACGATGCCGTGGATTGCCCACGCCGAAGTGCGTCGGGTGTGGCCGGATCAAGTGGTGATCCGCCTGGAAGAACAACTGCCGGTGGCCCGTTGGGGCGATGAGTCGCTGTTGAACAACCAGGGTCAGGCGTTCACCCCGCGTGAGTTGGCGAATTACGAACACTTGCCACAGCTGTTCGGCCCACAACGGGCCCAACAGCAAGTTATGCAGCAATACCAGGTGCTGAGCCAGATGCTCAGGCCGTTGGGCTTCTCGATTGCGCGCCTGGAGTTGCGTGACCGAGGCAGCTGGTTCCTGACCACCGGCGCCGGCAGCGCAGGCCCGGGAATCGAACTGCTGCTGGGACGCGGCAACCTGCTGGAAAAGATGCGCCGCTTCATTGCCATCTATGACAAGACGCTTAAAGAACAGATTACGAACATTGCGCGCATCGATCTGCGCTACGCCAACGGCCTCGCTGTTGGCTGGCGGGAACCTGTAGCGCCCACGACAGCCCAACCCGCTGTCGCGAAGAATTAAGAAGAGGCAGGACCATGGCAAACGTGCAAAGCGGCAAAATGATCGTCGGTCTCGATATCGGCACCTCCAAGGTGGTGGCGCTGGTCGGCGAGGTCTCGGACGACGGCACGCTGGAAATCGTCGGGATCGGTACCCATCCGTCCCGTGGCCTGAAGAAAGGCGTGGTGGTGAACATCGAGTCCACCGTGCAGTCGATCCAGCGCGCGATCGAAGAGGCGCAGCTGATGGCTGGTTGCCGCATTCACTCGGCGTTCGTCGGCGTGGCTGGCAATCATATCCGCAGCCTGAACTCTCACGGCATCGTGGCGATTCGTGATCGCGAAGTCAGCTCCGCCGACCTCGAGCGCGTTCTCGACGCCGCCCAGGCTGTAGCGATCCCGGCTGACCAGCGCGTGCTGCACACCCTGCCGCAGGATTACGTGATCGATAACCAGGAAGGTGTTCGCGAGCCGCTGGGCATGTCGGGCGTACGTCTGGAAGCCAAGGTTCACGTGGTCACCTGCGCCGTCAACGCCGCACAGAACATTGAAAAATGTGTGCGTCGCTGCGGCCTGGAAATCGACGACATCATTCTCGAGCAACTGGCTTCGGCCTACTCGGTCCTGACCGACGACGAGAAAGAGCTGGGCGTGTGCCTGGTGGACATCGGTGGCGGCACCACCGACATCGCGATCTTCACCGAAGGCGCGATCCGTCACACCGCGGTGATCCCGATTGCGGGCGATCAGGTGACCAACGACATCGCCATGGCGTTGCGCACCCCGACCCAGTACGCCGAAGAAATCAAGATTCGCTACGCCTGCGCCCTGGCCAAACTGGCCGGTGCCGGTGAAACCATCAAGGTCCCAAGCGTTGGCGACCGTCCACCGCGCGAGCTCTCCCGCCAGGCCCTGGCCGAAGTGGTCGAGCCGCGTTACGACGAGCTGTTCACGCTGATCCAGGCCGAACTGCGTCGCAGTGGCTACGAAGACCTGATCCCGGCCGGCATCGTGCTGACCGGTGGTACGTCGAAGATGGAAGGCGCGGTCGAATTGGCCGAAGAAATCTTCCACATGCCGGTCCGCCTAGGCGTGCCGCATGGCGTCAAGGGCCTGGACGACGTGGTCCGTAACCCGATTTATTCCACTGGCGTTGGCCTGTTGATGTACGGCCTGCAAAAGCAGTCCGACGGGATTTCGTTCTCGGGCATCAGCAGCCGCGACAGCTACAGCAATGAAGAACCGAAAGTCGCCTTGCTCGATCGCTTCAAGAGCTGGGTACAAGGCAATTTCTAAAGATTTACCGCAGCACCGCAGCAAAAAGCAGTAGGCGAAAAAACTAGAGAACGTAAAGGAGAGGGAAAATGTTCGAACTCGTAGACAACATCCCCGCAAGCCCGGTTATTAAAGTTATCGGTGTTGGCGGAGGCGGCGGCAACGCCGTCAACCACATGGTCAAGAGCAACATTGAAGGCGTTGAATTCATCTGCGCCAACACTGATGCCCAAGCGCTGAAAAGCATCGGCGCACGGACCATCCTGCAACTGGGCACCGGCGTGACCAAAGGTCTCGGCGCTGGCGCCAACCCTGAAGTAGGTCGTCAGGCCGCTCTCGAAGATCGTGAGCGCATTGCCGAAGTCCTGCAGGGCACCAATATGGTGTTCATCACCACTGGCATGGGCGGTGGTACCGGTACCGGTGCTGCGCCGATCATTGCGGAAGTGGCCAAGGAAATGGGGATTCTCACCGTTGCGGTGGTGACTCGTCCGTTCCCGTTTGAAGGCCGCAAGCGCATGCAGATCGCCGATGAAGGCATCCGTCTGCTGTCTGAAAGCGTCGACTCGTTGATCACCATTCCCAACGAGAAGCTGCTGACCATCCTTGGCAAGGACGCAAGCCTGCTGTCCGCATTCGCCAAGGCCGACGATGTACTGGCCGGTGCCGTTCGCGGTATCTCCGACATCATCAAGCGTCCGGGCATGATCAACGTCGACTTTGCCGACGTACGGACCGTGATGAGCGAAATGGGCATGGCGATGATGGGCACTGGCTGCGCCAGCGGTCCGAACCGTGCACGTGAGGCCACCGAAGCGGCCATTCGCAACCCATTGCTGGAAGACGTGAACCTGCAAGGTGCACGCGGCATCCTGGTGAACATCACCGCCGGTCCTGACCTGTCCCTGGGTGAGTACTCCGACGTGGGTAGCATCATCGAAGCCTTTGCTTCCGAACACGCAATGGTCAAGGTCGGTACCGTTATCGATCCGGACATGCGCGACGAGCTACACGTGACCGTAGTTGCCACTGGTTTGGGCGCGAAAATCGAGAAGCCTGTGAAGGTTATCGACAACACCATGCACACGTCCGTGGCATCGCAGCCGCAGCAACAAGCCTCTGCTCGTCAGGAAGCGCCTGCGGTAAACTACCGTGACCTGGACCGTCCGACCGTCATGCGCAACCAGGCTCAGGCCGGTGCTGCGACTGCCGCGAAGATGAATCCGCAAGATGATCTGGACTACCTGGACATCCCGGCTTTCCTGCGTCGTCAGGCCGATTAATGGAATGTATCAGGGCTATGAAGGTGATTGGTGTTCAGCAAAGGTCTGGTCTGCTATCATCGCCAGCCTTTGTTGATACCAGTTCGCAATTTGCGCTGAAGCGGCCCAAGCCATGATTAAACAACGCACACTGAAAAATATTATCCGTGCTACAGGTGTAGGCCTGCACTCCGGGGAGAAGGTATACCTGACCCTCAAGCCCGCACCTATCGACACCGGCATTGTGTTTGTTCGTGCCGATCTCGACCCTGTGGTGCAGATTCCTGCCCGCGCGGAAAACGTTGGTGAAACCACGATGTCGACCACATTGGTCAGTGGTGACACCAAAGTGGATACGGTGGAGCACTTGCTCTCGGCCATGGCTGGCCTGGGCATCGATAACGCCTACGTCGAGCTCTCCGCGTCTGAAGTTCCGATCATGGATGGTAGCGCTGGACCTTTCGTATTCCTGATCCAATCGGCCGGCCTGGAAGAACAGGACGCCGCCAAGAAGTTCATCCGGATCCTGCGGGAAGTGACAGTGGAAGACGGCGACAAGCGCGCCACTTTCGTCCCTTTCGAAGGTTTCAAAGTGAGCTTCGAGATCGATTTCGATCACCCGGTTTTCCGTGACCGCACACAAAGTGCAAGCGTGGATTTTTCCAGCACTTCGTTTGTAAAAGAAGTCAGCCGCGCCCGTACCTTTGGTTTCATGAGTGATATCGAGTACCTGCGCAAGCACAACCTCGCACTCGGCGGCAGCGTTGAAAACGCTATTGTGGTCGACGCGGATGGTGTACTGAACGAAGACGGCCTTCGCTATGAAGACGAATTCGTGAAGCACAAGATCCTCGATGCAATTGGTGACCTCTACCTGCTGGGCAATAGCCTGATTGGTGAGTTCAAGGGCTTCAAGTCCGGACATGCATTGAACAACCAGCTGCTGCGCAAGTTGATTGAGCAGACAGATGCTTGGGAAGTCGTGACTTTCGAAGACGCCAGCACTGCACCGATCTCTTACATGCGTCCAGTTGCGGCCGTGTAAGTAAAAAACCTCTCTAGTTTTTTAAAGGCTGCCTTCGGGTGGCCTTTTTTTATGCCTGGATCCAGGATCAAAAGATCGCAGCCTTCGGCAGCTCCTACAGAGAAACGCGTTCCAAAATGAGCTGCCGAAGGCTGCGATTTTTTGATTCTGGCTTCTAATCCGCGCAAACCACCCGATTACGCCCGCTTTCCTTGGCCTGATACAGCGCCTTGTCCGCTGCAAACAATAGCTGTTCCAGACTGATCTCGGCGGAGGTGGTCCAGGTACTGATACCGATACTGACAGTAATCGGCGACTCGGCATCTGCCACCAGCGGCAATTGCTCCACTGTCGCTCGGATGTGTTCGGCAATCTGTTGCGCACCCTGGCTGTCGGTTTCCGCGAGAATCACCGAAAACTCCTCGCCGCCGTAACGGGCGACCAGATCGGCTGGTCGTCTCACATTGTCAGAGATCAACTTGGCCACCGAGCGCAACGCATCATCGCCAGCCTGATGCCCATGACGGTCGTTGAAGGCCTTGAAGTGGTCGGCATCAATCATCAGCAGCGATAACGGCTGGCCGGAACGTTGAGCGCGGAACCACTCATGACGCAGGACCTGATCCAGCGTTCGGCGGTTGGCCAGGCCGGTCAAGGCATCGGTGGCCGCCAGTTGCGCCAGTTCCTGTTCGGCGTTGTGGCGCAGGCGCAGTTCTCGGCTGAGCAGCCAAGTCAGCCAGAGCAAGCTGATGCACAGCGCAATAGTCGCAACGCTAACCACTACCGTCGTACGCTTCCACGAGGCAAACACTTCATCACTGGACAGTGCAACGATGACGATCAACGGCAAGTTGCCCACCTTGGAGAACGTGTACAGGTGTTTGTCCTTGTAGCGGCTTGAAACACCGGTGAAGCTGCCGTTGCCTTCTTTGACGATGCGCTGAAAGTTGGGACGGTTGCTGAAGTCTTTGCCAATCAGCTCTTCAGCCAGGCGGGGTTCCTGAGCCAGAAGAATCCCGTCCGAGCTGATCAGGTTGACCGAGCTGTCACGACCGATGCTCAAGCTGTTGAACAGCTGATCGAAATAACTCAAGCGCATGGCGGCTTCGGCCACGCCAAGAAATTCGCCCTGTGAGCCGCTGACCCGGCGACTGAAGCTGATTCGCCATTCATGTTCAGCCTGTCTGGACCGGAAGGGACGGCTGATGAGCATGCTCGGATCACGATTGGTCACGTGCGACTGAAAGTATTCGCGGTCAGCAAAATTGCCCTTTCTAGGCTCTACCGAGGCCGAGTCAGCGATCACGTCGCCCTTGTTGTCCAGCAACAAAATGTCGCCCTTGTACGGCGCGGCAGTGGCACGGTCAAACAAGGCCAGATGCCGGATAGCCGGGGAGACGTTCTTGAGGTCTTCACGCTGCGAGGCAGCGATCAAGCCGAGCAAGGACAGGTCATAGAGTTCGACATTGCGCAGCACGTCGGCGTCGATCAGTTGCACGATGTTGGTTGCTGCGCGAGTGGCAGACTGTTCAGCATTGGCGCGTTCGCGTATGAGCAGGAACGCCACGATGCTCAATATCGCAATCACCAGCAGCAAACTGCCGAGAACCAGAAGCCGCTCCGATCGCGTCGACCGGATCGGCTGGTGAGATGTTGCACTGCTCACACTCATGGTTCTGACTTCTGCTAATGAGGCGTTATGAAAGTGTTTTGCAAGACTCGGGCAGAATCCCAGAAACCGTTTGCGTTCGGAGCGCCTGTATAAATCCCGGATAAAAAAAAGGCCAGCAAAACGTGCTGGCCTTTTACTTATTGAAGCTTAGAAGACATTGAGCGGGTAGTCGACGATCACCCGGTATTCATCGGTGTCCTGATCCAGCGCGCCGTAGCCGTTGCCTCCACGGTTGGTCGCCCATTGCAGGCGCAGCGCCAGGTTTTTGGCCTTGCCGCCCTGAACCACGTACTTGAGATCAATGTCGCGTTCCCAGTGCTTGGCGTTTTTGCCATCAGCGCTGTACCACGAAGCATAACCGGGGCTGGCCGGATCGACCTTGGTCAGGTCCAGTTCACCTCGGGAGTAAGAGACCTCCGAGGTCACGCCGGGCAGGCCGAGCCCGACAAAGTCGTAGGCGTACTTGAGTTTCCATGAGCGTTCGTTCGGGCCGTTGAAGTCCGAATATTGCTGGGAGTTGTCGAGGTAGACGCTGTCACCCTGGCTGATGTAGTCGAACGGCGTGTTGCCATTGACCCGCTGATAGGCGGCGGTAACGCTGTGATTGCCCACACCAACGGTGAAATGCAGGCTGTAGGTGTTGTTGTCGATGTTGCCCAGCAGCGCATTGCCGGTGTCTTGCGTGTGATAGGCGTGCAGACCCGGGTTGAGGCTGACCAGATCATTCAGCGCGTAGGTGTAGTCCAGATCGTAGTAATACTGGTTCCAGATGTCCTTGAGTTCGGAAGCATAGAGGCTGCTGGTCAACCCCGGCAGGCCGCTCCAGGCCACGCCGGCCCAATTCAGGTGCTTACTTTCGTCACCGTCGGCCAAGCTGCCGTAGGACGTGCCGATTCGGGTGTGTCCGCTCTGGTTGTAAGGCTTGGTGAAACTTGCCTGGCCACCTTCAATCATCCAGCCGTCAAAACTGTGGTTGGTCAGGCTGACGCCGCGAAAGGTCTGGGGCAGCATGCGGGTTTCGCCGTCGGCGATCACCGGGTTGGTGATAAACAAATCACCGGCCTTCAGTTCGGTATCGAAGGCACGCATTTTCAGCGTGCCGCCCGCCGTCGAGAACGAACTTGGCGCTTTGCCGTTGCCATCGCTGATCGGCAGGATACTCGACCCGTCGGTACCGCCACCGCCGTCGAGCTTGAGCCCGAGCATGGCGTGGGCATCAACACCGAAACCGACGGTGCCTTGGGTGTAGCCCGATTCGAAGAGGCCTAGGAAACCCTGGCCCCATTCAATATTGTCGTCCGTCTGCTGCAGGCGATTGCGGTTCATGTAGTAGTTGCGGGCGTTGAGGTTGAGGCTCGATCCTTCAACGAAACCTTCGGCGTTTGAGTCGTCTGCGGCGTGAGCAGCAGGCGTCACCGTTGCAGTGATTGCAATGAATAACGGGCTGAATCTAAGAGGGAAACGCACTAGCGGTAAAGCTCCTTGGGTCAACTAAGAGCCTCAATGTTTGAGACTCAGGATGTTTCTTGTTAGGGAAGACGAACTGAAGCTGTTTAAAACCACAACGAAAAAAAGCCGCTGATAGCAGCGGCTTTGAAGACAACTTTTCAAAGGGAAGAGCCGGTGAAAAGTGTCGAGGGAAACAAAGTGATACTGGGCAATCAGCTGTCTTTCTCAACCGTTGGCTGGGCCTGAGTGGTCGACGCTTGAGGGGTTTGCGCAGCTTCCTGAGCCTTGGCTGTCATTTCGCTCTGATACTGTTCGAATGCAGCAGCGCGTGCGGAATTTTGCGCGACGAACGTCTGCGACTCTTCAGCGATGGCGAACGGAGACAGAAACAAAGAGGACAAAACGAAAGCGCTGGCAATACCCATAGTGTTGGACATCTTTAAACCTTCTTGCTTGGCAAGTGCTGTTTGGTGCGGCAAAGATAAGGGGGATTGGAGAAGGGAAAAAGAGCGGATTCATGAAAGGACTGTTGCGCTGAAAGCAATAGTTGGCAGACCGGCGCCCGAACCTGTAGCAGCTGGCGAAGCCTGCGTCCGGCTGCGAAGCAGTCGCGAGATCAAGCGCTGCAGTCTGTCAGATAGACCGCGCGTGTAGGGTTTACGACTGCTAGGCAGCCGGACGCAGGCTTCGCTGCTACAGGACCGGGGGCAGTCCGGGTGTCGTATGGGGTCAGACAGGGAGGTGAATCCCAAACGTATTCATCCCATGATCACTGCGCACAAACACATCCCCGCCGTGCATCAGTGCAATCGCCTTGACGATCGCCAACCCCAACCCATGGTTGTTGCCACTGTTGCTGCGCGATGCATCCACCCGATAAAAACGCTCAAACAACCGCGACAAATGCTCGCTGGCAATCGGTGACCCAGGGTTCGCAACCCCGATGCTCACTTGATGCTCCTCAACCTCGATGCGCACCTCAATCACCTGCCCAGGTTCGGTGTGTTGCACCGCGTTGCTCAGCAGATTAATCAATGCCCGGCGCAGATGAGCAATCTCGATCCGCACCTGCGCGTCTCCACTGACCTGCACCCGAACCTGCGCGTCCTCAAGGATGAAATCCAGATACTCCAGGGTCGTCGCCACTTCATCGGCCAGCGACGTAGAGGTCAGTTTGGTGGCCTTGCTGCCTTGATCCGCGCTGGCGAGAAACAGCATGTCATTGATGATCGAGCGCAGTCGCTCAAGCTCTTCAAGGTTCGATTGCAGCACTTCAAAATAGTGTTCGGCGGATCGCCCGCGAGTCAGCGCAACCTGGGTCTGGCCGATCAGATTAGTCAGCGGCGAGCGCAGTTCATGGGCGACGTCCGCGTTGAACGACTCAAGGCGCGAGTAAGCCTGTTCGACCCGCTCCAGTGTCGAGTTAAACGAATTGACGAACTGATTCAGTTCCGGCGGCAGAGGCGACAATTGCAGGCGACCGGACAACAGCGGCGGGGCCAGCCGCTGGGCTTCCTGGGACAACTTGATCAGCGGTTTGAGGCCGATCCGCGCCACCCAATAACCGAGGGCCGACGCCAGCAACACGCCGATGATCGCCAGGCTGATCAGGGCAATCAGCAGATGATGTTGAGTCTGCAGAAACGTCTCGGTGTCGATGCCGATCATGAAGCGCAACGGTGGGCGTTGATCCTTGGCCGGGAACTGGCTGACCAGCACTTTCAGCGGATAAGGCTGATCCGGCAGATTCAAGTCGCGCATGCCCAGCGGGCCTTCGGCAAAGGCGCGGATCTGCGGTGTCAGGTTGCCGTATTCGTAGTGCGGATCACCGCTGATGATCCAGAAGCTGATGCGCTTGTCTTCTTCGCCGAGCAGCTTGAGCTTGTTGTTGATCTTCACCCAATGCTCGGGCGTGCCGTAACGGCCGACTGTGGATTCGAGCACGCTGTAGCGCGCGTCCAGCTCAGCCTCGGGCAACAAACCCAGGCCTTTATCGACCTGTTGATAAAGTGCCCAGCCAATTAACAGAAACACCAGCAGCGCCACCAGCGTGAACATCTCGCTGAGGCGCAGAGCAATCGAGTTACTGGACACTACGGCTCTCCAGCACATAACCCATGCCACGAATCGTGTGCAGCAGTTTCTCGTCGAACGGCCCGTCGAGCTTGGCCCGCAGGCGTTTGATCGCGACTTCGACAACGTTGGCGTCGCTGTCGAAATTGATGTCCCAGACCATCTCGGCGATGGCGGTTTTCGACAGGATTTCACCCTGACAGCGGGCCAGTACGCTCAGCAGCGAGAACTCCTTGGCGGTCAGGTCCAGGCGAGTGCCGGCGCGGGTGGCTTTGCGGCTGATCAAATCTATCCACAGGTCGGCGATGCTCACCTGCACCGGTTCATGGCCACCGCTGCGGCGGGTCAGCGCTTGTAGGCGCGCCACCAGTTCGAGGAAGGAAAATGGTTTGCCGAGGTAATCGTCGGCACCGTCGCGCAGGCCTTTGATCCGGTCTTCCACTCGCTCACGGGCGGTGAGCATGATCACCGGGGTTTGCTTGCGTGCACGCAACGCGCGCAGTACGCCGAAGCCGTCGAGGCCCGGCAGCATAACGTCGAGGACGATCACCGCGTAGTCGCTTTCCAGCGCCAGGTGCAGGCCTTCGACGCCGTCTCGCGCCAAGTCCACGGTGTAACCCTGTTCCGTCAGGCCGCGGTGCAGATAATCCGCGGTTTTTTCTTCGTCTTCGATAATCAGAACGCGCATGACCCCGCCTCAGTCTGTGGTTGCCAGCGCCGGCATCGGTGCGGGTTTGGGCTTATGGAAAAGCCGCTCAAGCCACAAGTATATGACCGGAGTGGTGAACAGCGTCAGCGCCTGGCTCACCAGCAAGCCACCGACCACCGCGATCCCCAAGGGCTGGCGCAGTTCGGCGCCGGTGCCGTAGCCGAGCATCAATGGCAGCGCGCCGAGCAGGGCGGCGAGGGTGGTCATGATGATCGGCCGGAACCGCGTAATACAGGCCTGGTAGATCGCCTCTTCCGGCGGCAGCCCGCCCTTGCGTTGCGCTTCGAGGGCGAAGTCGATCATCAGGATGCCGTTCTTCTTCACGATCCCGATCAGCAGCACCAGCCCGATCAGCGCCATGATCGAAAAGTCCTGCCCGCAAATCCACAGCATGATCACCGCGCCGAGCCCCGCCGACGGCAGCGTCGAGATGATGGTCAACGGATGCACGAAGCTCTCGTAAAGCACGCCGAGAATGATGTACACCGCCACCAGCGCCGCCAGGATCAACCACGGTTGGCTGGCCAGCGAACTCTGGAACGCCTGGGCCGCGCCCTGGAAGTTACCGCTCATGGCCGCCGGCATGCCGATTTCGGCCTTGGCCTGGTTGAGCATGATCACCGCATCGCCTAGCGCCACACCAGGCGCGAGGTTGAACGACAGGTTGGCGGCCGGGAACATGCCGTCATGGGCGATGGACAGCGGACCCACGGTCGGCGCATCGAATTTCGCCAGCGCTGACAGCGGCACCATTTCCCCGCTCAGGGGCGAGCGCAGGTAGAAATAGTTGAGGCTTTCGGCCTTGCCGCGCTGCTTGGTATCCAGTTCCAGAATCACGTTGTACTGGTTGATCTGAGTCTGGAATTCATTGATCTGCCGCTGGCCGAAGGCGTCGTACAGCGCTTCATCGACATCGCTGGCGGTCAGGCCAAAACGTGCCGCGGCGCTGCGGTCGATGCTGATGTGGGTGATGCTGCCGCCCAGTTGCAGGTCGTTGGAAATGTCACGGAACGCCGGGTTACTGCGCAGTTTTTCCGTGAGGCGCTGGGTCCAGGTGCTGAGAACTGCACCGTCGTTGCTCTTGAGCACGTATTGGTATTGTGCGCGGCTCGGGCCGGAGCTGAGGTTGATGTCTTGGCCGGCGCGCAGGTACAGCACGATGCCCGGGACTTTCATCAGTTGCGGACGAATCCGGTCAATGAACTGGCTGGCGGAGACGTCGCGGTCGCCGCGTTTTTTCAGGGATATCCAGAAGCGACCGTTGGCGATGGTCTGGTTACTGCCAGAGACGCCGACCGAGTGGGAAAACGCCGCGACCGCCGGATCCGCCGCGACGATTTCGGCCATCGCCAGGTGTTTTTTCACCATGTCGCCGTAGGAAATATCAGCGGCGGCCTCGGTGGTGCCGAGGACAAAACCGGTGTCCTGCACCGGGAAGAAACCCTTGGGGATAAAGATGTAGCCGGCAATCGCCAGGCCCAGAGACAGGCAGAACACCCCGATCATCAGCTTCTGGTGGGCAAGGGCGCGGCGCAGAAGTTTTTCATAGCCTGTCAGCAAGCGTTCGCCAAACGTAGGTTTGCTGTGGGCGTGATGCACCGGGGCGCGCATGAACAGCGCGGCAAGCGTTGGCGCCAACGTCAGTGAGACCACCACCGAAATCATGATGGTCGAAGTGGCGGTCAGGGCGAACTCCTTGAACAGCCGTCCGACCACGCCGCCCATGAACAGCAACGGAATAAACGCCGCCACCAGCGAAAAGCTGATGGAGACCACGGTGAAACCGATCTCGCCGGCACCTTTGATCGCCGCCTCGCGCATGCCGTCACCAGCTTCAAGGTGACGGTGAATGTTCTCCACCACCACAATCGCATCGTCGACCACAAACCCCACGGCCACCACGATCGCCACCAGCGTCAGGTTGTTCAGGCTGAAACCCATGATGTACATCAGGGCGAAACTGGCGACCAGCGAAACACCCAGCACGGCGGACACGATCAGGGTCGCCGACCATTGGCGCAGGAACAGCGCCATCACCGCCACCACCAGCATGATCGCGATCAGCAGGGTGACTTCCACCTCGTGCAGCGAGGCGCGGATGGTCTGGGTGCGGTCGACCAGCACCTTGACCTGCACCGAGGCTGGCAGCATGGCTTCGAGGCCGGGCAGGGCGGCCTGGATGCGATCCACGGTTTCGACGATGTTGGCGCCCGGTTGCCGGGAAATCACCAGGTTCACCCCAGGCTTGTCACCGGCCCAGGCTTGCACGTAGGCATCTTCCGAACCGTTGACGACTTTGGCCACATCCTTGAGGTGAACCGGGGCACCGTCCTTGTAGGAAACGATGAGTTGGCTGTATTCCTCAGGATGGAACAACTGGTCGTTGGTCGACAGCGTCGAGATGCTCGACTCGCCGTACAAAGCACCTTTGGCCAGGTTGAGGCTGGTTTGCTGGATCGCCAGACGAATGTCCGCCAGTGTCAGGCCGATGGCCGCGAGTTTGTCCGCCGAGGCTTGAACGCGGATCGCCGGACGTTGCTGACCGGTGATGTTGATTTGGCCCACACCGTCGATCTGACTGATCTGACGGGAGAGCAAGGTTTCCACCAAGTCGCTGAGTTCGGTGCCGGGCATTTGGGTCGAGTTGACGCTGAGGATCAGCACCGGGCTGTCGGCCGGGTTGACCTTCCTCCAGGTCGGCAGGGTCGGCATGTCTTTGGGCAGTTTGCCGGCGGCGGTGTTGATCGCGGCCTGAACTTCCTGAGCGGCGGTGTCGATGCTTTTGTCGAGGGTGAATTGCAGGGTCAGGTTGGTCGAGCCCAGTGCGCTGCTAGAGGTCATTTGGGTCACGCCCGGGATGGCGCTGAATTGCACTTCAAGCGGCGTGGCCACCGACGACGCCATGGTCTCCGGGCTGGCACCGGGCAATTGCGCGGCGACCTGGATGGTGGGGAATTCGGCTTCCGGCAATGGCGCGATGGGCAGGCGCGGGAAAGCGATGACACCGAGCAGCACCAACGCAAAGGTCAGAAGAATCGTCGCAACCGGATGGTCGATGCACCAGGCAGAGACCGAGCCATGGCCCTTCATGGTTTCGGCTCCGATTGAACCACTTGCGGCGGGTCAGTCACTACGTGCACCGTCGAACCGGGCTTGAGCCGCGACTGGCCGTCGCTGACCAGCACGTCGCCCGGTTTGACACCTTTGATGATGTCCTGACCGCTGCCTTGATAGACCATTTGTACGGTGACGGTTTCGACCTTGTCGCCGTTGACCCGGTACACGAAATGTTGATCGAGACCGCGTTGTACGACAGTGGGTGGCACCACCAGCGCATCTTTATCCAGAGCCGTCTGAATCTTTACCGTCACCAGCAGGCCCGGCCAGAGTTTCTGCCCGGGGTTGTTGAATTCAGCTTTGGCGCGAATGGTCCCGGTGTTGGCGTTGATCTGGTTGTCGATCAGGGTCAGGTGGCCTTCGCCCAGTAGATTGCCGGTTTCGCCGTCAGTGTCGGCGCCGATGTAGGCCTTCACCTGAGCATGTTCCGGATCGTTGATCAGACCCTGCAGGGTCGGCAGCATTTGCTGTGGCAGGGAGAACTCCACGGCGATCGGGTCGATCTGGGTCACCGTGAACAGGCCTTGAGCGTCGGTCATGCGCAGGAAGTTGCCTTCGTCTACCGTGCGAATACCGACGCGACCGGTGACCGGAGATCGAATCTGTGTGTAGGAAAGCTGCACCTGAGCGGCGTCGATCGAGGCCTGGTTACCTTGGGCGGTGGCTTTGAGTTGGTTGACCAGGGCTTGTTGCTGGTCGTAGGTCTGCTTGGAAACGCCGTCATCGACGCTCAACAGTTTGTAGCGCTTGAGGTTGACCAAGGCCACTTGCAGCTGCGCCTGGCTTTCACCGAGTTGCGCCCGGGTCTGATCGAGGCTGGCGCGGATCGAGCGGTCGTCGATGGTGGCGAGCAGGGCGCCTTTGTTCACCAGTTGGCCTTCTTTAACCAGGATTTTGGTGAGGATGCCATCGATTTGCGGACGCACTACCACGCTGTGCAGCGACAGCACCGAGCCGATGCCGCTGACGTAGCGGGGGACGTCTTTTTCGGTGACGCTGACGACCCGTACGGGAATGGCGGTCGGAGCGGCCAGTTTTGCCGTGGCGGGTTTGGTGAGGTACCACGTGCCCAGCGCTGCCAAGGCAATCAGCAGACCTGCGATCAAGGCGGTTTTTTTCTGAATTCGCATGCGAGTGAGGCGCCGGGCTAAGTGGTCGGGGTTTTGTCAGGTTTATACCGTCCTTTATAAACCTGTTCGCCCGTCAGGAAGGTGACTGCTAACTGACGGCGCTGTCAGGTTGGACCTCTGCGGATCGACGCCTATCCCCCCGTAGTTGCCGGAGGCTGCGATCTTTTGATCTTGGCGCCAGGTAGCCGACCAAGACACAAAACCCGACGGACTCGCTTGCGGCGTGAAGCTTGCGGCTCCCGACACAGGTATACTGCCGCCTTTCGCGGCTCGCTGACCGGGCCCGACTCTATGGCATCACCCGGAGCTTTCATGACTTCCCCGACACAACCGCCGGTTGCCGACGCTTTGAGCGACGACCAGGCAGACCTGCCAGACAGCGTCGACTCCAGCGCAGACAGCGAAACCAAGGCCGCGATCCCGGCGTTCAAGTTCCCGTTCAAACCGGGTGACCTGGCCGCTGCCAAGAACGCCAGCCAGCCTTGGTACAAGAATGGTGCCAAGAATGGCCATACCAAGACGCCGGGGGCGGCGCCTCCCGGCACTCGTCGCTCCATGGGTAAACGCTGACTGTCAGGTATTTTGTTGAGCGGTAATTGTCCTTCCTGTCATTGAGACATTTCCCACAAGGATGAGCGATTCGTCCTCTGGGAAGGTCGGCGGCCACTCGTCAAAGATTCATACCCCTGAATTTTTGATGAAGGCCGCCAAAATGTCTCTTGTAAAAACCCTCTCTCTCCTTTCGCTAGTGGCCCTAACCACCGGCTGCATGTCGTTTGTGCCCGATCCGCAGATCCGTTTCGGTGTCGAAGCCCTGGTTCCACCGTTCGAGAGTCGTAACGACAAGGGTGAGCTGGTCGGATTGAATATCGAGTTGGGCAATGCACTGTGTGCCGAACTCAAATCCCGCTGTGTCTGGGTTGATCAGGATTACGCGACCAACATTCACGCCCTCGAATCCAACCTTTTCGACGTGATCATGCCGATGACGGCAACATCGGCGCGTCGAGAGCGGGTCGATTTCACCGATAATCTTTACCCCCTGAGCAGCCGTCTGGTGGCGCGCAAAGGGGCGAATCTTCAACCGGATGTGCAATCGCTCAAGGGTAAGCGTGTCGGCGTCCTGACAGGCACCAGCCGCGAAGCGTTCGCCAAGTCCCGTTGGGCCCCGGCCGGAGTGACGGTGCGCAGTTTCGATTTCAACAACCAATTGGTCGCCAGCCTGCTGGCGGGTGAGCTCGACGCGACCCTGCAAGACTCGATTGAAATCACCCAGGCGCTTTTAAGTCAGCCTCAGGGGCAAGGTTTCGATTTTGTCGGTCCGGCGCTCAAGGACCCCATGCTGGGCAGTGGCGTGGCCATGGCTGTGCGAAAAACCGACACCCTGCTGCGCGATAACCTGAATGCGGCGCTTGAGCGTCTTAAGCAAAATGGCCAGTACCAGGCGATTACCCAGCGTTATTTGCCACCCGCAGCACCAGACTCACCACGCTACTTTCCGAATGAGGAAGGTCTGCCATTCTCCGATGCGGTGCAGGTCGGCGAGACCCTTTACTTTTCCGGGGTGATCGGCCTCGGGGCTGATGGTGAACTGGTGAAGGGCGGCATAGGCCCGCAGACGACGCAGGCCATGGAGAACTTGCGTACCGCGCTGCAACGCAACGGTTCGTCCCTGGCTCAAGTGGCCAAATGCACGGTCATCCTTGCCGACATAAGGGATTTTTCCGCCATGAGTGCTGTGTATCGCAGTTTCTTTCCGGCGGATCGTTTGCCCGCACGTACGACGTTTGCCGGCAAGTTGGTCGAGAACGCGCGGGTAGAAGTGGAATGTCTGGCGGTGACGGCCAGCTAATTTTTTTGACGACGGGCCACTGCGCAACGGGATTGCGCAGTGGTTCCGAAGTCTTGCGTCTTAGGCTGCCCGCAACGAAATGAACGCGTAATTCTCGGGAGCATCAGTCGCCACGTGCGCCCCGGCCGCCTGCACTTGCCCGGCAATGTCCTCGCCCGACACATGAAACAACCAGTCAGCGCCTGACTCAGCCAATGGCTGCGCCGCAACCTGGTCGATGACCCTCGCAAACGCCGTCATGTCCGGCAGATAAGCGGTAAAGCCATCGCCCTTCAGTGCTGTAGTCCGAATCCCCAACAGCGCGCAAATCGCATCCTTGGTCCGAATGTCATCGCGATCCGCCTGGCGGGAGCGCTGGATTAATCCGACCAGTTCCTGATCCACCAATTCACCCCCCACAATCAGATCCGGTCCCTTTTCCCACGACTCGGACGGACATTCCTTTACGGCAGTGTTCAGGGGAATGTGTGGATTGATTTCCATCGGGTAGATGCGGCACACCAGCGGCCGGCGTTCGTAGATGCGGCAGAGGTTGTCTTCGTCAAGATTCCGGCAAGGACCGACGTTGTAGGCAGCAAAGGTGATGGCTATGTACGCGTCGGAGGCGCCGCTTCGAACACTCACCGAGCGGCGTTCGGCGTGTTCGCGTTGCTGCACTGGCAGGCCCAGGCCATTGCCCAGGAAACCTTCCACCAGCACGATCACCTGACCGCCATCGGCCGCCCACATCCGGGCTTCGGGCAGGGTCAGGGGCACGTGGTGGTCGTTGCAGCATTTGCCACAGCCTACGCAGGAAAACGTCGTATTCATTGAACGGCCAGTCGCATAAAAGGACATGAAACGGCGACAGAATGCCGCCGCAAAGGCCGCTATCAAAGCAAGTTATGCGCCAGTCACTGTGCCTTGGTGGTTGGGCGGATGGAGTCCCATTCGGTGACGTAAGCGGTTTTGCTTTTCTTGTTGTAGATACACAGTTCGGTGCCTTGCTGGCCTTTCATGTGTTTTTGCGGGTATTGGCCTTGCAGCAGAAGTGCGGTGTAGCCAACCCGGTCATCAAACTGCGCGGCGTTGCCCACGGGTTTGGCATTCTTCAAGCCGCTGGCGTTGGTGCAACTGGCGAGCACGGCTTTGTCGTAAGCGGCCCAGGCGTCGGGGCTGGATGCGTGGGCTTGGGTGGCGAGGGCGGTGAGGCAGAGGAGGGTCAGGGTGACAGCTTTCATGGGACAGGCATCCTTGGGCTCGTGTTGGCCGAGGTTGGAGTATGCCTCAAGACGTTTGGTTTGGCCGATATCGCCAAAAGATCGCAGCCTTCGGCAGCTCCTACGGTTGGAATGCGTTCTCCTATAGGAGCTGCCGAAGGCTGCGATCTTGGCGATGTCAGGCCGGAACCGGTTCCCGGCGGATCACACGCATTCCGGCGTTTTCATACAAACGCTGCGCCCGAAGGTTGTCTTCCAATACCTTCAAATCCACAAAACCTTCGCGCCGTTGCTGAAATATGTTGAAAGCATGTAGCAGCAACGCGCGTCCTAATCCTTGCCCCTGAGCCCGTGGATGCACCACCAGGTTCTTGATATAGGCGCTGGTCCAGCACTGGCACACGCCGACGATACCTTCGGCATCCAGAGCGATAAAGCACAGGCTCGGATCATATTCAGGATCGGTTTCAAAACGCTGTTGCCAGACATCCAGTGCCGGCACGCGACCGCCACCTTGCTGATAACCCAGTTCCATCAAATGATGAACGGCTTCTGCCCGTTCGGGGCGGTATTCGCTGAGGACAATTCCCTGAGGCCAAGTGATCGCAGGCACAACTTCAGCGAGGTTGCGCCGCATCAGAAAGCAGAACTTCTCGGCCAAGACTCAATGACCTTGTTCAGCGACAGCCTTGGCTGCTTCGATCAGGCACTTGGTCAGTTCCGGAGAGGAGAACTTGGTCAATACCGCGTTCGCGCCGGCAAGACGGGCCTTTTCGCTGTTCATCGCACTGTCCAAAGAGGTGTGCAGCAGAACATAAAGGTGCGAAAAGTCCGGGGTTTCGCGCAGGGTTCGAGTAAATGCGTAGCCGTCCATCTCCGACATTTCGATGTCCGAGACGATCAGGTTGATCTGCTGGGCCGTGCCTTGCAGGTCCAGCAGGCAGTCGATGGCTTCCTTGGCACTGCGGGCGGTGTGGCATTGCAGGCCGAGGTTGCGCAGCGTGTGCACTGATTGCTGCAACGCCACCTGGCTGTCATCGACCACCAGAATCCGCGCGTTGCCGAGTACTTCGGCGTCTTCCATGCTCAGTTCGGTCGGGGCCGTTTCGATTTGTGCCGGGGCGATGCCATGAATCACTTTTTCGATGTCCAGCACCTGTACCAACGTGCCGTCGACCGAGGTCACGCCGGTGATGTACGAACGCACGCCGCCAGAGCCAAAGGGCGGCGGACGGATGTCGGTGGTCAGGCAGTGGACGATCTTGCTCACGGCTTGAACGTGCAAACCCTGCTTGGAGCGGCTGACATCGGTGACGATCAGGCAGCCACCGTTCGGGTCTTCCAGCGGCCGTTCACCGATGGCACGGCTGAGGTCGATCACCGACAGCGAGGCACCGCGCAGGGTGGCGATGCCTTTGACGTGGGGATGTGACTCCGGCAGCTTGGTCAGCGGCGGGCAGGGAATGATTTCACTGACTTTCAGCAGGTTGATCGCCATCAGCTTGCCGCTGCGCAAGGTAAACAGCAGAAGCGAAAGTGAATCTGCGCGGGCTTTGTTTGAAGACATAAAAACCTTCTGTGGAAAAAGGTGATGGGCGACCGCGAGGATCGCCAACAGCTATCGATGCCGGGTTATCGACTTGTTGCGGGCAGGCTTTAGGGTTATTCCCCGGTATTGCCGACCAACGCGATCCTGTGTAGCAGCTGCCGAAGGCTGCGTCCGGCTGCGAAGCAGTCGTAAATCCCGATCCCTCGGTGCACCAGATATAGCGCGGTGAATGGTTTGGCGAAGACTTCGTCCTCGGACGCAGCCTTTGGCAGCTGCTACAAGGGATCGCGTTATTTCATTCCCAGGCGTTTGGCCATCCGCCCAAGATTCGCCCGATCCAAGCCTAGCTCACGCGCCGCACTTGCCCAATTGTTATGGTGCCGTTCCAGACAGGCGTTGATCAGTCGACGCTGATAGTCCTCGGTCGCGGCCCGCAAGTCTCCCGAGACCAAAGCAGCAGGGCTGACAGGGACTGGCTCGGTTGCAAGCTCAACGCTGCCATTGGGCAAATCCAGATCCGCCGCGCTCAAACTCAGAATCTTCGGCCGCGCCTTGCAATTACCCAACGCCTTCAAGGCGCTGCGGCCAATCAAGTGCTCCAGCTCCCGCACGTTGCCCGGCCAACCATATGCCAGCAACGCCGCCTGCGCATCGCTGTTCAGGCGCAGGCTGTTGAGGCCCATGCGAGAACGGTTTTGCTCCAGAAAATAGCCGCTGAGCAGCAACACATCCCGCCCACGATCACGCAGTGCTGGCACCAGCAACGGATAAACGCTCAGGCGGTGATAGAAGTCGGCACGGTAGTGGCCGCTGCGCACTTCCTCGGCCAGGTCGCGATTGGTCGCGGCGATCAGACGTACGTCCACCTGATGTTCTTTATCCGAACCCAACCGCTGCAATTGACCGCTTTGCAGGACTCGCAACAATTTGGCCTGGACGGTCAGGGACAGCTCACCGACTTCATCGAGAAACAGCGTGCCGCCATTGGCCAGTTCAAACTTGCCGCGCCGATCGTTCATCGCGCCGGTGAAGGCGCCGCGAACGTGGCCGAACAATTCGCTCTCCACCAGCGTGTCCGGCAGCGCGGCACAGTTGAGGCTGATGATCGGCTTGTCGGCCCGGGGCGATGCGGCGTGGATGGCTTGGGCGACCAGTTCCTTGCCGACCCCGGTTTCGCCGGTGATCAGCACGGTAAGATCGCTGCCGCCCACCAGATTGATTTCTTCCACCAGCCGTTTGTGGGCCTTGCTCTGGCCAATCATCTCGCGGTTCTGCTGGCCGCTGGCTTGTCGGTAAACCTCGGCACGCTGATGTTCGTCTTCGACACGATTGGCCAGGCGTTCGATGCGCTCGGCGGCGTTGACGGTGGCGGCGGCGAGGCTGGCGAAGGCTTCCAGGGCGTCCAGCTCGATCGAATCGAAGCGCTCCGGATCGAGTGCGTCGAGGGTCAGCAAACCCCATGGACGCTCGTCGATAAACAGCGGGCAACCCATGCAGTCGTGGACTTCCAGATGATCGTCGAGGCCATCGACCAGTCCGTCGTAAGGGTCGGGCAAGTCGCTGTCGGCGGCGAAACGAGTCGGGCCGGGACTGCTGAGCAGCGCTTCGAAACGCGGGTGTTCGCTGACTTTGAAGCGTCGACCGAGGGTGTCGGTGCTCAACCCGTCGACGGCCAGTGGCACCAGCCATTCGCCATCAAGGCGCAGCAGGGCAGCAGCGTCGCACGGGAGCAAGGCGCGCATGGCTTCGAGCAAGCGCCGATAACGCTCGCCTTCGGGGAGTTCGCGGGACAGGTCGGAGACCAGTGGCAGCAGGGTGGTGAGCAAGGCTTTTGCAGTCATAGTGACTCCATGTAGTCGGTAGGACTATAAGTCAGTCTTTGTCGATATGACTATAAAGAATTTAACTAATTGATTTATAAGGTTTTATTTTGTGGCATGGAAACTGATAAGTACAAGGCAGTCAGTTAGCAATCCAAGTAGATCAGGAGTCGCCTTATGCTTAGCGTTCAAGACCGTGCAATCGTCAAATCCACCGTGCCCTTGCTGGAAAGCGGTGGCGAAGCATTGATCACTCATTTCTACCGCATGATGCTGTCCGAGTACCCGGAAGTCCGCCCGCTATTCAACCAGGCTCACCAGGCCAGCGGTGATCAGCCGCGCGCCCTGGCAAACGGTGTCTTGATGTATGCGCGGCACATCGACCAGCTCGATCAGTTGGGCGACCTGGTGGCCAAGATCATCAACAAGCACGTGGCCCTGCAAATCCTCCCGGAACATTACCCGATTGTCGGCGCCTGCCTGCTGCGAGCCATCTCCGAAGTGCTGGGCGATGAGATCGCCACACCTGAAGTGATGGCCGCCTGGGGGGCTGCTTACGGTCAATTGGCCGACATCCTGATCGGTGCCGAAACCAGCATCTACGACCAGAAGGAACAGGCACCGGGCGGCTGGCGCGGGGCGCGGGAATTCATCGTGGTGGCCAAGGTCGAGGAAAGCGCGGAAATCATCTCGTTCTACTTCGAACCGGCGGACAAAGGCCCGATTCTGGCGGCAGAACCCGGCCAGTACATCGGCATGAAACTGATCCTCGATGGCGAAGAGATTCGTCGTAACTATTCGCTGTCGGCCCTGGCCAACAAGGGTCAATACCGGATCAGCGTCAAACGTGAAACCGGTGGCCGCGCCTCCAACCATCTTCACGATCAATTGCATGTGGGCTCCAGCATCCAGCTGTTCCCGCCATCGGGTGAATTCACCCTGACCGACAGCGACAAACCGTTGGTGCTGATCAGCGGCGGCGTCGGCATCACTCCGACGCTGGCGATGCTCGAAGCGGCGCTGGCGACCGAACGGCCTGTGCACTTTATCCACTGCGCGCGTAACGGTAGCGTTCATGCTTTCCGCGACTGGATCGATGGCTTGGCCGAGCGTCATCCGCAGCTCAAACGCTTCTATTGCTATGACGAAGATGATGGCGTGAGCCCGGCGGCGCACCAGGTTGGCCTGTTGAGCCAGGAGCAACTGGGCGAGTGGTTGCCGCAGCAGCGTGACCTGGACGCTTACTTCCTTGGACCAAAAGGCTTCATGGCGGCGGTCAAGCGTCACCTGAAAGCGTTGGGTGTGCCGGAGAAGCAAAGCCGTTACGAATTCTTCGGGCCGGCTTCGGCGCTGGAGTAACGCTAACGCCGGGTACTCTGTGGCGAGGGAGCAAGCTCCCTCGCCACAGGTTTCAGCCCTTCAGTTCTTTCAAATGTTTGTACACCGTTGCCCGCCCCATGTTCAGCACGTTCGCCACATAGTTGGAGGCGCTTTTGCCTTTGAAGGCGCCCTCGGCGTGCAGTGCCAGCACCAGTTCGCGTTTATGGTCACGGGTCAGCAGGTTCAGGCTCAGCTGACGTTCGCGCAGCCAGGCGTGGAGGAAGGTGTTGATGCGCTCCTGCCAGTCATCGCGAAACAGCGAGTCCGGTTGCGGAATCAACTTGCTCGGCGACAGGAACAGGTCCAGCGCGGCTTTGGCATTTTCGAACAACGAAATATTCAAATTAATGCACAGCACCGCCAGCGGATGACCTTCGCTGTCGCGCAGCACGCTGCTCAGGCTGCGAATCTTCTGGCCATCCCAGTTGAGCTTTTCGTACGGCCCGATGTTTCGTTCGCTGATATCGTCGCTGAGCATGTCCTCCAGCGCCGAGTCGTCACCGATTTCCCGTTTGGACAGGTTGTTGGCGATGTAGTCGACCTTCTGGGTACGCAGGTCGTGCAGCACCACCTCGGCGTGAGGAAAGAACAACGTGGCGATGGCATCGGCGATCGCGCGGAAGTTATCCAGCGGTGAGCTCTTCAATGCAGAGTCATCACCGGCCGGTTCTTGTTCTTGGGCGTTCATAAAGTGGAGCTCCAGACAGCATCAGCGCCCCGTCAAAAAAGGGCGCTGGAAGTTTGCCGCAATCGTGTCGACACGTCACCTGCGTCCAAAGGTCAGCCCAGTCGCGAAGGGGAGAGCATTTGGGTGTTCAGACCGAAGCGAGTCAGTTGCTCGGGCAAGGCTTCACCGCGCACCAGTGCGGCGCTGGCCTGGCCCATGGCCGGCGAGGTCTGGATGCCATAACCGCCTTGTGCCGCTACCCAGAATAACCCCGGCACCTGCGGATCGAAACCGGACAGCAAATCACCGTCGCTCACAAAACTGCGCAAGCCGGCCCAGGTGCGGGTCGGACGGCGGATGGTCAGGGTGGTGGCTTCTTCGATCTGGTAGATGCCCATCGCAATGTCCAACTCTTCGGGCTGCACGTCGTGCGGTTCCACCGGGTCGGCGTTGGCTGGCGAGCCGAGGAACATTCCGGCATCGGGCTTCATGTAGAAGGATTCGTCGAGGCTGACCAGCATTGGCCAATGGTGGATGTCCACGCCCTCGGGACCGGCGAAGATGAACGCCGCGCGGCGCTTGGGTTGCAGGCCCAGTGGTCTGGCACCGGCCAGCTCGCCGATTTTGTCGGCCCAGGCGCCTGCCGCGTTGATGATGATCGGGGCGCGGAAGGTTTGACCGTTGGTTTGCACGTGCCACACACCTTCGGCGTCACGGGTCAGGCTCAGGACTTCGCTATCGGTATGAACTTCGCCCTTGTTGCGTCGGATACCGCGCAGGTAGCCCTGATGCAAGGCATCGGTGTCGATGTCGCTGGCGGTCGGGTCGTAAATCGCACCATGGACTTTTTCCCGGCGCAGGATCGGCAGGCGCACGCAGGCCTCGTCGGCGCTGAGTCGCTGCATCTCCGGCACCGTGGCTTTGGCGCTCAGGTATTGATAGTTCAGCTCGTCCGGGTCGCCGGTGAAGTCCACGGTCATCTCGCCACGCGGGGTCAGCAGCGGGTGTTCGCAGAAACCAGGCGGCGGTGCGTCGAAGAAGTCGCGACTGGCTTGGGTCAGCGCCCGAACCTGCGGTGTGCCGTAAGCGGCGGTGAACAATGCGGCCGAACGTCCGGTGGAGTGGTAAGCCGGATGGGATTCGCGTTCGAGCACGATCACTCGGGCGTGCTGCGACAACCAGAAACCGGTGGAAGCGCCGGCAATCCCGCCGCCGATGATGATGAAATCTGCCTGGCTCATGAACGTCTCCTGTGGGGCGTAAATGCCGAATGTGTGGATGACCCTTGTGGGAGCGGGCTTGCTCGCGAAAGCGGTGTGTCAGTCGACGTCGTCGGTGAATGTCAGACCGCATTCGCGAGCAAGCCCGCTCCCACAGGGTTCGTGGTGTCAGGGCTGCAAGCGGTAAAGGGCATTGGCCAGTGCGATGTCTTCCAGGCCCAGGCCAATGGAGCGGAAGAACACATGACGGTCGTAGCCAGGGCGCTGGACTTTTTCGCTGAGCAGGTCAGGCAGGTCGCCGATGATCGCGCCCTTGTCCCAACCATGCTGTTCACCGGCAATCAGCATCTCGCCGGCCGAGCCCGGGGTGGTCAGACGATAGTCGCAGAACACTTGCATGTCATTGAGGCTCTGCGGCGGCACTTCGTGGGCACGCGGTGCGTTGGTGCTGATGGAGGTGATCAGTGCCGGTTTGCTCAAGCTTGACGGGTCGATCACCGGGGCTGCGGACGAGGTGCAGAGCATGATCACGTCGGCGTCTTGAACCGCTGCTTCACGACTGTCGACGATGGTCAGGCGTGGATCGAGACTTTGGAGCTGTGCCAATACTTCGGGATTCTTGTCGCTCAGGCTCGGCGAGTAGAGGCTGATGCTCTGCCAGTCGCGCAGGCCTTTGACGTAGTGCAAATGCGCCTGGGCGACCTTGCCGCTGCCGATGATCGCCAGGTGTCGGGCCTTCAGCGGGGCGAGGGCGTCGACCGCCACTGCGGTTGTTGCGGCGGTGCGTGCCGTGGTCAGTTCACCGGCATCGCAGAGCAGCAACGGCTGGCCGGTCTGCATCGACATTAGCAGCGTCCAGGCGGTCACCAGCGGGCCTTGTTCTCGAACGATGTACGGCGAGGTCTTGACCCCGTACACGCCGTCTTCGGCCAATACGCCCAAGTAGTTGATGAAATCGCCAGCGCCCTGCGGGAACTCCACCAGTTGCTGCGCCGGTTGCACAGCTTGCCCGGCGGCCAAGTCGCGGAACAGTTTGCGCAGGATCTGCGGCACGTCGACCTGCACCAGCAACTCGCTGGCCTGGGCTTGGGTGATCACGTAAGGCGTACTGGTCATGGTCGGCTCCGGGAGCTGGAAGTAAACTAATTTGTCCATTATGGACTTTTAGTTGTCTTGATCAATGTCCGGACGAAAAAAAAGCGCAGTCCGTTTCCGGCTGCGCCTCTTTTAGTGCGACCCGCGTTACGGGCGCTTGCGCTCAACCGCCCGCAGCAGATGCGTCGGTGGCGTTTCACAGCTGATCTTGCGACCCAGCAGCGCCTCGATGGACGGTAGCTGGTAGGAGTCGTCTTCACCGGCAAAACTGATGGACACGCCATCGGCGCCGGCACGACCGGTGCGGCCGATACGGTGCACGTAATCGTCCGGGACTTCCGGCAGGGTGAAGTTGATCACGTGGCTGATGCCGTCGATGTGAATGCCGCGACCGGCCACATCGGTGGCGACCAGTACGCGGATCTTGCCTTCGCGGAAACCTTCCAGGGTCTTGATGCGCTTGTGCTGCGGCACGTCGCCGGACAGTTGCGCGGCGTTGACGCCATCACGCACCAGGCGTTCTTCGATGCGCCGCACTTCATCCTTGCGGTTGGCGAACACCATCACCCGCTCCCAACCGTTGTCGTTGACCAGGTTGTAGAGCAGTTTGTATTTGTCGGCACCGGCGACGGCGTAGATGTGTTGCTCGACGTTTTCGCTGGCCACGTTCTGCGACTCGATCTCGACGATCGACGGGTCGGTGGTCCATTGCTTGGCCAGGTTCATCACGTCTTCGGTGAAGGTCGCGGAGAACAGCAGCGTCTGACGCTCGTTTTTCGGCGGGGTCTGGCGAATGATCTGACGCACTTGTGGGATGAAACCCATGTCGAGCATTCGGTCGGCTTCGTCCAGGACCATGACTTCGACCATGTCCAGGTGCACGTCGCCGCGCTGGTTGAAGTCCAGCAGACGACCCGGCGTGGCCACGAGGATGTCGCAATGACGAGCTTCGAGGTTTTTGAGCTGCTTGTCGAAGTCCATGCCGCCGACAAACGTCATGACGTTGAGGCCGGTGTATTTGGTCAGGTCGGCTGCGTCCTTGGCGATCTGCACCACCAGTTCACGGGTCGGTGCAATGATCAGCGCCCGTGGCTCGCCCATGTAACGCTCTTTCGGCGGCGGGGTTTCCAGCAACTGAGTGATGATCGAAATCAGGAACGCTGCGGTTTTGCCGGTGCCGGTCTGGGCGCGGCCAATGGCATCTTTGCCGGCCAGGGTGAAGCCGAGGACTTGTGCCTGGATCGGTGTGCAATACGGGAAGCCCAGGTCCTGGATGGCGTGCATCAGTTCGGGGGCGAGTTTGAAATCGTGGAAACGGGTTTTGCCTTCCTGGGGTTCGACGGCGAAGTCTTCGAGTTTCCAGGGGATAACCGGTGCTTTTGGCTTGGGTTCGCGACGCGGTTTGGCAGGTTTCGCAGCTTCGCTGCTCGGTTCTTCAGAGGCCTGAGCCTCAACGGGTTGGACGGCCGGTGTGGTCATCGGCTCGTACTTCGGTACCGCTACGGTTGCGGTCCGGCCAGACTGATTACCGTCGGTGCGGTGGCTGGGATGGTGAGACGGAGCGCTGGAGACTGGCGCGAGCTGCTCAGTCTCGCTTTTACCGAACATTTTCTTGAGTGCTTTGAGCACGGTCATCTCATCAATTGGTTAAGGAATATACGCCGGCCAGTGTAATGCAAGAATCGGGCGCGGCGTAGTGGGATGGATCAATGGGCTGCTTTTCACATAAACAGTTAACGCAAGCGCTCGGCGAGCCAGACACCAATGTCGCGAATTTCCTCGGGTAACACTTCGTGGCCCATTGGGTATTCCTGCCATGTGACGGTGACACCATGCTGCTTTAAATACTCGTAGGCGGTTCGGCCCATGGAGTTTTGAACGACGTCATCGTACTGGCCGTGTAAAGACAGAACGGGAATGCGCTGCTGGCTGGCGGAAAGCTCCAGTTCATCGCTGAAGGTCGGTGCATAGGTCGAGAGGGCAAGTACGCCACCCAACGGCCCCTGCCATTTCAGAAAAGCGGCGTGTAACGCCACCGCGCCACCTTGGGAAAAACCTGCCAGAAATATCCGCGAGGCGTCTATTCCGCTGGCGCGCTGCACGTCGATCAATTTAATGATCCTGTCTGCCGACTCTTCCAGCTGCTCGCGGTTGATCGCGCGCGCGGGGCTCATGGCCAATATGTCGTACCAGCTCGGCATCTCGTAACCACCATTGATGGTCACGGCGCAGGTCGGTGCCTGAGGGAGAACGAAGCGGGTGGTCAGCAGGCTTTCCTGCAACGCCTCGGCCACCGGCAAGAAGTCGTAGCGATCGGCGCCCAGGCCGTGCAGCCAGATAACGCAGGCGTCTGCAGGCTTGACGGGCTGAAGAATCAAGGGCTCGGTCATGGTTGCTCCAATGTTGTGCAGGCGCTCTCATTGAGTGCGAGGTCTGAGGGCGTGCCTGGTTGATCAGTTAAGAAGATGTCGCAAGGCTACAAGTTTTGCTATTGACCTGTAGCGCAATCGCTTCAGCGAGCGGTCTGGTACGGGCTTTGCTATGGGAAAACGGTGCAACCCATCTCGCGCCTTGCGGTAACACTATCAGTGTACTGCTGGCGATGGGATAGCAAAGAATCCGGTGATGGATGTTCGCCAGTGGCCGCTACGGGCTTCGCGAACGTGAAAGGGCTACAGCCCGTTCGGCCGATTGGTGAGAAGTGAGTTGTCCATGATGTGGATTTTCTCCTAATAGACTCATAGCGCAGGTCTTACGTCGGTTGACCCCAAAAAAAGCCAACACGGGTCAACAACGCCTCATAAGGGTGCGACTGGACTCAGCTCCGACACAACAAGAGCAAAACTGGAGGTTTGAATGAAGAT
Source organism: Pseudomonas sp. F01002 (assembly GCF_004402115.1). NCBI lineage: Bacteria > Pseudomonadati > Pseudomonadota > Gammaproteobacteria > Pseudomonadales > Pseudomonadaceae > Pseudomonas > Pseudomonas sp. F01002. Next base: position 101,558 of record NZ_SOPU01000013.1, on the reverse strand, counting down.
GTTGAAATCCACCCTGGCTATCGTGACTGCAGCCGCAGTACTCGGTGTCAGTGGGTTCGCTCAGGCGGGTGCAACCCTGGATGCAGTGCAGAAGAAAGGTTTCGTACAGTGCGGCGTAAGTGATGGTCTGCCGGGCTTCTCGGTTCCGGACTCCACTGGCAAGATCATCGGCATCGATGCTGACGTCTGCCGCGCTGTGGCCGCTGCCGTTTTCGGCGACGCGACCAAGGTCAAATTCAGCCAGTTGAACGCCAAAGAGCGTTTCACCGCGCTGCAGTCCGGCGAAATCGACGTGCTGTCGCGTAACACCACCTGGACCAGCTCCCGCGATTCGGGCATGGGCCTGGTGTTTGCTGGCGTGACGTACTACGACGGCATCGGCTTCCTGGTGAACAACAAGCTGGGCGTGAAGAGCGCGAAAGAGCTCGACGGCGCCACCATCTGCATTCAAGCCGGTACCACGACCGAGCTGAACGTTTCCGACTACTTCCGCGGTAACGGTCTGAAATACACCCCGATCACCTTCGACACCTCCGATGAAAGCGCCAAGTCGCTGGAATCCGGTCGTTGCGACGTGCTGACCTCCGACAAATCCCAGCTCTACGCACAGCGCAGCAAGCTGGCGACCCCGACCGACTACGTCGTTCTGCCGGAAACCATCTCCAAGGAGCCTCTGGGCCCGGTCGTGCGTAAAGGCGACGAAGAGTGGTTCAGCATCGTCAAGTGGACCCTGTTCGCGATGCTCAACGCTGAAGAAATGGGCATCACCCAGAAAAACGTTGAAGCTGAAGCCAAAGCCACCAAGAACCCGGACGTCGCTCGTCTGCTGGGCGCTGACGGTGAATACGGCAAAGACCTGAAAGTGAAGAAAGACTGGGTCGTGCAGATCGTCAAGCAAGTGGGTAACTACGGTGAAGTGTTCGAGAAAAACCTCGGCAAAGGCACTCCACTGGCCATCGACCGCGGGCTGAACGCTCTGTGGAACAACGGCGGCATTCAATACGCACCACCAGTGCGCTGATGGTTCTATCACCCGGTGGGCCAACCGCCGGGTGATGTTCTGTTCCATTATTTGCGGGGCACTTCATGCAAAATTCAATCGGCGAACCAAAGCAGAGGCTCAGCCTCAGCGATCCAAAAGTGCGTGCGTGGCTATTTCAGATCATCACCATTGTGGCGGTGGTCTCGATGGGCTGGTATCTGTTCGACAACACACAGACCAACCTTCAACACCGGGGCATTACCTCCGGCTTCAGCTTTCTGGAGCGCAGTGCCGGTTTCGGCATCGCTCAACACCTGATCGACTACACCGAATCGGACACGTATGCCCGGGTGTTTGTCATCGGCTTGCTCAACACCCTGCTGGTGACCTTCATCGGCGTGATCCTGGCGACGATCCTCGGGTTCATCGTTGGTGTGTCACGGCTGTCGAAGAACTGGATCATCAGCAAGCTGGCGACTGTTTATGTGGAAGTCTTCCGCAACATTCCGCCGCTGCTGCAAATCCTGTTCTGGTACTTCGCGGTGTTCCTGACCATGCCGGGGCCACGCAACAGCCATAACTTCGGCGACACTTTCTTCGTCAGCAGCCGTGGCCTGAACATGCCGGCCGCGTTGACGGCGGACGGTTTCTGGCCGTTTGTGGTCAGCGTCGTCGTGGCCATTGTCGCCATCGTGCTGATGAGCCGCTGGGCCACCAAACGCTTCGAAGCGACCGGCGTACCGTTCCACAAGTTCTGGGTGGGCCTGGCGCTGTTCCTGGTGATCCCTGCGCTGTGCGCATTGATCTTCGGCGCGCCACTGCACTGGGAAATGCCGAAGCTGCAAGGCTTCAACTTCGTCGGTGGCTGGGTGCTGATCCCGGAACTGCTGGCGCTGACCTTGGCCCTGACGGTGTACACCGCGGCGTTTATCGCCGAGATCGTGCGTTCGGGCATCAAGTCGGTCAGCCACGGCCAGACGGAAGCGGCGCACTCGTTGGGATTGCGCAACGGTCCGACGCTGCGCAAGGTGATCATCCCGCAAGCCCTGCGCGTGATCATTCCACCGCTCACCAGCCAATACCTGAACCTGGCGAAGAACTCCTCGCTGGCGGCCGGTATCGGTTATCCGGAAATGGTCTCGTTGTTTGCCGGTACGGTGCTGAACCAGACCGGGCAGGCGATCGAGGTGATTGCCATCACCATGAGCGTGTACCTGGCGATCAGTATCAGCATTTCCCTGCTGATGAACTGGTACAACAAGCGCATTGCGCTGATCGAGCGGTAAGGAAAAGCGCATGACGACTCATACTTTCAAACCTGACATGCCACCCCCGAGCCGCAGCATCGGTGTCGTGGCGTGGATGCGCGCGAACATGTTCTCCAGCTGGCTCAACACCCTGCTGACCCTGTTCGCGTTCTACCTGATCTACCTGGTGGTGCCGCCGATCCTGCATTGGGCGATCCTCGATGCCAACTGGGTCGGCACCACGCGCACCGACTGCACGAAGGAGGGCGCCTGCTGGGTGTTCATCCAACAACGCTTCGGCCAGTTCATGTACGGCTATTACCCGACAGACCTGCGCTGGCGCGTGGACCTGACCGTGTGGCTGGCGGTCATCGGCGTGGCACCGTTGTTTATCTCGCGCTTTCACCGTAAAGCGGTGTATGGCCTGAGCTTCCTCTTCCTGTACCCGATCATTGCCTACTTCCTGTTGCATGGTGGTCTCTTCGGTCTGAGCACCGTGGCGACCAGCCAGTGGGGCGGGCTGATGCTGACTCTGGTGATCGCCACCGTCGGTATTGCCGGTGCGTTGCCGCTGGGTATCGTCCTGGCGCTGGGCCGTCGTTCGAACATGCCGGCGATTCGGGTGGTCTGTGTGACCTTCATCGAATTCTGGCGCGGCGTGCCGCTGATCACGGTGCTGTTCATGTCCTCGGTGATGCTGCCGTTGTTCCTGCCTGAAGGCATGAACTTCGACAAACTGCTGCGGGCACTGATCGGCGTGATCCTGTTCCAGTCGGCCTACGTCGCCGAAGTGGTGCGTGGCGGTCTGCAAGCGATTCCCAAAGGTCAGTACGAAGCGGCTGCAGCGATGGGCCTCGGTTACTGGCGCAGCATGGGCCTGGTAATTCTGCCGCAAGCCCTGAAGCTGGTGATCCCCGGTATCGTCAACACCTTCATTGCGCTGTTCAAGGACACGAGCCTGGTGATCATCATCGGCCTGTTCGACTTGCTCAACAGCGTCAAACAAGCCGCCGCCGACCCGAAATGGTTGGGCATGGCCACCGAAGGCTATGTGTTCGCGGCCCTGGTGTTCTGGATTTTCTGTTTTGGTATGTCCCGCTACTCCATGCATTTGGAACGTAAGCTGGACACTGGCCACAAGCGTTAGGAGCGTAGTTTATGAGTGAAGCGATCAAACAGCCTGTGAGCCCTGAAGGCATTATTCAGATGCAGGGCGTGAACAAGTGGTACGGCCAGTTCCACGTGTTGAAAGACATCAACCTGAACGTTAAACAGGGCGAGCGTATCGTCTTGTGCGGCCCGTCGGGTTCCGGCAAATCCACCACCATTCGTTGCCTCAATCGTCTGGAAGAGCACCAGCAAGGTCGCATCGTGGTCGATGGCGTGGAGCTGACCAACGACCTCAAGCAGATCGAATCGGTTCGCCGTGAAGTCGGCATGGTGTTCCAGCACTTCAATCTGTTTCCGCACCTGACCATCCTGCAGAACTGCACCCTGGCGCCGATGTGGGTACGCAAGATGCCCAAGCGCCAGGCCGAAGAAATCGCCATGCATTACCTTGAGCGCGTACGCATTCCGGAGCAGGCGCATAAATTCCCGGGGCAACTGTCTGGCGGTCAGCAACAGCGTGTGGCGATTGCCCGCGCCCTGTGCATGAAACCGAAAATCATGCTGTTCGACGAACCGACCTCGGCACTCGACCCAGAGATGGTGAAAGAAGTTTTGGACACCATGATCGGCTTGGCTGAAGACGGCATGACCATGCTCTGCGTGACCCACGAAATGGGCTTCGCCCGCACCGTGGCCAACCGTGTGATCTTCATGGACAAGGGCGAAATTGTCGAACAGGCCGCGCCAAACGACTTCTTCGATAATCCGCAGAATGAGCGTACCAAGCTGTTTTTGAGCCAGATTTTGCATTGATCCTGCGTAGGCGTTGAAATGAGCCCGGACTTGATCCGGGTTTATTTTTGTCTGGGGTTTGAGGTCAGGAGGTTAATGCCGCTTCCAGTTCCGGATGGCGGGTGGCCAATAGTTGTTTGAGGGCGGCACCTTCGTTCAACACCTGAATTTCCGCCAGCAAATAGGGATGACGATCCAACAGCTGCATCAGTGTTAGTAACGGTTTGGGCGCAGGCAGCTCTCCACGCTCATACCGCGAAAAGGCATTGTTCCCACCGCCGGACAGCAACTTCACTGCGTTTTTTTGCGTGAGGTGGAGTTTGCGGCGGATACGCTTGATCTCCGCGCCGATCAGTTGCAGGCAGTCCTGAAGCAATTGATCGCTGGCATCTGCATAACGCTCGGCGCTGTCGGTGTCATGATCGAATTCGATTTCACCGCAAACTCTGCATTCCCAACCCGCAAGCTCGTCAACAAATCGCGACATCTGTTTGTAATTGACTGAGAGTGTGCGGCCTTCGAAGTGCCCCATCCCATCGTGTGTGCCACAGTTGACGCATTGCTGCGTTCTCATAGGTCTTTCTCCTTGAAGGAGACTACTGGATGTCCACCGCCGGGGCGGTAAGACACTTTTATGTAAATCTCCAATCCGTGAAATGTTGTGTGATAAACGTCCTGCCAAACCCGGTGGTCGACATAGGTGGTCATGGATTTGAAAAGCATTCGGCGTTCCAGTGCACAGATCACCTCGATCATTTGCCGGACGTTGAAACCCATGTAGCTGCCCGATTCCACAGCCCGTCGGGTGAATGCCTTTCTACCCAGCCTGACCACCTCAGCCTTGATCACCGCCAAGTCGTAATGGGGTGTGCTCTTTTCCATAAGAAACCAAAACCCTGCCCCTGAAATTACCCTTAAAGGGTAATTTTGACTAATCGAAAATCCCGCTTCATTCCCTCTCTCTGACCGTAGGCGGTTGCCGTCCTACTTGAAGCTGACTAACATGTCAGAAAATTCATCCTATGATTGGATGAAAGGGCGAATCCTATGTCAGACATTTCTCCGCTAGTTAAACGGTCCCTGGTCGACCAGGCACTGGACCAGCTACGCCTGCGCATCACCGAAGGCGTCTGGACGGTCGGCCAGCGTTTACCGACCGAGCCTGAGCTGTCCGCCGAGCTGGGCATCAGCCGCAATACCGTGCGTGAAGCCATGCGTGTATTGGCGTTTTCCGGGTTGATCGAAATCCGTCAAGGCGACGGCAGCTATTTGCGGGCGGTGGTCGATCCGCTCGACACCATGAAGGCGTTGTCCCGCTGCTCCCATGAACAGGCCCGGGAAACTCGGCACATTCTGGAAGTCGAGGCCATCGGCCTGGCCGCGTTGCGTCGTACCGACGAAGACCTGGTGGCATTGCGTGAGGCGTTGGGCGTCAGTGGCAGTCACTACCACGGCGATCTCGACACGTATATCGCCTGCGATCTGGTGTTCCACCGCCGCTTGGTTGACGCCGCACACAACCCGACCCTCAGTGAGTTGTACCGCTATTTTTCCAGCGTCATCGGGGCGCAGTTGCGCGAGACCCTGAACATTTGCCCTCGACGCCAAGAGGTGTTCGACCTCCATATCGAACTGCTTGATGCCGTCGAGCAACGCGACCCGGAACGGGCCAAAGCCCTGTCGAGGCAGTTGATCAATGAACCTTGAAACCGAGAAGTCCATGTCCAGCAGCAACAGCAACATCACTCAGCCCAAGCGCACGGCGGAACTCGAAGAGCTGCTGATCGACGCGGAGGCGGATGACGAACAGGTCCAGCAAAGTCACCCGATCCTGCGGCGGCCGTGGCTGCTGTTGCTGGGCCTGATTCTGGTGGCGCTGAACCTGCGTCCGGCGCTGTCGAGCATGGCGCCGATGCTCAGCGAGGTGTCGAAAACCCTCGGTTTGTCGGCAGCCCAGGCCGGTTTGTTGACGACGTTGCCGGTGCTGTGCCTCGGCTTGTTTGCACCGCTGGCGCCCGTGCTGGCACGACGTTTTGGCGCCGAGCGAGTGGTGCTGGGCATTCTCTTGATGTTGGCCGGCGGGATCATCCTGCGCAGTTCGTTCGGCGAGATCGGCCTGTTTGCGGGCAGCGTGCTGGCCGGCGCGAGCATCGGTGTGATCGGCGTATTGCTGCCCGGCATCGTTAAGCGCGACTTCGCGAAACACGCGGGCACCATGACCGGCGTCTACACCATGGCCCTGTGCCTGGGCGCGGCGATGGCCGCGGGTGCGACCGTGCCGTTGAGCGAGCATTTCGACAAGAGCTGGGCCTTGGGCCTCGGCTTCTGGGTGGTTCCGGCATTGGTCGCGGCGATTTTCTGGTTGCCACAGGTCGGGCAGAAACACGGAGCGCACAACGTCGCGTATCGGGTTCGCGGTCTGTTGCGTGATCCACTGGCCTGGCTAGTGACGCTCTACATGGGCCTGCAATCTTCTCTGGCCTACATTGTGTTCGGCTGGTTGCCGTCGATCCTGATCGGTCGCGGCCTGACGCCGACCCAGGCGGGTCTGGTGCTGTCAGGCTCGGTCATTGTTCAGTTGGCGAGTTCACTGGCGGCGCCATGGCTGGCGACGCGTGGCAAGGATCAGCGTCTGGCGATCGTCATCGTCATGCTGCTGACCCTTGGCGGTTTGTTCGGTTGTCTTTACGCACCGATCGAAGGCTTGTGGGGCTGGGCGATCCTGCTGGGTCTGGGGCAGGGCGGTACGTTCAGTCTGGCGTTGACCCTGATCGTGCTGCGTTCGCGGGACGCCCATGTCGCGGCGAACCTGTCGAGCATGGCCCAAGGCTTCGGTTACACCCTGGCGTCCATGGGGCCGTTCGCGGTCGGCATCGTGCATGACTGGACCGGTGGCTGGAACGCCTTGGGCTGGATTTTCGGCATCATCGGCCTTGGGGCGATCATCGCCGGTCTCGGCGCCGGCCGTTCGCTGTACGTCCAGGTCGAAAGCGAAAAGGTCTGACACCCGCGCACTGTCGGTATTCGGCTCACGAATGCCGATAGTGTTTCGCGCCTTTGTTGACTATCGTGCAGGCAATCTTTTGAAACCACTTTGCGCATCTATTTGCACATCCAGAGGGAGCCTGCCCATGAGTGATGCCCACAACGCATTGATCACCCAGTTCTACCAAGCCTTCCAGCGTCTGGATGCCGAGGCCATGAGTGCCTGCTATACCGACGACGTGGTGTTCAGTGATCCGGCGTTCGGCGAGTTGCACGGCCGCGATGCAGGCGATATGTGGCGGATGCTTACCACTCGGGCCAAGGATTTTTCCCTGACGTTCGATAACGTGCGCAGTGATGAGCGCACAGGTGGCGCCCATTGGGTGGCGACGTACCTGTTCAGCCAGACCGGCAATACCGTGGTCAACGACATTCAGGCACGCTTCGTTTTTCGCGACGGCAAAATCTGCGAGCATCACGACAGCTTCGATATGTGGACCTGGTCCCGACAGGCGCTGGGTTTCAAGGGGCTGTTGTTGGGCTGGACGCCGGCGGTGAGAAACGCCGTGCGCGCTCAAGCCTTGAAGGGGCTCAAGGCATTCCAGGCCAGTCGCTGATAAGATCGCGGCTTGTTTCCTACAAGCCTTGATCGTCACGTGAACACCGCCAGCGAATCTTCCGTCATTGCCGCCGAACCGACGCTGCCTGTCAGCAAACCCTGGTTCGTCTATCTCGTTCGCGCGGCCAATGGTTCGCTCTACTGCGGGATCAGCGATGATCCCGTGCGCCGCTTCGCCACCCACCAGAGTGGCAAGGGCGCGCGCTTTTTTCTCTCCAGCCCTGCCGTGGCATTGGTTTACACCGAAGTCTGCCGCGATAAAAGCGAAGCGCTACGTCAGGAACGGCTGATCAAAAAACTCAAGAAAAGCGCCAAGGAATGCTTGGTAGCGAGCGCCGCTGCGGGCTTATCAATCTGATTGATAAGTGCCCATCAGGCAGATCGGTGGGATGCACATGGAATGCGCGCTAAGCTGCGGATTCCCTATCCGTGCGGCGGAGCCGAGCATGTCAGAGTTAATTCTTCATCATTACCCGACGTCCCCTTTTTCTGAAAAGGCCCGCTTGCTGCTGGGCTTCAAGGGGCTGTCCTGGCGCTCGGTGAAGATCTCGCCGGTGATGCCAAAACCCGATCTGACCGCGCTGACCGGCGGCTACCGCAAGACGCCGGTGTTGCAGATTGGCGCGGATATCTATTGCGACACGTCGCTGATCGCCCGTCGTCTGGAACAGGAAAAAGCCTTGCCGGCGTTCTTCCCGGAAGGTCAGGAAATGATCGCCGCGACCTTTGCCGCATGGGCGGATTCGGTAGTGTTCCAGCACGCGGTCAGCTTGGTGTTTCAACCGGAATCGATCGCCGTGCGCTTCGGCAATATGCCGCCGGAAGCGATCAAGGCGTTCATTGCCGATCGCGCGGAGTTGTTCAGCGGTGGCAGCGCCACACGGCTGCCGGCAGAGCAAGCCCGGCATCAATGGCCGACTATCATGGCGCGTCTGGAGCAACAGCTTCAGCGCGAGCAGGGCGACTTCCTGTTCGGCGAGCCGTCGATTGCCGACTTCGCCCTGGCCCATCCGTTGTGGTTTCTCAAGGCTACGCCCGTCACTTCACCGTTGGTCGATGCTTATCCGGCGGTTTCGGCGTGGCAGGGGCGCGTGTTGGGCTTCGGTCATGGCGCGTTCAGCGAGATGAGCTCCGAAGAGGCGCTGGAGGCGGCGCGCAATGCCACACCGGCCGCATTGCCGGATGAGCAATTCGACGAGCCAAATGGTTTTGAGGCTGGCCAGCAGGTGGTCATTGCCGCCATCGATTACGGCGTTGACCCGGTGGCGGGTGAGTTGCTGTTTGCAGGCAGTGAAGAATTGATTCTGCGTCGTGAAGACGAGCGGGGCGGTGTGGTGCATGTGCACTTTCCGCGATTGGGCTTCCGCATCGAAAAGCGCCGATGAACCCCTGTGGGAGCGGGCTTGCTCGCGAAGAGGCCATTACATTCAACATTGATGTTGACTGACAGGCCGCTTTCGCGAGCAAGCCCGCTCCCACAGGGTTTGTGTTTATTTCAGTGCGGCCAGGATTTCATCCGGGTCATACCCGCGAATCAACGTCCCGTTCACATCGATGATCGGAATCCCGCCGCCACCCAGCGCCTCGTAGTCCTTGCGCGCCTCGGCATCCTTCTCGATATCGAACTCCTTGTACGGAATGCCCTTCTGATCGAGAAAGCGCCGAGTCAGTTTGCAGTAACCACACCATTCAGTGGCGTAGAGCACGACGTTGGCCTTGGCCTGAGTCTGCTCCGACACCACCTGCGCCGGATGGAACACCCGCTCGATCTTGCCCCAGTTCTGGTAGATCACGACCACCAGCAGGATCAGCAGGAATTTCTTCAGTACGCCGCCGAGCATCAGTTACGCCGCTTGAGCTGATCGGTGAGTTGGGTCGGCAGACCTTTGATGATCAGCGTGCCGGCTTCTTCGTCGTATTCGATCTTCGAGCCCAGCAGGTGCGCTTCGAAGCTGATGGACAGGCCTTCTGCGCGACCGGTGAAGCGACGGAACTGGTTGAGGGTACGTTTATCTGCCGGAATCTCCGGCGACAAGCCGTAGTCCTTGTTGCGGATGTGGTCGTAGAAGGCTTTCGGGCGTTCTTCGTCGATCAGCTCCGAGAGTTCTTCCAGGCCCATGGGTTCGCCCAATTTTGCCTGGCTGCTGGCGTAATCCACCAGGGTCTTGGTCTTCTCGCGGGCGGACTCTTCCGGCAGGTCTTCGCTTTCGACGAAGTCACTGAAGGCCTTGAGCAGGGTGCGGGTTTCGCCGGGGCCGTCGACGCCTTCCTGGCAGCCGATGAAGTCGCGGAAATACTCCGAAACCTTTTTGCCGTTCTTGCCTTTAATGAACGAAATGTACTGCTTGGACTGCTTGTTGTTCTGCCACTCGGACACGTTGATCCGTGCCGCCAGGTGCAGTTGGCCCAGATCCAGGTGCCGGGACGGGGTCACGTCCAGTTGATCGGTCACTGCAACGCCTTCACTGTGGTGTAGCAGGGCGATCGCCAGGTAGTCGGTCATGCCTTGCTGATAATGCGCAAACAGCACGTGGCCGCCCACAGAGAGGTTCGACTCTTCCATCAGCTTTTGCAGGTGTTCCACCGCCACACGGCTGAACGCTGTGAAATCCTTGCCGCCATCGAGGTATTCCTTCAGCCAGCCGCTGAACGGGTGTGCCCCGGACTCGGCATGGAAGAAACCCCAGGCCTTGCCTTGTTTGGCGTTGTAGCTCTCATTGAGGTCGGCAAGCATGTACTCGATGGCGCTCGACTCGGCCAGTTCGGAGTCGCGGGCGTGGAGAACTGCAGGTGTACCGTCGGGTTTTTTGTCGATCAGGTGGACGATGCAATGACGGATCGGCATGGGCTTCTCGGCTGATTGAAGAGAGGAGGGCGTGCTCCCCCGAAAAAGCGCTCAGTGTACCGCAACCACTGGTTTTGGCGCGGCACGAAGGGCAATTCGCAGGTGTCCGACAGCGCTTATGCTGTTTTTTACAGTTTTAGAGCAATAAAGCTGACCAAATGGGTAGCTAGAGGCGGATATTTCCCCGTCTCTGTGCTAGTTTTGCCCGGTCTTACGCGAAGTCACTGCGTTAAGCGTGCATTCAGCATTTGTCAGGTCGAACCAAACCCAGATTTCGGTATCTATAACCCCGATCCCGTGGTTATTGGCCGAGGGTGCCAGATCCAGAAGATCGGGCTCGATGGCTGACACTGCACTCTGCAATCCATATGAATTTGATAGGGAAGGAACACTACATGGCTCTTACTAAAGACCAACTGATCGCCGACATCGCTGAAGCTATCGACGCGCCAAAAACCACCGCGCGTAACGCTCTGGACCAACTGGGCCAAATCGTTGCCGATCAGCTGGAAAACGGCGGCGAAATCACTCTGCCAGGTATCGGCAAACTGAAAGTGACTGAGCGTCCTGCCCGTACCGGCCGCAACCCTTCGACTGGCGCTGCCATCGAAATCGCTGCCAAGAAAGTTATCAAGCTGGTTGTGGCCAAAGGCCTGACCGACGCTGTTAACAAGTAAGACGCAGTAAAAAAAGCCGTGCTCCGGAGTGATCCGGGCACGGCTTTTTTGTGTCTGCGATTTACCACCTACACCGCTAAACCAATGTGGGAGCGAGCTTGCTCGCGATGGCGGCCTGTCAGTCAACACTTGTGCTGAATGTTATGGCCTCATCGCGAGCAAGCTCGCTCCCACAGGGTCACTCAGCTTTTGCGAGCCCAACGTTCGCGCCAGACCTGCTGCTCGGATTTGGTCTGGAAGGTCCAGGCGACGAAACGGCTTTGCTTCTGCCCCTGAGACATTTCCACGACCTGGCTTTCCAGTACGCCGGCCTTTTTCAGCGCAGTCTGGATCGCCGGCAGGTTGGAGGCTTTCGAGACCAGGGTGCTGAACCAAAGCACTTTGTGTTGGAAATGCGCGCTCTCGGCGATCAGTTGCGTCACAAACCGTGCTTCGCCACCTTCACACCACAATTCTGCCGATTGACCGCCAAAGTTCAGCACAGGCAGTTTGCGTTTTGGATCAGCACGGCCCAGCGCGCGCCATTTACGTTCGCTGCCCTTGGTCGCTTCGTCCATCGAGGCGTGGAACGGCGGGTTGCACATGGTCAGGTCAAAGCGTTCGCCGGGTTCGAGCAGGCCCAGCAGAATGTGCTTGGGATTGCTTTGCTGGCGCAACTGGATGGCTTTGTTTAGCCCGTTGGACTGGACGATGGCTTTGGCGGCGGCCACGGCCGTCGGGTCGATTTCCGAGCCGAGGAAGTGCCAGCGGTAGTCGCTGTAGCCGATCAACGGATAGACGCAGTTGGCGCCCATGCCGATATCGAGCACCTTGACCGGCGCACCGCGAGGGATCTCGCCGTCGTTGACGCTGGCCAGCAGGTCGGCCAGGAAGTGCACGTAATCGGCACGGCCCGGAACCGGAGGGCAGAGGTAGTCGGCCGGGATGTCCCAATGGGCGACGCCGTAGAACGACTTGAGCAACGCACGGTTGAACACCCGCACTGCGTCCGGGCTGGCGAAGTCGATACTTTCCTTGCCGTACGGATTGATGATCACGAACTTCGCCAGTTCCGGCGTGGTTTTGATCAGCGCCGGGAAGTCGTAACGACCCTGATGGCGGTTGCGCGGATGCAGGCTGGCCTTCTCGCGGGGCTCCACGGCTTTGGCCGGGGTGGCGGTGTCAGGCTTCTTGCGCGCGGGGCGGGGTGTGCGGGGGGCGTTCATGGGCGTGGTCGATTCGGGTATGGCTAAAAGTGGCGGGTATTGTCCCACATCCAGCCGTTGTGAACGCAATTGTGACAAACACCGCCATCCCCCCTGTGGGAGCGAGCTTGCTCGCGATAGCGGACTGTCAGCCAACGTCGATGTTGAATATTATGACCTCATCGCGAGCAAGCTCGCTCCCACAGGGGGGTGGGGTGTTTGGGAGAAAGCGTCGGGCATAAAAAAGGGAGGCCGTTTCGGGCCTCCCGTTTTCATTGCGATGTGCCGTTACAAACTGGCAATCCGCGCATGCTGCTCGGCCAACTTGCCCAAAGCCTGTTCTGCTTCAGCCAGTTTGGCGCGTTCCTTCTCGATGACTTCGGCCGGGGCCTTGTCGACGAAACCGGCGTTAGACAGCTTGCCGCCAACCCGCTGAACTTCGCCCTGCAGACGCAGGATTTCCTTGTCCAGACGGGCCAATTCGGCGTCTTTGTCGATCAGGCCGGCCATCGGCACCAGCACTTCCATCTCGCCGACCAGTGCGGTGGCGGACAGCGGTGCTTCTTCGCCAGCAGCCAACACGGTGATCGATTCGAGGCGAGCCAGCTTCTTCAGCAGGGCTTCGTTCTCCGTGAGACGACGCTGATCTTCGGCGCTGACGTTTTTCAGGAACAGGTTCAACGGCTTGCCTGGTCCGATGTTCATCTCGGCGCGAATGTTGCGCGTGCCAAGCATCAGCGTCTTCAGCCACTCGATATCGTCTTCGGCGCCCTGGTCGATGCGTGCTTCATTGGCCACCGGCCAAGGTTGCAGCATGATCGTCTTGCCTTCGATACCGGCCAGCGGCGCGATGCGCTGCCAGATTTCTTCGGTGATGAACGGCATGAACGGATGCGCCAGACGCAGCGCGACTTCCAATACCCGAACAAGGGTGCGGCGGGTGCCACGCTGACGTTCGACCGGCGCGTTTTCGTCCCACAGCACAGGCTTGGAGAGTTCCAGGTACCAGTCGCAATACTGGTTCCAGATGAACTCGTACAAGGCTTGTGCGGCCAGGTCGAAGCGGAACTGATCGAGTTGACGGGTCACTTCAGCTTCGGTGCGTTGCAGCTGCGAAATGATCCAGCGGTCCGCCAGCGACAGCTCGTAAGCCTCGCCGTTCTGACCGCAGTCTTCGCCCTTGTCCAGCACATAGCGCGCGGCGTTCCAGATCTTGTTGCAGAAGTTGCGATAGCCTTCGACGCGGCCCATGTCGAACTTGATGTCGCGACCGGTGGACGCCAGCGAGCAGAAGGTGAAGCGCAGAGCGTCGGTGCCGTAGCTGGCGATGCCGTCGGCGAACTCGTCGCGGGTCTGCTTCTCGATCTTCTTCGCCAGTTTCGGCTGCATCATGCCGGAGGTGCGTTTCTGCACGAGGTCTTCGAGCTCGATGCCGTCGATGATGTCCAGCGGATCCAGGACGTTGCCCTTGGACTTGGACATCTTCTGGCCCTGGCCATCACGCACCAGGCCGTGAACATAAACAGTCTTGAACGGAACCTGCGGCGTGCCGTCTTCGTTTTTCACCAAGTGCATGGTGAGCATGATCATCCGGGCAACCCAGAAGAAAATGATGTCGAAACCGGTCACCAGCACGTCGGTGGAGTGGAATTTCTTCAGGAATTCGGTCTGCTCAGGCCAGCCGAGCGTGGAGAAGGTCCACAGGCCCGAACTGAACCAGGTGTCGAGAACGTCGTTGTCCTGTTGCAGTGCAACGTCCGGGCCGAGGTTGTGCTTGGCACGTACTTCGGCTTCGTCGCGACCGACATAGACCTTGCCCGACTCGTCGTACCAGGCCGGAATCCGGTGGCCCCACCACAGCTGACGGCTGATGCACCAGTCCTGGATGTCGCGCATCCACGAGAAGTACATGTTTTCGTACTGTTTCGGCACGAACGCGATGCGACCGTCTTCAACGGCAGCGATGGCTGGCTCAGCCAATGGCTTGGTCGACACGTACCACTGGTCGGTCAGCCACGGCTCGATGATAGTGCCGGAACGGTCGCCTTTCGGTACTTTCAGGGCGTGGTCGTTGACGCTGACCAAGAGGCCGGCGGCGTCAAACGCAGCAACGATCTGCTTGCGCGCTTCGAAGCGATCCAGACCGGCGTATTCGGCCGGGATCTTGCCGTCGATGCTTTCGTTGAGCGTGCCGTCGAGGTTGAACACCTGACAGGCCGGCAATACGGCGGCGTTCTTGTCGAAGATGTTCAGCAGCGGCAGGTTGTGGCGCTTGCCGACTTCATAGTCGTTGAAATCGTGGGCCGGGGTGATTTTCACGCAGCCGGTGCCGAATTCTGGGTCGCAGTAATCGTCGGCGATGATCGGGATGCGGCGGCCGACCAGCGGCAGCTCGACAAATTTGCCGATCAGGGCATGGTAGCGTTCATCGTTCGGGTTAACCGCTACGGCGGCGTCGCCGAGCATGGTTTCCGGGCGAGTGGTCGCGACGATCAGGTAATCGTTGCCTTCAGCGGTCTTGGCGCCGTCGGCCAGCGGGTATTTCAGGTTCCACAGGAAACCTTTCTCGTCATGGTTTTCCACTTCGAGGTCGGAAATCGCCGTGTGCAACTTGGTGTCCCAGTTGACCAGACGCTTGCCGCGGTAGATCAGGCCGTCTTCGTGCAGACGCACGAAGGCTTCTTTAACGGCTTCCGAGAGGCCGTCGTCCATGGTGAAGCGCTCGCGGCCCCAGTCCACGGACGAGCCGAGACGGCGGATCTGACGGCTGATGTTGCCGCCGGACTGATCCTTCCACTCCCAGACTTTCTCGAGGAATTTTTCGCGGCCCAGATCGTGACGATTCTGGCCCTGAGCTTCGAGTTGACGCTCCACCAGCATTTGCGTGGCGATACCGGCGTGGTCGGTACCCGGCTGCCACAGGGTGTTACGACCCTGCATGCGACGGAAACGGATCAGGGCGTCCATGATCGCGTTGTTGAAGCCGTGACCCATGTGCAGGCTGCCGGTGACGTTCGGCGGCGGGATCATGATGGTGTAGGACTCGCCCGCGCCTTGCGGGGCGAAGTAACTCTCTGACTCCCAGGTGTTGTACCAGGAAGTTTCAATGGCGTGCGGCTGGTAGGTCTTATCCATGCGCGGCGGGACCCTATTGGCATTTATTCAGGAAAAGCCGGCAAGTATAGCGGGGCATGGGGCGCAGGGCGAGCAGGGGCAGACCGGGCGCATCATCAAAAACGACGCCAATCAAATGTGGGAGCGGGCTTGCTCGCGAAGGCGGTGTGTCAGTCAGCATTAATGTTGAATGTTGGACCGCATTCGCGAGCAAGCCCGCTCCCACAAGGAGGGTGGGTTATTCGTACTGGCTGAGGAGGCGTTCCATCCGCGCGCTGAGGCGGCGTTTGATTTCGGTTTCGATGTGCGGGGCGAAGTCGTCGATCACGTCTTGCATGATCAATTGCGCGGCGGCACGCAGTTCGCCATCCAGGTGCAGCAGCTCGTCGGGGCCCTTGCTGGCGACGGGCGCCGGTTGGGCGGCAGGGGCAGCAGGGGCGGGTGGCGCCGGTTCGAGGGTTGGCGGGCTGGCGCCGACCGTATCGAACAGCATCGGTATCTGTTCCTGATCACCTTCCTCGACCGTGTCGGTGAGCAAGGGCGGTTGCAGGTTGTCATCGCCGAGCAATTGACGGATCGACTCAAGGTCGTCCAGCAGATGCGCGGACTTTTGCAGCGGTTTTGGAGTGTCCATCGGAATGCTCAGAGTCGCTGTAAACGGTGATCTTGCAGAGGATAGCCCTGTTCGCGGTAGAAACGGAAACTCTCCCGCGCAGCCGTACGAATCGTCGGATCTTCCACCACCACTTCCGCCACGCGGGCGAACTTGTTGGCGAATGCCGGGACTTTCAGGGCGAGATTGACCAACAGGTCCTGATGCGGGCCGCAGTCATCGCCAAGACCCAACACAATCAAACCGTCCGGCTCATTTTCAGCAGGGCCGTGGGGCACGAAGCTTTCGCCCTTGAAGGTCCACAAACGCGCATCGAGATCGTCACGCTGGGCGGCATCGCTGCAATGCAGATAGATGCGGTGGCCCATGCGCCAGGCTTTTTCGGTGAGCTTGCAGGCAAAATCCAGCCGCGCTGAAGGATCTGCGCTGGGCAGGATATAGAAGTCGACTTTGGTCATTGCGGTTCCTGAGCCAAGGGCGGCGTCACCCGAAAGCAACGCCGCCCTGGGTCATCGGTTTCAGGCTTTGGCGCGGTCCAGCAGGTATTGGGTCAGCAATGGAACCGGACGGCCAGTGGCGCCCTTGTCCTTGCCGCCGCTGGTCCAGGCCGTGCCGGCGATGTCCAGGTGCGCCCAGTTGAGGTTCTTGGTGAAGCGCGACAGGAAGCAGGCGGCGGTGATGGTGCCGGCTTTCGGGCCACCGATGTTGGCCATGTCGGCGAACGGGCTGTCCAGCTGTTCCTGGTACTCATCGAACAGCGGCAGTTGCCAGGCGCGATCGTCAGCCGATTGGCCGGCGCTCAGCAGTTGGCCGATCAGTTCGTCGTTGTTGCCCAGCAGGCCCGACGTGTGGGAACCCAGCGCAACGACGCAAGCGCCGGTCAGGGTCGCGATGTCGATTACTGCTTGTGGCTTGAAGCGCTCGGAGTAGGTCAGGGCGTCGCACAGCACCAGACGGCCTTCGGCGTCGGTGTTGAGGATTTCCACGGTCTGGCCGCTCATGGTGGTGACGATGTCGCCAGGACGCGAAGCGTTGCCGCTCGGCATGTTCTCGGCGCAGGCCAGGATGCACACCAGGTTGATCGGCAGTTTCAGCTCGAGCACGGCGCGCAGGGTGCCGAATACGCTGGCAGCGCCGCCCATGTCGTACTTCATTTCATCCATGCCGGCGCCCGGTTTCAGGCTGATGCCGCCAGTGTCAAAGGTGATGCCTTTGCCGACCAGTGCATACGGCTTCTCGGATTTCTTGCCGCCGTTGTATTGCATGACGATCAGGCGCGGTGGCTGGGCGCTGCCCTGGCCCACGGCGTAGAACGAGCCCATGCCCAGGTCCTTGATCTTCTTCTCATCAAGGACTTCGACTTTCAGGCTCTTGAATTCTTTGCCCAGGTTCTTCGCTTGCTCACCGAGGAACGTCGGGTGGCAGATGTTCGGCGGCAGGTTACCCAGGTCGCGGGTGAACGCCATGCCGTTGGCGATAGCGGTGGCGTGGGCCACGGCGCGCTCGACTTCAGCCTGTGCAGCCTTGATGGTCACCAAAGTGACTTTCTTCAGGGTGCGAGGCTCGGCTTTCTGGCTTTTGAACTGGTCGAACGTGTATTCGCCGTCCACCAGGGTTTCCGCCAGCAGGCGGGTCTTGCCGTAGCTGTCGCGGCCTTTGACCACGACTTCGTCGAGGGCCAGCACCGCATCGCTGCCGCCCAGGCCTTTAAGGGTGTTGAGGATGCCGGCAATGATTTTACGGAACGGGCGGTCGCCCAGCTCTTCGTCCTTGCCAACGCCGACCAGCAGCACGCGCTCGGCCTTGAGGTTCGGCAGGCTGTGCAGCAACAGACTCTGACCGACTTTGCCAGCCAGGTCACCGCGCTTGAGCACGGCGCTGATGGCGCCACCGCTCAGTTCGTCGAGTTGCTTGGCGACGGCGCCGAGCTTGCGGCCTTCGCCGACGGCGACCACCAGAGTGGCGGTTTTCAACGTTTCTGGGCTAACGCTTTTTACAACCAGTTCCATGTCCGGGTCCCTGAATTAATGGTCAAAGGCAAGTGTTCGACGGCATGCGTTCGAGCTTGCTTATAAATAGAAAGACGCAGGTCACGGCCCGCGACAAAGGCCGCAGTTTGAACCTCGTGCCCCGAGCCTGACAACCCTCGGTTGTACGATCTTCAGCGCATTACCCGCCTGCTTGAGCATGCGCAGTGACAGGCGCACCCAATCACAGGATAATGCGCCATCTTTTTCGGCGGCTCTGCCCTGCGGGCTGTCTGATACGTTTGCTTGTTTGGCCGCCTTAGCCTGACAACCCTGGAGTGTCTGGTTTGATCGTCTTCCGTTATCTATCCCGCGAAGTCCTGTTGACCTTGAGCGCCGTCAGCGCCGTGCTGTTGGTCATCATCATGAGCGGTCGCTTCATTAAATACCTCGCCCAGGCGGCCTCTGGTCTCCTGGATCCGGGCTCGCTATTCCTGATCATGGGTTTCCGTCTGCCGGGCTTCCTGCAACTGATTCTGCCGTTGGGCCTGTTTCTCGGGATCCTGCTGGCTTACGGTCGCTTGTACCTCGAAAGCGAAATGACCGTGCTGTCGGCCACCGGCATGAGCCAGCAGCGTCTGTTTGCCATGACCCTTTTTCCGGCCACCCTCGTCGCACTGGTGGTGGCATGGCTGAGCCTGAGCCTGGCGCCACAAGGCGCCAATCAATTCCAGTTGCTGTTGAACAAGCAGGATGCCCTGACCGAGTTCGACACCCTCGAGCCGGGTCGCTTCCAGGCGCTGCGTGACGGGACACGGGTGACCTACACCGAAACGCTGTCGGATGACCGCATCAACCTTGGCGGCGTGTTCATTTCGCAGAAGAACGTCAATTCCGATAACAAGGATCGCGGGATTTCCGTGCTGGTGGCCGAGAAGGGCCGTCAGGAAATTCGCCCCGACGGTAACCGTTACCTGATTCTCGACAACGGCTATCGCTATGACGGCAATCCGGGACAGGCTGATTACCGGGCGATCAAGTACGACGAGTACGGCGTATTGCTGCCCAAGCCGGACGTCAGCGATGAAGTGACCGACCGTGACGCGATGGCCACCAGTACCCTGATCGCCAGCGATGACATCCGCTCCCGCACCGAACTGCAATGGCGTCTATCCCTGCCGTTGCTGGTGTTCATCGTGACCCTGATGGCGGTGCCGCTGTCGCGGGTCAATCCGCGTCAGGGCCGTTTCCTCAAGCTGCTGCCGGCGATTCTTCTTTATATGGCTTATCTGAGCATTCTGATTGCCGCTCGTGGCGCCCTTGAAAAAGGCAAGATTCCGCCTGTTCTGGGGTTGTGGTGGGTTCACGCGATCTTCCTGGCGATTGGCCTGGGCTTGCTCTATTGGGAGACAATGCAATTGAAGTTGGCGAGTCGCCGCAGCGCGCTGGAGGTGGCTCGTGGATAAGCTCGATCGCTACATTGGTAGCAGCGTTTTCGTGGCAATTCTGGCGGTACTGGGGATCATTCTCGGTCTGGCGACGCTGTTCGCGTTCATCGATGAGATGAGTGAGGTCAGCGATACCTACACCTTGATGGACGTGTTGAGCTACGTCTTGCTGACCGCGCCACGTCGGTTGTACGACATGTTGCCGATGGCGGCGCTGATCGGTTGCCTGATCGGCCTCGGCAGTCTGGCCAGTCACAGCGAGCTGACCATCATGCGCGCTGCGGGCGTGTCGATCGGGCGAATCGTCTGGGCGGTCATGAAGCCAATGCTGATCCTGATGGTGGTGGGTGTGCTGATCGGCGAATACGTCGCGCCGGCCACCGAAGTCACCGCTCAGGCCAATCGCTCGCTGGCCCAGGGCAGCGGCGATGCGCAAAGCGCCAAGCATGGCCTGTGGCACCGTCAGGGGGACGAGTTCATTCACGTCAACTCCGTGCAGCCAAACGGTTTGCTGTATGGCGTGACCCGTTATCGCTTCGACGATCAGCGCCACATGCTGTCCTCAAGCTTCGCCAAGCGCGCCGAATTCGACAAGGATCACTGGCAGCTCAGCGATGTCACGACCACGTTATTCCATGACAAGAACACCGAAGTGGTGACCGCTCCGGTCGAGCGCTGGAACGTGGCGTTGAGCCCGCAACTGCTGGATACCGTGGTGATGTCGCCCGATTCGCTGTCGATTAGTGGTCTGTGGGGGTACATCCACTACCTGGCTGACCAAGGCTTGAGCAATGGTCGTTACTGGCTGGCATTTTGGGTCAAGGTGTTGCAACCGCTGGTCACCGCCGCGCTGGTACTGATGGCGATTTCCTTCATCTTCGGTCCGCTACGCTCGGTGACCCTTGGTCAGCGAGTGTTCACCGGTGTGCTGGTGGGCTTCACCTTCCGTATCGTTCAGGATTTGCTCGGTCCTTCGAGCCTGGTCTTCGGTTTCTCGCCGCTGTTTGCGGTGCTTATTCCGGCGGGTGTTTGTGCCTTGGCCGGGGTCTGGTTGTTGCGCCGGGCCGGTTGATCAAGGGTTTCTCCTGACCTTGCAGGTCACTCAAAACGCCCCTGTCGCAAGACCGGGGCGTTTTTGTAGGCGCCGTCTGACCTGCGAACGTGACGCTTGCGCCGTGGATCAGGTACAATTCCCGGCTATTTTTCGGCGGGCTATGCCTGCAGCCTTTTTGAGTGTTGATCCGTGAGTGATTTGAGTCATATCCGCAATTTCTCCATCATCGCCCACATTGACCATGGCAAGTCGACGCTGGCCGATCGCTTCATCCAGATGTGTGGCGGCCTTGCCGAGCGCGAAATGGAGGCCCAGGTTCTGGACTCCATGGACCTGGAACGTGAACGCGGGATCACCATCAAGGCCCACAGCGTCACCCTGTATTACACCGCTCGCGATGGCATCAAGTACCAGCTGAACTTCATTGACACCCCGGGCCACGTCGACTTCACCTATGAAGTCAGTCGGTCGCTGGCGGCCTGTGAAGGCGCGTTGCTGGTGGTCGATGCCGGTCAGGGCGTTGAAGCGCAGTCGGTAGCCAACTGCTACACCGCGATCGAGCAGGGCCTGGAAGTGATGCCGGTCCTGAACAAGATCGACCTGCCTCAGGCCGATCCGGACCGCGTGAAAGAAGAAATCGAAAAAATCATCGGCATCGATGCCACCGACGCGGTCGAGTGCAGTGCCAAGACCGGTCTGGGCGTCGACGAAGTGCTGGAGCGTCTGGTCAAGACCATTCCTGCGCCGACCGGCAACTATGAAGATCCGCTGCAAGCGTTGATCATCGACTCCTGGTTCGACAACTACCTGGGCGTTGTTTCCCTGGTGCGCGTGCGCCACGGTCGCGTGAAGAAGGGCGACAAGATCCTGGTCAAATCCACCGGCAAGATCCACCTGGTGGACAGCGTCGGTGTCTTCAACCCTAAACACTCCGCGACCGTTGACCTGAAGGCCGGCGAAGTGGGCTTCATCATTGCCGGCATCAAGGACATCCATGGTGCACCGGTCGGTGACACCCTGACCTTGAGCTCCACGCCGGACGTCGACGTGTTGCCTGGTTTCAAGCGCATTCAGCCGCAGGTTTACGCCGGTCTGTTCCCGGTCAGTTCCGACGACTTCGAAGATTTTCGTGAAGCCCTGCAAAAGCTCACGCTCAACGACTCGTCCCTGCAGTACACCCCGGAAAGCTCCGACGCCCTGGGCTTCGGTTTCCGTTGCGGGTTCCTCGGCATGCTGCACATGGAAATCATCCAGGAGCGCCTGGAGCGCGAGTACGACCTGGACCTGATCACCACGGCGCCGACGGTAATTTTCGAGCTGCTGCTGAAAACCGGTGAAACGATTTACGTCGACAACCCGTCGAAGCTGCCAGACCTGTCCTCGATCGAAGACATGCGCGAACCGATCGTGCGGGCCAATATTCTTGTGCCGCAAGAGCACCTGGGCAACGTCATTACCCTGTGCATCGAGAAACGTGGCGTACAGCACGACATGCTGTTCCTCGGTACCCAGGTTCAAGTGACCTACGATTTGCCGATGAACGAAGTGGTCCTGGACTTCTTCGACCGTCTGAAATCCACCAGTCGTGGCTATGCTTCGCTGGATTACCATTTCGATCGTTATCAATCGGCTAATCTGGTGAAACTGGATGTGCTGATCAACGGTGACAAGGTCGACGCCCTGGCGTTGATCGTGCACAAGGATAACGCGCACTACAAAGGTCGCCAGTTGACCGAGAAGATGAAAGAACTGATTCCACGTCAGATGTTCGACGTCGCGATCCAGGCCGCCATTGGCGGGCAGATTATTGCGCGGACCTCTGTCAAGGCACTCAGAAAGAACGTATTGGCCAAATGCTACGGCGGTGACGTTAGCCGTAAGAAGAAACTGCTTGAAAAGCAGAAGGCCGGTAAGAAACGCATGAAGCAAGTCGGTAACGTGGAAATTCCACAAGAAGCCTTCCTTGCAGTGCTCAGGTTGGATAGTTAGGTCCTATGTCACTAAATTTCCCGCTGTTGCTGGTCATCGCCGTGTTCGTCTGCGGCCTGTTGGCGTTGCTCGATCTGGTTTTCCTGGCGCCGCGTCGGCGTGCCGCCATTGCCTCCTATCAGGGCAGTGTCAGTCAGCCTGATGGGATGGTGGTCGAGAAACTGAATAAAGAGCCGCTGCTGGTCGAATACGGCAAGTCGTTCTTCCCGGTGTTGTTCATCGTGCTGGTACTGCGTTCGTTCCTGGTGGAACCGTTCCAGATTCCTTCAGGCTCGATGAAACCGACCCTGGACGTTGGCGACTTCATTCTGGTGAGCAAGTTTTCTTACGGGATCCGCTTGCCGGTGATCGACAAGAAAGTCATCGAAGTGGGTGATCCACAGCGCGGCGATGTGATGGTGTTCCGCTATCCGAGCGATCCGAACGTCAACTACATTAAACGTGTGGTAGGCCTGCCGGGTGACCAGATTCGTTACACCGCCGACAAGCGTCTGTTCGTCAACGGTGAGTCGATTGCCGAACAACTGGTCGGCTCCGAGCCGGGCACGTTGGGCAGCGCCGAGCTCTACAAGGAAAAACTCGGCGCCGCCGAGCACCTGATCCGCAAGGAAATGAGCCGTTACCGCGCAACGCCGGACCATTCGTGGACCGTGCCTGCCGGGCACTACTTCATGATGGGCGACAACCGCGACAACTCGAATGACAGTCGCTACTGGGATGATCCGAGCATTCCCAAGGATCTGCTGGGCATGGTTCCCGACAAGAATATCGTCGGCAAGGCCTTCGCAGTCTGGATGAGCTGGCCGGAACCTAAACTCAGTCACCTGCCGAATTTCTCGCGGGTTGGCCTGATCAAGTAATCACACACGGCGCTGTTGAACACAGCGCCGAATGCATTTCTGGAGTCGGCACAATCGGCCCCGAAAGCATGAAGCCAATGATATTCAGGACGTTATTTTTGAACACAGCGTTAATTGTCCCAAGCCTGCGCCGCATCACGGCGATGGCGGTGGAATCCAACCACGAACTCAGCGTGGGTAAACCGTGAGCGTCTCCTTAAGCCGTCTCGAGCGTCAGCTCGGCTACACCTTCAAGGACCAGGAACTGATGGTCCTTGCCCTGACTCACCGCAGCTTTGCCGGGCGTAACAACGAACGCCTGGAATTCCTCGGTGATGCCATCCTTAACTTTGTCGCTGGCGAGGCGCTGTTCGATCGCTTCCCGCTGGCCCGCGAAGGCCAGTTGTCGCGGTTGCGCGCACGCCTGGTGAAAGGCGAGACCCTGGCCGTACTGGCTCGCGGTTTCGATCTGGGTGAATACCTGCGCCTGGGTTCCGGTGAATTGAAAAGCGGCGGGTTCCGTCGCGAGTCGATTCTGGCCGATGCCCTTGAAGCGCTGATTGGTGCGATCTACCTGGACGCCGGCATGGACATGGCA
The DNA here is from genome assembly GCF_004402115.1 of Pseudomonas sp. F01002. Classification (NCBI taxonomy): domain Bacteria; kingdom Pseudomonadati; phylum Pseudomonadota; class Gammaproteobacteria; order Pseudomonadales; family Pseudomonadaceae; genus Pseudomonas; species Pseudomonas sp. F01002. The sequence continues at coordinate 77,495 of NZ_SOPU01000013.1, read as the reverse complement.
CGCGAACGCGTACTGGCCTGGCTGGCCGGGGAGTTCGAAGGCCTGACGCTGGTCGACACCAACAAAGATCCAAAAACCCGCCTGCAAGAGTTCCTGCAGTCGCGGGGTTGTGAACTGCCGCGTTACGAAGTGGTGGATATCCAGGGTGAGCCGCATTGCCGGACGTTCTTCGTCGAATGTGAAATCACCTTACTGAATGAAAAAAGCCGAGGTCAGGGTGTGAGCCGTCGTATTGCCGAACAGGTAGCGGCCGCCGCAGCACTGATTGCCCTGGGCGTGGAGAATGGCCATGACTGATTCAACTGCAACTCGCTGTGGCTATGTCGCCATCGTCGGCCGTCCCAACGTGGGCAAGTCCACGCTGCTGAACCACATCCTCGGTCAGAAGCTGGCGATCACCTCGCGCAAGCCTCAGACCACTCGCCACAACATGCTCGGCATCAAGACCGAAGGCGCCGTGCAGGCGATCTACGTCGACACCCCGGGCATGCACAAAGGTGGCGAGAAAGCCCTGAACCGCTACATGAACAAGACCGCTTCGGCGGCGTTGAAAGACGTCGACGTGGTGATCTTCGTGGTTGACCGCACCAAGTGGACAGACGAAGACCAGATGGTCCTCGAGCGCGTTCAATACGTGACCGGCCCGCTGATCGTGGCGCTGAACAAGACCGACCGCATCGAAGACAAAGCCGAGCTGATGCCGCACCTGACCTGGTTGCAGGAACAGTTGCCGAACGCGCAGATCATGCCGATCTCGGCCCAGCACGGGCATAACCTCGAAACGCTGGAGCGCGTGATTGCCGGTTACCTGCCGGAAAACGATCACTTCTTCCCGGAAGACCAGATCACCGACCGCAGCAGCCGCTTCCTCGCCGCTGAACTGGTACGTGAGAAAATCATGCGCCAGATGGGCGCCGAGCTGCCGTACCAGATCACCGTTGAAATCGAAGAGTTCAAGCAACAGGGCAAAACCCTGCACATCCATGCCTTGATTCTCGTCGAGCGCGACGGCCAGAAGAAAATCATCATTGGCGACAAGGGCGAGCGGATCAAACGCATCGGCACCGAGGCGCGCAAGGACATGGAGCTGCTGTTCGACTCCAAGATCATGCTCAACCTTTGGGTCAAGGTGAAAGGCGGCTGGTCCGACGATGAACGCGCCTTGCGTTCGCTGGGTTACGGCGACCTGTAAGTCTCGGTTCCAGATACACCAGTGAGCCCCTGTGGGAGCGGGCTTGCTCGCGAATAGGATGTAACATTCAGCATTGATGTTGACTGTTACGTCGCATTCGCGAGCAAGCCCGCTCCCACATTGGTTTTGGGTTGTTTGTAAAATTGCGTTTCTCCATTGAGAACTCCATGTCCCAACCCATCGGCCAACCCGCCTTCGTGCTCCACAGTCGCGCCTACCGCGAAAATAGCGCGCTGGTGGATTTCCTCACGCCGCAAGGTCGGCTGCGGGCGGTGTTGCGTAGTGCTCGGGGCAAGGCCGGGACCCTGGCGCGGCCGTTCGTGCCGCTGGAAGTCGAGTTCCGTGGGCGTGGTGAGTTGAAGAACGTCGGTCGCATGGAAAGCGCCGGTGTTTCAACCTGGCTCAATGGTGAAGCGCTGTTCAGTGGTCTCTACCTCAATGAGCTGTTGATTCGGCTGTTGCCGTCCGAAGACCCGCATCCCGCTGTGTTTGACCACTACGCCGCGACCCTGCTTGCGCTTGCCGAAGGTCGTCCGCTGGAACCGTTGTTGCGTTCCTTCGAGTGGCGGCTGCTCGATGATCTCGGTTATGGCTTCGCCCTGGCCACCGACATCCATGGCGATCCCATCGCGCCGGACGGTCTCTACCGTTTGCAAGTGGATGCGGGGCTCGAACGGGTCTACCTGCTGCAACCCGGTCTGTTCAACGGCACCGAACTGTTGGCCATGGCCGATGCAGATTGGTCAGCCCCTGGCGCACTATCGGCAGCCAAGCGATTGATGCGCCAGGCACTGGCCGTTCATCTGGGCGGTCGTCCCTTGGTGAGTCGCGAGTTGTTTCGCAAGCCATAGGGTCTGTTGATGCTTGGCAGCGGCCGCGACGGATGACCACTTGGCGCAGGGCTGCGTTGCTCGGAACTTATTTGGAACAACCAAACTACGTTCCTCGCGCCTTGCCCTGCACCAAGTGGTCATCCGTCGCGGCCGCTGCCAAACATCAACAGACCCTATCTCCCCGTGTATGCTGTGCGCCGAACTTTTCCATTTTCAGGAGCGCTTCCGTGACCACCAGCAATCGCATTCTTCTTGGCGTGAACATCGACCATGTTGCCACCCTGCGTCAGGCCCGGGGCACGCGCTATCCGGATCCGGTCAAGGCAGCACTGGACGCGGAAGAGGCGGGCGCTGACGGCATTACCGTGCACCTGCGCGAAGACCGTCGGCACATTCAGGAGCGCGACGTGTTGCTGCTCAAGGATGTGCTGCAAACCCGCATGAACTTCGAAATGGGCGTAACCGAAGAAATGATGGCGTTCGCCGAACGCATTCGTCCGGCGCACATTTGCCTGGTGCCGGAAACCCGTCAGGAGCTGACGACCGAAGGTGGTCTGGACGTGGCGGGGCAGGAAGCGCGGATCAAGGCTGCGGTGGATCGCCTGGCGAAAATCGGCTGTGAAGTGTCGCTGTTCATTGATGCTGACGAGCGGCAGATTGAAGCGTCCCATCGTGTTGGTGCGCCGGCTATTGAGCTGCATACCGGTCGTTATGCCGATGCCGAGACGCCGACCGATGTGGCTGAAGAGCTCAAGCGTGTGGCGGATGGCGTGGCGTTTGGTCTGGCTCAAGGTTTGATCGTCAACGCTGGCCACGGTCTGCACTATCACAACGTTGAAGCTGTCGCGGCGATCAAAGGCATCAACGAACTGAACATCGGCCACGCGCTGGTGGCTCATGCGTTGTTCGTCGGGTTCAAGTCGGCGGTGTCGGAGATGAAGGCATTGATCCTGGCCGCCGCAAAAGCCTAAAGCCAAACACCAAACCCTGTGGGAGCGGGCTTGCTCGCGAATGCGGTTTAACATTCAACATCTTCGTTGACTGATACACCGCTTTCGCGAGCAAGTCCGCTCCCACATTGGATCTAGGTTGTTCTGTTAGAGCTGTGGGGTGTCCTGATTCGGTTTGGTCTTGTCGACCCCCGGCACATGCAGGTTGCCCTCGGCGACCTGATTGCCTTCCAGCTGCGGCTGCGTCACCCACGTCAGGATGTCGTAGTAGCGGCGGATGTTCGCCACAAAGTGAACGGGTTCGCCGCCACGGGCATAGCCGTAACGGGTTTTGCTGAACCACTTCTTCTCGGACAGGCGCGGCAGGATTTTTTTCACGTCCAGCCACTTGTCCGGGTTCAGTCCTTCCTTGGCCGCCAGTTTGCGCGCGTCATCCAGGTGACCGCTGCCAACGTTGTAGGCCGCCAGTGCAAACCAGGTGCGATCCGGCTCCTGGATCGACTCATCCAGCTGATCCTTCATGTAGGCCAGGTACTTGGCGCCCCCCATGATGCTTTGTTTGGGGTCCAGTCGATTGGACACGCCCATGGCCTGCGCGGTGTTCTGGGTCAGCATCATCAGGCCGCGCACGCCGGTCTTCGATGTGACGGCCGGTTGCCATAGCGATTCCTGATAGCCGACCGCTGCCAGCAGGCGCCAATCGACTTTCTCTTTCTTGGCGTACGCCTTGAAGTGCTGCTCATATTTGGGCAGACGTTGCTGCAAGTGTTGGGCGAAGGTGGTGGCGCCCATGTAACCCAGTACATCGACATGCCCGTAATAGCGGTCTTTGAGACGTTGCAGGGTGCCGTTTTTCTTCACCTTGTCTAGGTAGTCGTTGATCTCGTTGAGCAAGCTGTTGTCGTCGCCAGCGGCCACTGCCCAGCTCTGGTTGCTGGCGTCACCGAGGTCGAAGGCTACCCGTACGTTGGGGAAGTAGACCTGGTTCATCGCGACTTCGTTTGAATCGACCAGGGTCAGGTCTATCTGATCTTCATCGACCATCCGCAGCAAGTCGACGACTTCAACGGCGTCGGACTCTTCGTATTCAATGCCGGGATATTTCTTTTTCAGCTCCGCCAATTGCTCGGCGTGGGTGCTGCCCTTGAGCACCATGATCTTCTTGCCCACCAGATCCTTCGCTTCGGTGGGCCGCGATTGGCCGTTGCGATAGATGATCTGCGGGGTGACTTCGAGGTAAGAGTGGGAAAACCGCACCTGCTGTTTGCGTTTGTCGCTGCTGACCAGGCCGGCAGCAGCGATCACCGGGCCGTTGGGTTTGCCCACCTGATTAAACAAGTCGTCGAGGTTGTCCGCGGTTTCGATTTTGAGTTCCACCCCCAGATCTTCGGCGAAGCGCTTCACCAGCTCGTATTCGAAGCCGGTTTCACCGTTGCGATCCTGAAAGTAGGTGGCGGGGCTGTTACGGGTAACCACCCGCAGCACGCCATCCTCCTTTACGCGCTCCAGCGTGTTGGGTTTATCAACACAGCCACTGAGCATCAGGAAGAGTCCGGTTGCGATCAGCCATTTGGCGTACCGCGGACGCAAAGCCGTTGGGGAAAACATCTGCGCAGTATACGCAAAGGACCACGAGCGCCATATCTCGACAGCGAAGGGCTTGTCTGCTAGGCAACTGAAAACCGCTCCGGAGCCCGCAGGAATGGGCCCGAGCAGCATTTTGTGACAGAAAAAATAACGCTCGGCGCGCACCGGTTTGCTGTCCGAACACCCGGCCCGACGCCCGGGTGCAGCCGCCCGTACCGTTTCGGGTGATGTCGCGGCCTGTTTAGGCTAGAATGCACGGCCTCAAAGCACACCCCTTCCCGAGGCTGTCCCGAAGATGTTGATCCTGCGCGGCGCTCCTGCCCTTTCTGCCTTTCGCCACAGCAAACTCCTTGAGCAACTGAGCCAGAAGGTCCCGGCTGTCAGCGGCTTGTATGCTGAATTCGCTCACTTCGCCGAAGTTACCGGCGTCCTGACCGGCGACGAACAGCAGGTGCTCGCGCGCCTTCTGAAGTACGGCCCAAGTGTTCCGGTACAAGAGCCAACCGGTCGTCTGTTCCTGGTGTTGCCGCGGTTCGGCACCATCTCGCCATGGTCCAGTAAAGCCAGCGACATCGCTCGCAACTGCGGCCTGACGAAAATCCAGCGTCTTGAACGCGGTATCGCCTTCTACGTCGCCGGCCAGTTCAGCGACGCCGAAGCGCAGCTGATCGCAGGCGCGCTGCACGACCGCATGACCCAGATCGTCCTCGGCAACCTTGAACAAGCCGCCGGCCTGTTCAGCCATGCCGAGCCAAAGCCCCTGACCGCGATCGACGTGCTGGGTGGCGGCCGCGCCGCGCTGGAAAAAGCCAACACCGAGCTGGGCCTGGCCCTGGCCGAAGACGAGATCGACTACCTGGTCAACGCCTTCGTCGGCTTGAAGCGCAACCCGCACGACATCGAACTGATGATGTTCGCCCAGGCGAACTCCGAGCACTGCCGTCACAAGATCTTCAACGCCAGTTGGGATATCGACGGTCAGAGCCAGGAAAAAAGCCTGTTCGGCATGATCAAGAACACCTACGTGATGCACAGCGAAGGCGTTCTGTCGGCTTATAAGGACAACGCTTCGGTGATCGTCGGCAACGTCGCCGGCCGTTTCTTCCCGGACCCTGAAACCCGCCAATACGGTGCGGTGCAGGAGCCGGTGCACATCCTGATGAAAGTCGAAACACACAACCACCCGACCGCGATTGCCCCGTTCCCGGGCGCATCCACCGGTTCCGGTGGCGAGATTCGTGACGAAGGCGCAACCGGTCGCGGTGCCAAGCCAAAGGCTGGCCTGACCGGTTTCACCGTGTCCAACCTGCAAATCCCGGGCTTCGAACAGCCGTGGGAAGTGCCGTACGGCAAGCCTGAGCGCATTGTCACCGCGCTGGATATCATGATCGAAGGCCCACTGGGTGGCGCCGCGTTCAACAACGAATTCGGTCGTCCGGCCCTGACCGGTTACTTCCGTACCTTCGAACAGTCGATCACCACCCCGCGTGGCGACGAAGTTCGCGGATACCACAAGCCGATCATGCTGGCCGGCGGTATGGGTAACATTCGTGCCGAACACGTACAGAAAGCCGAAATCACCGTTGGCTCCAAACTGATCGTCCTCGGCGGCCCGGCAATGCTCATCGGCCTGGGCGGCGGCGCCGCTTCCTCCATGGCCACCGGCACCAGCTCGGCAGACCTGGACTTCGCTTCCGTACAGCGCGAAAACCCTGAGATGGAGCGTCGCTGCCAGGAAGTCATCGACCGTTGCTGGCAACTGGGTGACAAGAACCCGATCAGCTTCATCCACGACGTCGGCGCGGGCGGTCTGTCCAACGCCTTCCCGGAACTGGTCAACGACGGCAACCGTGGCGGTCGCTTCGAACTGCGCAACATTCCAAACGACGAGCCGGGCATGGCCCCGCACGAAATCTGGAGTAACGAATCCCAGGAACGCTACGTTCTGGCGGTCGGCCCGGCCGACTTCGAACGCTTCCAGGCGATCTGCGAGCGCGAGCGTTGCCCGTTTGCCGTCGTCGGCGAAGCCACTGCCGAGCCGCAACTGACCGTCACCGACAGTCACTTCGGCAACAGCCCGGTGGACATGCCACTCGAAGTGCTGCTGGGCAAAGCCCCGCGCATGCACCGTTCGGCCGTTCGCGAAAACGAACTGGGCGACGATTTCGATCCGTCGACCCTCGAGATTGCAGGCTGCGTCGAACGCGTTCTGCATCACCCGGCCGTGGCGAGCAAAAGCTTCCTGATCACCATCGGCGACCGCACCATCACCGGCCTCGTGGCCCGTGATCAGATGGTCGGCCCGTGGCAGGTTCCGGTAGCCGACGTTGCCGTCACCGCCACCAGCTTCGATGTTTACACCGGTGAAGCCATGGCCATGGGCGAGCGCACTCCGCTGGCTCTGCTGGACGCTCCGGCGTCGGGCCGTATGGCCATCGGCGAAACCCTGACCAACATCGCGGCTTCGCGCATCAACAAAATCTCCGACATCAAACTGTCGGCCAACTGGATGTCCGCTGCCGGTCACCCAGGCGAAGACGCGCGTCTGTACGACACCGTTAAAGCGGTCGGCATGGAACTGTGTCCAGAACTGGGCATTACCATTCCGGTGGGCAAGGACTCCATGTCCATGGCCACGCGCTGGAACGATGAAGGCGTCGACAAGACCGTGACCTCGCCGATGTCCCTGATCGTGACCGGTTTCGCGCCAGTGGCTGACATCCGTCAGACCCTGACGCCGGAACTGCGCATGGACAAGGGCACCACCGACCTGATCCTGATCGATCTGGGCCGCGGCCAAAACCGCATGGGCGCCTCGATCCTGGCCCAGGTTCACGGCAAACTCGGTTCGCAAGCGCCGGACGTCGACGATGCCGAAGACCTCAAAGCCTTCTTCGCCGTGATCCAGGGCCTCAACGCCGACGGTCACCTGCTGGCTTACCACGACCGTTCCGACGGTGGTCTGCTGACCAGCACCGTGGAAATGGCCTTCGCCGGCCACTGCGGTCTGAGCCTGAACCTCGACGGTCTGGCAGAAACCTCCGCCGACATCGCAGCAATCCTGTTCAACGAAGAACTGGGTGCCGTGATCCAGGTTCGTCAGGACGCTACTCCAGACATCCTTGCGCAGTTCAGCGCTGCCGGTCTGGGCGAGTGCGTGTCGGTGATCGGTCAGCCGATGAACAACGGCCAGATCAACATCACCTTCAACGGCGAAACCGTGTTCGAAGGCCAGCGTCGTCTGCTGCAACGTCAGTGGGCTGAAACCAGCTACCAGATCCAGCGTCTGCGTGATAACGCCGACTGCGCCGAACAAGAGTTCGACGTGTTGCTGGAAGAAGACAACCCGGGCCTGAGCGTCAAGCTGAGCTACGACGTCAACCAGGACGTCGCCGCGCCTTACATCAAGAAAGGCATTCGCCCACAAGTTGCCGTGCTGCGTGAGCAGGGCGTCAACGGTCAGGTGGAAATGGCGGCCGCGTTCGACCGCGCCGGTTTCAACGCGATTGACGTGCACATGAGCGACATTCTGGCCGGCCGTGTCGACCTGAACGAGTTCAAAGGCCTGGTGGCGTGCGGTGGTTTCTCCTACGGCGACGTTCTCGGTGCCGGCGAAGGTTGGGCCAAGTCCGCGCTGTTCAACAGCCGCGCTCGCGATGCGTTCCAGGGCTTCTTCGAACGTAACGACAGCTTCACCCTCGGCGTGTGCAACGGTTGCCAGATGATGTCCAACCTGCACGAGCTGATCCCGGGCAGCGAGTTCTGGCCGCACTTTGTGCGTAACCGTTCCGAGCAGTTCGAAGCCCGTGTGGCGATGGTTCAGGTCCAGGAATCGAACTCGATCTTCCTGCAAGGCATGGCCGGTTCGCGTATGCCGATCGCTATTGCTCACGGTGAAGGTCATGCCGAGTTCGCCAGCGAAGAAGCGTTGCTGGAAGCCGATCTGTCGGGTTGCGTGGCGATGCGTTTTGTCGACAACCACGGCAAGGTCACCGAAAACTACCCGGCCAACCCGAACGGCTCGCCGCGCGGGATCACCGGTTTGACCAGCCGCGACGGTCGCGTAACGATCATGATGCCGCACCCGGAACGTGTGTTCCGCGCGGTGCAGAACTCGTGGCGTTCGGAAGACTGGAACGAAGACGCACCTTGGATGCGTATGTTCCGTAATGCGCGCGTCTGGGTAAACTAAAAGCGGGTTAACTAAGCGCCGTGTACAAGCTCAGCTTTTTTGTTCCAACCAGTCACGTCGAAGACGTGAAAAGTGCCGTATTCGCCGCCGGCGGCGGACGAATCGGCGCTTACGACCATTGCGCCTGGCAAGTGCTCGGCCTCGGCCAGTTTCGCCCGTTGGATGGCAGTCAGCCGTTTATTGGTGAAGCGGGGCAGGTCGAGCAGGTTGAGGAATGGAAGGTTGAGCTTGTCGTGGCGGATGAGCTGATTCGCGCTGTGGTGATGGCTCTGAAGCAGAGTCATCCCTATGAGACGCCGGCTTATGAGGTGTGGCGGTTGGAGGATTTCTAGTCTTCCTGGCCGCTGAAATGAAAAACCCGCTGAATTTGCGTTCAGCGGGTTTTTTGTTGCCTGAACAATCAATGAATGCATACACCCCTTGTAGGAGCTGTCGAGTGAAACGAGGCTGCGATCTTTTGATTTTGATTTTTCAAGATCAAAAGATCGCAGCCTCGTTTCACTCGACAGCTCCTACAGAGGGCGTGGGTTTAAACCTTGGCACTCACCTCACTGCGATTCACCAACGCATTCAGCGCATCATTCAAACTCGACGCCTTGTCGCCAACCAACAGATGCCAAACCCCACCTTCCAACTGACTCATACCCTGGCATCCCAGCGCCTTCAGATCACATTCCGACAACGCCTTGCCATCCGCCAGTTGCAATCGAATCCGGGTCATGGCGATGCAATCCATCTGCAACACATTCTCGCCGCCACCCAAAGCGTTCAGCCATTGCTGTGCTTCTGAATTCGCCACCACCGCAGGTTTCGGCGCATCGATCACCGCAGCGGGGGAGGAAATGATCGCGCGCCCCAACGCAGGCATCGCCAAGCGAATCTCATCGGCAATGCTGTCGGCCATCGGCCCGACCACGACCTGCAAACTCCCACCCTTGCCCGGACGCACCACCGCCATCGCACCCAGCGCTTTCAACTCCGCATCGTTTGCCTTGTTGCGATCCACCATGTCCAGCCGCAACCGGGTGGTGCACGCACCCACGGTGATCAAATTCTGCGCACCACCCAGCGCCTTGATGTAAGCCCCGGCCCGTTCATTCTCGGCGATGACTACTTTGTCGCCCTTCAGAACATCTTCGCGCCCTGGCGTCTTCAAGTTGAAACGACGAATGCAGAAATCAAACACCACGTAGTAGATCACCGCATACGCCAGGCCGACCGGTACCATCAACCAGCCGTTGGTGGATTTTCCCCAGCCGAGAATCATGTCGATCAAACCACCGGAAAACGTAAACCCGAGGTGAATGTTCAGCAGGTTGGTGATCGCCATCGACAGGCCAGTCAGCAACGCATGCACGAGATAAAGCAGCGGCGCGAGGAACATGAAGGCGAATTCTATCGGCTCAGTCACACCGGTTAAAAACGACGTCAGCGCCATCGACAGGAAGATCCCGCCCATGACTTTGCGGCGCTCCGGCAAAGCATTGCGGTACATCGCCAGGCAGGCGGCCGGGAGGCCGAAGATCATCATCGGGAACATGCCAGTCATGAACTGGCCGCCCTTCGGGTCACCGGCGAAGTAGCGCGACAGGTCGCCGGTGACGATGGCGCCCGTGGTCGGATCAGTGAAGTTGCCGAAGACGAACCACGCCATGTTGTTGAGGATGTGGTGCAGCCCGGTGACGATCAGCAGGCGGTTGAAAACGCCAAAGACGAACGCGCCGAAGCTGCCGCTTTCCATCATCAACGTGCCGAAACTGTTGATGCCATGCTGGATGGGTGGCCAGATCAAGCCGAAGATGACGCCCAGGCCGACGGCGGCGAACCCGGTGACAATCGGCACGAAGCGCCGGCCGCCAAAGAACGCCAGGTACTCCGGCAGTTTGATGTCCTTGAAACGGTTGTACAGCGCGCCCGCCATCAGGCCGCTGACGATCCCGGCGAGCATGCCCATGTTGATGCTCGCGTCGAGCACCTTGAGGGTGGAGATCATCACCAGATAGCCAATGACTCCGGCGAGGCCTGCGGTGCCGTTGTTGTCCTTGGCGAAACCGACCGCGATGCCGATGGCGAAGATCATCGCCAGGTTGGCGAAGATGACTTGGCCGGCGTCGTGGATGATCGCGATGTTCAGCAGGTCGGTGTCGCCCAGGCGCAGCAACAGGCCGGCGATCGGCAGGATCGCGATCGGCAGCATCAGCGCGCGGCCGAGGCGTTGCAGGCCTTCGATGAAGTATTGGTACATGGCGGTTCTCCCTGTGTTCTTTTTGTTTTAGAGCTGTTGTAGTTGTTCAGCTCAGAGGCCATTGCTGGTGACAGGCGTGACGCACAGCTGCGGCGCTGCTCAACTTGAGCAGGTTCTGGCTGATGCGTCGGCATTCGGCGGCGTCGAGGTGACGGACGCGGTCCTTGATTTCTCCGATCTGCACCGGGCTGACCGACAACTCGCTGACGCCCAGGCCGATCAGTACCGGCGTGGCCAGCGGATCGGAGGCCAGCGCGCCGCAGACACCGACCCAACGGTTATGCACCGCAGCACCGGCGCAGGTCTGGGCGATCAGCCGCAGCAGCGCCGGGTGCATGGCGTCGACCCGCGAAGCGAGGCCAGCGTGGTCGCGGTCCATGGCCAAGGTGTATTGCGACAAGTCGTTGGTGCCGATGGACAGGAAGTCCGCATGCTCTGCAAGCTGCTCGGCCAGCAGTGCGGCGGCGGGGACTTCGATCATCACGCCCAGCTCCGGGCGCTCACTCACACCAAGTTCAGTGCACAACGCGTCGAGACGCTGACGGATGTGCAGCAACTCATCGACTTCGGTCACCATCGGCAACAGGATCCGGCAGCGCGACAGCGGGCTGACATGCAGCAAGGCGCGCAGTTGCTGATCGAGAATTTCCGGACGGACCTGAGCCAGGCGAATACCGCGTAGGCCAAGCACTGGATTGGCCTCAGCCGGTAATGGCAAATAGTCGAGTTGCTTGTCTCCGCCGACGTCGATGGTGCGGATGATCACCGACTTGTCGCCCATGGCATCGAGTACGGCTTGATAGGCAAGACGCTGTTCTTGTTCGTCTGGCGCGGTGTTGCGATCCACAAACAGAAACTCGGTACGCAGTAAGCCGACGCCGTCGGCGCCATTGGCCAGGGCATCAGCCGCTTCGGCGCTGGAAGCCACATTGGCGGCGACTTCAATCTGCAAACCGTCGAGCGTCAGCGCCGGGGTGTGTGCCTGAGCCTGTTGCTCGGCGCGGCGCTGTTGATGATCGAGTTGTGCTTGATGCACTTCGGCCAAACGTTCGGCATTTGGCATCAGTTCGAGGCGAGCACCATCGGCATCCAGCACAACCGCTTGGCCTTGCTGCTGATCCAGCAGCGTAGAACCCAGCGCGACCATGCATGGCAAGCCTTTGCCTCGCGCGAGAATCGCCACGTGGGAAGTCGCGCCGCCCTCGGCCATGCACAACCCGGCGACACCTTGCTGGCTCAGTTGCAGCAGATCGGACGGCGTCAGTTCATGGGCGGCGACGATGGCGCCGGCCGGCACGTCGTAGTGCCAGGTTTCGCCGAGCAGGGCACGCAGCACGCGTTGTTTGAGGTCGCGCAGATCGTTGGCGCGTTCGGCCAACAACGGGCTGCTGAGTTGCTGGAGCACCTCGCACTGCACGTCGATCGACTGGCTCCAGGCGTGGGTTGCGGCCATGCCCTGATCGATGGAAGTGTTCGCTGCGTTCAGCAGCGCGGGGTCTTCGAGCAAGGCGAGGTGCGCGGCAAAGATCGCTTCTTCGTCGGTGTTTTTATGTTTCCTGGCTTGGGCCAGCGTGTGGTCGATTTCACTGCGCACAACGGTCAGCGCGGCGTCGAGAACGTGTAGCTGTTGCTCGGGATCATGGTTGCCGGCGTCCACCGGCAGGCTGATAGCGGTCAAGCGGAACAACGGCCCGCCAACCAGACCGGGAGCGGCGCAGACGCCGTGCAGCACACCCGCTTCGGCCGCTCGAGTGCGTTGGGCAATCGGTGTCGGTGCGGCGGCGTGGCTGTCTTCGGCCAGTGCTGTGGATAACGCGATCAGCAACGCTTGCAACGCGGCTTCGGCGTCCGGGCCCTGGCAGCTGACCTGAACCTCGTCCTGCTCGCCGACGGCCAAACCCATCAGTCCGATCAAGCTGTCGCAGGTCGCCGATTTGCCAGCGAAGTGCAGCTGCGATTTGCTCTTGAAACCTTGTGCCGTCTGACGAATCAGCGCTGCCGGACGGGCATGCAAACCGCCACGATGGGCGATGCGAACGTAGCCGTGAATTTCTTCCCCGGAGAGCTCCGCTTCAGCCTGCGCGCCCGACGCGTGCCGACGAATGATGTGCAGCAATGGCTCGCCAACTTTCACCGACTTCAGCGTGATCGGCCGCGCCTGAAAGTCCTGGCTGTTGGTCAGGATCATCAGGCTGACCAGGCTTTTGCACTGTTGCGCGACCTTGTCCAGGTCATAGCGCAACAGCGGCTGGCCGTTGCTGACCCGCGCACCTTCCTTGACCAGCATCGAGAAGCCTTCGCCCTGCAACTCGACGGTGTCGAGGCCCAGGTGCAGCAGCAATTCGGCGCCGTTGTCGGCACGCAATGTGACGGCGTGGCCGGTGCGGGCAACGTGCACCACGATGCCGGCGCACGGGGCGTGGAGGGTGTCGTTCAGCGGATCGATGGCGATCCCGTCGCCCATGGCGCCGCTGGCGAACACCGGGTCCGGGACTTTGGCGAGCGTGAGCACCGGGCCGCTGAGCGGGGCGCTGAGGGTCAGCTCTTTATTATTGTTGTGCATGGCTCGGTCTCATCAGTAAAAACGGTTCGGATCAACTCGCCCCCCCTGTAGGAGCTGTCGAGTGAAACGAGGCTGCGATCTTTTGATCTTGTTTTTAAAAATCTAAAGTCAAAAGATCGCAGCCTCGTTTCACTCGACAGCTCCTACAGAAGTTTTCGTGCGGCCTTCGAGTTAGTGCGTGCGCGTCACTTTGCTCAAATGCCGCGGCTGGTCCGGGTCCATGCCTCGGGCGACGGCCAAACCGGCGGCCATGACGTAGAAACTCTGGATCGCCAGAATCGGGTCGAGGGCCGGGTGTTCGGCGCCGCTCAGGGTGAGGTCGCGTTCGGCAATGTCATCCGGTGCGGCCAGCAAAACGCGGGCACCGCGCTGGCGCATGTCGGCGGCGAGGCTCAGCAAACCGGCCTGCTCGGCACCGCGCGGGGCGAAGATCAGCAGTGGATAATTTTCGTCGATCAACGCCATCGGGCCGTGACGAACCTCGGCGCTACTGAAGGCTTCGGCCTGGATCGCCGAGGTTTCCTTGAATTTCAACGCAGCTTCCTGGGCGATGGCGAAACCGGCGCCACGGCCAATTACCATCAGGCGCTGGCAATCACGCAGGGCATCGATGGCCAGGCTCCAGTCCTGTTTCGCCGCCTCGCGCAAACCTTCCGGCAGCGCGAGACCGGCCTCCAGCAATTGCGCATCCTCTTTCCAGTGGGCGATCAAACGGGCGCTGGCGCTGAGGGTGGCGATAAAACTCTTGGTCGCGGCGACGCTGCTTTCGGTGCCGGCGCACAGCGGCAGGCTGAACTCACACGCGGCCTCCAGCGGCGAACTCTCGGCGTTGACCATCGAGATGCTCAGGGCGCCGCGCTTGCGCAGCAGACGCATGCTGTTCACCAGATCGGGACTTTGCCCGGACTGCGAGAAGGCGAACGCCACTTGGCCGCTGACCTTCAGCGGTGCTTGCAGCATGGTCACCACCGACATCGGCAACGACGCCACCGGGAAGCCCAACTGCTGCATGGTCAGGTAGGCAAAATAACTGGCGGCATGATCGGAGCTGCCGCGAGCGACGGTCATCGCCACTTGCGGTGGCTGACGACGCAGGCGCCCGGCGATCTCGATCATCTGCGGGTCGAGTTGCTGCAATTGGGCTTGCACGGCCTCGAATGAGGACAGCGCCTCTTCAAGCATTTTTGAAGTCAATGTCTTCTCCTTCGACCATGACGGCGGTCAGTGTGAGTGAGCGATCCAGCCGCACGCAGTCGGCCCAGCTGCCGGGTTGCAGGCGCCCGCGTTCGTTGAGGCCGAGGTAGTCGGCGGGGAATTGCGAAAGACGTTGCGAGGCCTCGGCGATCGGCAAACCGATCTTCACCAGATTGCGCAAAGCCTGATCCATGGTCAGCGTGCTGCCGGCCAGAGTGCCGTCGGGCAAGCGCACGCCGCCCAGGCATTTGGTCACGGTGTGGCTGCCAAGCTTGTATTCACCGTCGGGCATGCCGGCGGCGGCGGTGGAGTCGGTGACGCAATACAGGCACGGGATTGAACGCAGGGCCACACGGATGGCGCCGGGGTGCACGTGCAGCAAGTCCGGAATCAACTCGGCGTATTTGGCGTGGGCCAGTGCCGCGCCGACGATGCCCGGCTCGCGGTGATGCAGCGGGCTCATGGCGTTGTAGAGGTGAGTGAAGCTGCTGGCGCCGGCGTTCAGCGCGGCAACGCCTTCCTCGTAACTGCCGAGGGTATGGCCGATTTGCATGCGTACGCCACGAGCGCTGAGGTTGCGGATCAAGGCGTCGTGGCCGGCGATTTCCGGGGCTATGGTGATCACCCGGATCGGCGCCAGTGCCAGATATTCTTCGACTTCGGCCATCAACGCGGTGTGGGCGAAATTCGGTTGGGCGCCGAGTTTGCCGGGGTTGATGTACGGGCCTTCCAGGTGCACGCCGAGGACTCGGGCGCTGCCTTTCAGGCGCTGCTCGCAATACTCGCCGAGGGCTTTAAGCACGCTGGAAATTTCTGCAGGCGGCGCGGTCATGGTGGTCGCCAGCATCGACGTCGTGCCGAAACGCACGTGGGTTTTGGTGATGGTCTCGAAGGCTGGCGCACCTTCCATGATGTCTTTTCCGCCGCCGCCATGAACGTGCAGGTCGATGAAACCCGGCAGCAGGTAAGGCAGGTCGTTGTCGGCCGGATCGCACGGTTGGCCTTCGATCGACACGACCTTGCCGTGTTCGTGAATCAGCCGGCCGCGAACCCAGCCGCGGGCGGTGAGGATGTTGTCTTCGGACATGATCGGTTCTCGTTTGCTTGTCTAGCGACGAAGCTCTGCGACAAAGTCGTAGTAGTCGTTGCGGCAATAGGTGTCGGTGACTTCGATCGGCGTGTTGTCTTCCAGGTACCCGACCCGGGTCATCAGCAGCATGGCGGTGCCGGGCGCGATGCCGACCAGTGCGGCGAATTCGTCCGAGGCGTTGATCGCCTGAATGTGTTGCAGCGCGCGGACGATCGGCTTGCCGATGCCGTCGAGGTATTCGTAGAGGGAGTCGCCCACGGCTTGCGGCTTGGGAATGATCGAGGCGGGCAGGGTGCTCATCTCGATCGCCATCACCGTGTCGTCGGCTTTACGCAGACGTTTGAGCCGCGCGACCTTGTCGTTCGGCGAGAGGCCCAGGCGGATCAGTTCTTCGTGGGTCGGCGGAGTGATTTCACGCTCCAGCCATTGCGAGCCGGGGATGAAGCCCTTCAACCGCAGCATTTCGCTGAAACCCGAGAGGCGCGACAGCGGTTGTTCCAGGCGCGGGGTAATAAAGGTGCCGGAACCCTGGTTGCGGCGGATCAGACCTTGCTCGAACAGAACTTCCAGCGCCTTGCGGGCGGTGACGCGGGAGATGCCCAGCATTTCGCTGAGGTTGCGCTCCGACGGCATGGCCTGTTCGGCTTTCCACTGGCCGGCATGGATCGCCGCTTCCAGATTGCGCGCCAGTTGCAGGTACAACGGCGTGGGCTGGGTGTCGTCAGGGCGTAGGGCCTGGAGGTCATTCATGTAGGTTTGGTCCGATGCGGATATTGGAGAGTTGTCGCCCGGTGGTGGGGTGAAAACTAATACCACTTAAATACCATGTCAATGAGATCACATTGCTGTTGGCGCGGGAAAGCCTGCCCGGATTGATGGGTAATAGAATTTCTGGTTTGAAGTGGTATTAGAGGTGGGAGTTTTGAAAGCAAAGATCGCAGCCTGCGGCAGCTCCTACTGACGGGAGTGGTATCTACCCGGTAGGAGCTGCCGCAGGCTGCGATCTTTTGAATTTATTTTTCGAGGAGCGACCAACGGTAGCCAATTTGCGGGGGGATTACGGACGGATTTCGATCATCGTTCCGTCCGGCACCAAACCCCAGACCTCGCGCATGTCCATGTTGCGCATGGCAATGCAGCCGTCGGTCCAGTCCAGCGTATGGAACAGGTCTTCTGGGTTTTCTTCAGTGTCCGGGGTGCCGTGGATCATGATCATGCCACCGGGTTCGACGCCTTCACGCCGGGAGCGCGCGGAGTCACTGATGTTCGGGTAGGAGATGTGCATCGCCAGATTGAAACGGTCACTGACCTTGCGCCAGTCCAGCCAGTAAAAACCTTCAGGCGTGCGTTTGTCGCCTTCCATGAGTTTCGGGCCGATGGGTCTTTTTCCCAATGAGATGCGATAGGTCTTGATCGGCTTGCCGTCATTGATCAATTGCATTTGGTGGGCGGACTTGAGCACCAGAACTTTTTCGATGACTTTGCCGTCCAGGGTTTCAGCGACGGAAGCCTGGGAGATAGCAACGAACGACAAGCAAAACACGGCAAGCAACCAGCGCATTGAAACGATATCCCTAAGAGGTGTCGCGACTATTTAGTTATAGGTGATTTTAGATCAAGGAGCTTTATGTAATGGCAGGCTGAGCAAGCGGCGGGATCGACTCGGACCGCACGGGGTAGACCTCGGTCCGCCGGTCAGCGAAGAAGCATTCTAAGGTACGGCCCACCGTGCGGAAAGCCAGCTCGGACCAAGGGATGTCGGCTTCTTCGAAAAGCGCTACTTCCAGGCTCTCGGGACCAGCGCAAAAGTCCAGGTCCACCAGCTCGGCGCGGAAGAACACATGCACCTGGCTGATGTGCGGCACGTCGATCAACGTATAGATGCTCAGGTTGCGCACCCGCGCGCAGGCTTCTTCGGCCGTCTCGCGAATGGCCGCCTGCTCGATGGTTTCACCGTTTTCCATGAAACCGGCGGGCAGGGTCCAATAACCGAGCCGAGGCTCGATGGCGCGGCGGCACAGCAAGACCTTGGAGCCCCAGGTCGCCACGCAACCGGCGACGATATTGGGGTTCTGGTAGTGAATCGCCTGACAGCTGTCACAGACAAAACGCAGGCGCGAATCGCCCTCTGGAATGCGCTGGGTCACCGGGTTGCCGCACTGACTGCAAAATTTCATGCTTGGGTTCCTGAATGCTGCGCCTATCTTGGCGTGCGGCGGTGTCTGTCGGCAAGTTGTCGTTTAGCGACATGCAGTGGTTATGGGGTTGGGTGGTCGGTTCGATTGGTGCATGATGCATAGGGTCTGTTGACGTTTGCTGGCGAACTGCGTTGCAGTGCCAACGCGTGCGAGGCAAGGCGCGGGATGCAGCTAATGGCTGTTCCCTTGGCAAATCCCGCAACGCAGCATCGCGCGCGTTGGCGCGCAACGCGGTTGTCAGCAAACGTCAACAGACCCTACGGCCAACAGATCGAGAAGACTCATGCTGGACGAGCTACTGCATCGAGTAAGCAACCACACCCCATGCACATTGGAAACCGATAAACGTTTCCCCGAGGCCGCAGTGCTGGTGCCCATCACTCGCAGTGACGAACCGGAACTGGTTCTGACCCTGCGCGCCAGCGGGCTCTCGACCCATGGCGGCGAAGTCGCCTTTCCCGGCGGGCGGCGCGACCCCGAAGACCCTGACCTGATTTTCACCGCCCTGCGCGAAGCCGAAGAAGAAATCGGCCTGCCGCCGGGGCTGGTCGAAGTGATCGGCCCGCTGAGCCCGTTGATCTCCCTACACGGCATCAAGGTCACACCCTATGTCGGTGTGATTCCGGACTTTGTCGAGTACCGGGCCAACGATGCCGAGATCGCCGCAGTCTTCAGCGTACCGCTGGAGTTCTTCCGCAAGGATCCGCGCGAACACACCCATCGAATCGATTACCAGGGTCACAGTTGGTACGTGCCGAGCTATCGTTATGGCGAGTACAAAATCTGGGGCCTGACGGCGATTATGATCGTCGAGTTGATCAACCTGCTCTATGACGCCAAAATCAGTCTGCATCAACCACCCCAAACGTTTATCAACACCTGAAGCCATCGCTCGTAGGGTGTGAACCCCGCTTTTTGCAAGTGAGCCTGCCTGGCCTTGAGGACAATAAGATGAAATATCGCCTGGGCGACGCCCGCGTCGAAACCCATCCGCAGAGCTGGGTCGCACCCAATGCCGTGCTGGTGGGTAAGGTCAAACTGGAGGAGGGCGCCAACGTCTGGTTCAACGCTGTGCTGCGTGGCGACAACGAACTGATCCTGATCGGCAAGAACAGCAACGTCCAGGACGGCACGGTGATGCACACCGACATGGGTTACCCGCTGACCATCGGCACCGGCGTGACCATCGGCCATAACGCCATGCTTCATGGCTGCACGGTGGGCGATTACAGCTTGATCGGGATTAACGCGGTGATCCTCAACGGCGCGAAAATCGGCAAGAACTGCATCATCGGCGCCAACTCGCTGATCGGTGAGGGCAAGGAGATTCCAGACGGTTCGCTGGTCATGGGTTCCCCCGGCAAAGTGGTGCGCGAGCTGACCGAGCCGCAGAAAAAAATGCTGGAGGCCAGCGCTGCTCACTATGTGCATAACTCGCAACGGTATGCCCGCGATCTGGTTGAGCAGGAAGAATGAGCACGCCCGAGCGCCCGGTTCGATCGCCTTGCGTGAATATCTGCGCGCTGGACGAGGACGATATTTGCACCGGGTGTCAGCGCACAGTGGAAGAGATCACGCGCTGGAGCCGGATGGAAAACGAAGAGCGCCGCAAGGTGTTGGGGTTGTGTCATGAGCGGGCGAAGTCGAGCGGGTTACTTTGGATGATTAACAAAACGCCTGACCTGTAGGAGCTGACGAGTGCAACGAGGCTGCGATCTTTTGATCTTGCCTTTATAAAACAACGTCAAAAGATCGCAGCCTCGTTGCACTCGTCAGCTCCTACGGTACTCTGTGCGCCAAATTGACAGGTATCCCGCCGCCTCATGTTCTTCCTGATCGCTTACATCAGCAGCGTCGTGCTGATCAACTACGCCTTTTCCACTGCCCCGCACCTGGACATCATCTGGTCGGCCTGGGGTGGTTTGGTGTTCGTTTTGCGCGATATGGTGCAAACCCGTTTCGGCCATGGTGCGATCGCGGCGATGCTGGCAGCGCTGGTGTTGTCTTACGTGACGTCCGATCCCTCCATCGCGCTGGCCAGCGCCACGGCGTTCGCGGTATCCGAATGCATCGATTGGCTGGTGTTCAGCATCACCAAGCGTCCCTTGCACGACCGCCTGTGGATAAGTTCGGCCCTGAGCATTCCGCTCGATAGCTTCATTTTCTTCGGCATGATCGATGCGTTCACCCCGGGTGTGATCCTCACCGCCATGGGCTCGAAGTTCGCCGGCGTGACTACCGTGTGGTTGATCATGGCCTGGCGCTTGCGCAAGCAGGCCGTCGTCAGCTGAAGCCAAACCCGCAGGTTCATGTAAAATGCCGCGCTTTCTCCCCATGGGAAGCGCGCCAGGCGCAGCTACCCTCGATGATCCGCTTCTTGAGGACCTGAGATGACCCGTATCGGAACTCCATTGTCGCCAACCGCGACCCGCGTATTGCTGTGTGGCTGTGGCGAGTTGGGCAAGGAAGTGGTGATCGAGCTGCAACGCCTGGGCGTTGAAGTGATTGCCGTGGATCGCTACGCCAATGCGCCTGCCATGCAGGTCGCCCATCGCAGCCATGTGATCAACATGCTCGACGGCGCCGCTCTGCGTGCGGTGATCGAAGCCGAAAAACCGCATTTCATCGTGCCGGAAATCGAAGCCATTGCCACCGCGACCCTCGTGGAGCTGGAAGCCGAAGGCTTCACCGTGATCCCGACCGCTCGCGCCGCGCAGCTGACCATGAACCGCGAAGGCATCCGTCGCCTGGCCGCTGAAGAGCTGGACCTGCCGACCTCGCCGTACCACTTCGCCGACACCTTCGAGGATTACAGCAAGGCAGTCCAGGACCTGGGCTTCCCGTGCGTGGTCAAGCCAGTCATGAGCTCCTCGGGCAAAGGCCAGAGCCTGCTGCGTAGCGTCGATGACGTGCAGAAAGCCTGGGATTACGCTCAAGAAGGCGGCCGCGCCGGTAAAGGCCGCGTGATCGTCGAAGGCTTTATCGACTTCGACTACGAAATCACCCTGTTGACCGTGCGTCACGTTGGCGGCACTACGTTCTGCGCGCCAGTCGGCCACCGTCAGGAGAAGGGCGACTATCAGGAATCCTGGCAGCCACAAGCGATGAGTCCGATTGCCTTGGCCGAATCCGAGCGCGTTGCCAAAGCCGTCACTGAAGCCCTCGGTGGCCGTGGTCTGTTTGGTGTTGAGCTGTTCATCAAAGGCGATCAAGTCTGGTTCAGCGAAGTCTCGCCGCGTCCACATGACACCGGTCTGGTGACGTTGATTTCCCAGGACCTGTCGCAGTTTGCGCTGCACGCACGGGCGATTCTGGGCCTGCCGATTCCATTGATCCGCCAGTTCGGCCCATCGGCTTCGGCGGTGATTCTGGTGGAAGGGCAGTCGACTCAGACGGCTTTCGCCAATCTTGGTGCTGCGTTGAGCGAGCCGGATACAGCGTTGCGTCTGTTCGGCAAGCCTGAGGTCAATGGTCAGCGTCGGATGGGTGTGGCGTTGGCGCGTGATGAGTCAATTGACGCGGCTCGTGCTAAAGCGACCCGTGCTTCTCAGGCTGTTGTTGTAGAGTTGTAAACCGAGTCGCGGCTATCGCGAGCAAGCTCGCTCCCACATGGGAATTGGGGTGTACACACAATCTGTGGCCAACCAAGAACCCTGTGGGAGCGAGCTTGCTCGCGATGGCGATCTGTCAGGCAACCCGATTCAGATCGTTATTGCGCGTTTCCTTCAGGCACAGCACAGCAATCAAACTCAGCACAGCCGCCCCCGACACATACCCGCCGACATAACTCAAACCACCCATCGCCACCAGCTTCTGCGCGAAAAACGGTGCCGCCGAGGCCCCGACAATGCCGCCCAGGTTGTAGGCCGCCGACGCACCGGTATAGCGCACGTGGGTTGGAAACAGCTCCGGCAGCAGCGCGCCCATCGGCGCAAACGTCACGCCCATCAGAAACAGCTCGATGCACAGGAACAGCGCCACGCCCCAGGTCGAACCTTGGGTCAGCAGCGGTTCCATCAGGAAGCCGGACAGAATCGCCAGCACACCGCCGATGATCAGCACCGGTTTGCGCCCGTATCGATCACTGGCCCAGGCCGACAGCGGCGTAGCGGCGGCCATGAACAGCACGGCGAAGCACAGCAGCGCGAGGAAGGTCTCGCGGGTGTAGCCGAGCGTCGACACGCCATAACTCAGCGAAAACACTGTCGAGATATAGAACAGCGCGTAGCACACCACCATCGCCCCGGCACCCAGCAACATCGGCGCCCAGTATTGGCTGAGCAGCTCGACCAGCGGGATCTTCACCCGCTCCTGGCGTGCCATTGCATTGGCAAATACTGGCGTTTCGTGAAGCTTGAGCCGCACGTACAGACCGACCATCACCAGCGCGGCACTGAGCAGGAACGGAATCCGCCAGCCCCACGAGCGGAACTGCTCGTCGTTCAGGGTCATGGCCAGCGTAAGAAACAGCCCATTGGCCGCGAGGAAGCCGATCGAGGGGCCAAGCTGCGGGAACATGCCGAACCAGGCGCGTTTGCCCTTCGGCGCATTCTCCGTCGCCAGCAACGCAGCGCCGCCCCATTCACCGCCCAGTCCCAGGCCTTGGCCGAAGCGCAGCACGCAGAGCAGAATCGGCGCCCAGGCCCCGATGCTGTCGTAACCCGGGAGCACGCCGATCAGCGTGGTGCATACGCCCATCAGCAGCAGCGAGGCAACCAGCGTCGATTTGCGCCCGATGCGGTCACCGAAGTGGCCGAAAAGCGCCGATCCTAGCGGTCGAGCAAGGAAGGCGATGCCGAAGGTGAGGAACGCCGACAGCATCTGGGCCGTGCCGGAGGTCTGCGGAAAAAATACCGGACCGATCACCAGCGCAGCGGCAGTGGCATAGACGTAGAAGTCGTAGAACTCGATGGCGGTGCCGATGAAACTCGCGGTGGCCACTCGGGTGGCGGAGTTCGTCGGTTGCGCAGGCGCGGTGTCGTTATAAGTCGTGCTGGTCGTCATGCAGTTATCCCTGACAGTCATGTGCCCCAGTGGAGCGAATTATTATGGTCGAACACCCAGGGATGTGGGCTTAACGCAGAGTGCGGGTAGCACTTGGGTATGGCGGGGCTTGGGTAAGCGGCTTGATTATAGGAAGGCGGCTAACGATTCAACAAGGGCAAAAAGATCGCAGCCTTCGGCAGCTCCTACAGGGGAGCGCATTCCAGATGTAGGAGCTGCCGAAGGCTGCGATCTTTTAGCGATCTATCGTGCAGGTACAACCGCTGGGGCCGAACTCGTATGCCAGATCAGTACCCGGCTGACCCGATTGTCTTCCGTCTCCAGAATCTCCAGCCGATAACGCCCGATCTTCAGGCATACCGCACTTTCCGGAATCGTCTCCAGCGCCTCGGTCACCAACCCGTTGAGGGTTTTCGGACCGTCGCTCGGCAAGTGCCAGCCCAGGCTCTTGTTCAATTCGCGAATCGACGCTGCACCTTCGATCACCAGGCGGCCATCGGCCTGTGGATGGATGTGCGGGTTATCCAGGCTGTGCTGGCTTTCGAACTCGCCGACGATTTCTTCGAGAATGTCTTCCAGAGTCACGACACCGAGCACTTCGCCGTACTCGTCGACCACCATGCCCAGGCGTCGCTGTTGTTTGTGGAAATTCAACAGCTGCAGTTGCAACGGGGTGCTTTCCGGCACGAAGTAGGGGTCGTGACAGGCTGCCAGCAGTGCTTCTCGGGTCAGACTGGCGTCGGACAGCAGATGGCGGATCTGCCGGGTATTGAGCACCGCCTCGACGTGGTTGATGTCGCTGTGGAAAACCGGCAAGCGCGTGCGTTTATTGGCGCGAAGCTGCTCGATGATTTCCTCGAGGGAGTCGTCCAGATTGACCCCATCGACGTCACTGCGTGGCACCAGAATGTCGTTGACCGTGATGTTGTCCAGCGCATGGATGCCTGACAGTGGGTGTGGGCGGCAGACGGCGTGTTCGTGATCATCGAGCCGATCGTTCGGGGCTTCGTCTTCGCTCTGCTGCACCACTTTGACTTTGCGGGCGAACGGTCGCATCAGCAACTGGCTTATGCCATTGAGCAACCAGGCGGCGGGATAGATGATTTTCAGTGGCGCACCAAGCAAGGTGTTGCCCAAGGCCAGGACAGCGTCGGGATAACGGACGGCGAGGGTGCGCGGCAGGTAGTCGGCGAACACCAGAAGCACGGCGCCAGCCCCCAGGCAGGCCACCCATGGACCGTTTTCCGCCCAGGTGAAAATCGCCAGCAAGGTGCTGATGACCACGACCAGTGCGCGGCACAGGGTGTTGCAGAGGATCAGGCTATTGAGCGAAAAGCTCAGCTTTGCCACCGGCTTGTCGCTCGAACGCGAAGCTGTCCGCTGGGCGAGCAAGTGCTGTTGCGCAGCTTCGATGGCGGTAAACAGTCCCGACCATAAAATCAGCAGGGCCACTACCGCGAGCATCGGCCCTATGGGCAAGTCGTCCATTAATGCCGCCCGTCAGATATGCAGGATGTATTCACGAACCAGCTTACTGCCGAAATACGCCAGCATCAGCAGGCAGAAACCGGCGAGGGTCCAGCGAATGGCTTTGTGTCCGCGCCAGCCGAGGCGGTTACGGCCCCAGAGCAGCACGCTGAAAACGATCCAGGCGAGGCATGCCAGCAAGGTTTTGTGCACCAGGTGCTGGGCGAACAGGTTGTCGACGAACAGCCAGCCGGAGATCAGCGACAGCGACAGCAGGGTCCAGCCGGCCCAGAGGAAACCGAACAGCAGGCTTTCCATGGTTTGCAGCGGCGGGAAGTTCTTGATCAGGCCGGACGGATGCTTGTGCTTGAGCTGATGGTCTTGAACCAGCAGCAGCAACGCCTGGAATACCGCGATGGTGAACATGCCGTAGGCGAGGATCGACAGCAGGATGTGGGCGAGGATGCCCGGTTCTTCGTCGATGATCTGCACTGTGCCGGCGGGGGCGAACTGTGCGAGCAGCACGGTGGCGGCGCCGAGCGGGAACAGCAATATAAGCAGGTTCTCCACCGGGATCCGCGAGCAGGCCAACAGCGTCAGGGCAATCACCGCGGCGGCAATCAGGCTGGCGGCGCTGAAAAAATCCAGGCCCAGGCCAATCGGTGTCAGCAGGTGGGTGAACAGGCTGGCGCTATGAGCCAGCACGGCGAGCACGCCGAGCGTGACCAGCAGGCGTTTGTTCGCCTTGGCGCCGGTGGCCAGACGAGTGCCCTGATAGAGGGTCGCAGCGGCATATAAGCAGGCGGCGGCGAGGGTAGTTAGCAAACTGGGTGACAAGGGGAGCATAAATCCTGTTAGGCAAGCCCGAAAGGCGCTGAGTTTGGCATAGAATCCCCGCAGCA
This sequence comes from Pseudomonas sp. F01002, assembly GCF_004402115.1. Taxonomy (NCBI): domain Bacteria; kingdom Pseudomonadati; phylum Pseudomonadota; class Gammaproteobacteria; order Pseudomonadales; family Pseudomonadaceae; genus Pseudomonas; species Pseudomonas sp. F01002. Next base: position 52,078 of record NZ_SOPU01000013.1, on the reverse strand, counting down.
CGAAAGACCATGCAACCTGACGACGAGGTGTCCGCCAGACGCAGTCTTCGCTATAATCCGCGACCTGCCCACGCCGCAGGCTCGCCGAGCACATGTTTATTCCGGTCTGGGCCGCCATTATCCCGGTCTACACAGGGCCTGAAAGGATCGCGCAATGTTTGAAAGCTTAACCGACCGTCTCTCGCAGACGCTGCGCCATGTCACCGGCAAGGCCAAGCTGACCGAAGACAACATCAAAGACACCCTGCGTGAAGTGCGCATGGCGTTGCTCGAAGCTGACGTCGCCTTGCCGGTGGTGAAAGACTTCGTCAATTCGGTCAAGGAACGCGCCGTCGGCACCGAGGTGTCGCGCAGCCTGACGCCGGGCCAGGCCTTCGTGAAGATCGTCCAGGCCGAACTCGAAAGCCTGATGGGCGCGGCCAACGAAGACTTGAACCTGAGTGCCGTTCCTCCGGCCGTCGTGCTGATGGCCGGTTTGCAGGGTGCGGGTAAAACCACCACCGCCGGCAAACTCGCGCGCTTCCTTAAAGAGCGCAAGAAGAAGTCGGTCATGGTCGTGTCTGCGGACGTTTACCGTCCGGCGGCGATCAAGCAGCTGGAAATGCTCGCGGGTGAAGTCGGCGTTACCTTCTTCCCGTCCGACCTGAGCCAGAAGCCGGTCGACATCGCGCAAGCGGCTATTAAAGAAGCAAAACTGAAATTCATCGACGTGGTCATCGTCGATACCGCCGGTCGCCTGCACATCGATGAAGAGATGATGGGTGAGATCAAGGCGCTGCATGCCGCGATCAACCCGGTCGAAACCCTGTTCGTGGTCGACGCCATGACCGGTCAGGACGCCGCCAACACGGCCAAGGCCTTCGGCGACGCGCTGCCGCTGACCGGTGTGATCCTGACCAAGGTCGACGGCGATGCCCGTGGCGGTGCCGCGCTGTCGGTTCGCGCCATCACCGGCAAGCCGATCAAGTTCATCGGTATGGGCGAGAAGAGCGACGCGCTCGAGCCGTTCCATCCTGAGCGTATTGCTTCGCGCATCCTCGGCATGGGCGACGTGCTCAGTCTGATCGAGCAGGCCGAGCAGACCCTCGACAAGGACAAGGCCGACAAACTGGCCAAGAAGCTGAAGAAGGGCAAGGGCTTCGACCTCGAAGACTTCCGCGATCAGCTGCAACAGATGAAAAACATGGGCGGCCTCGGCGGCCTCATGGACAAACTGCCAAACATCGGCGGCATGAACCTGGCGCAGATGGGCAACGCCCAAGGCGCGGCAGAGAAACAATTTAAGCAGATGGAAGCCATCATCAATTCCATGACCCCGGCCGAGCGCCGCGACCCTGAGATGATCAGCGGTTCGCGCAAACGCCGGATCGCCATGGGTTCCGGCACTCAGGTGCAGGACATCGGTCGCTTGATCAAGCAGCACAAGCAGATGCAGAAGATGATGAAGAAGTTCTCCGCAAAAGGCGGAATGGCCAAAATGATGCGCGGCATGGGCGGTATGTTGCCCGGCGGCGGCATGCCGAGAATGTAAATAATTTACGCGGGGGCTTGCCCTTGCACCTCCCACACGGAAGTGGGATCTCCAGCAAACCCGCACTTGGCGGGAGCTGACTGGCCGTTTTCAACGACGGCTCTATAGCAAATCTTGATGGCGACTGAAAGGCCGCCGGAAAAAGTCATTTGCAAAAGTCCGGATATTCCTTAGAATATGCGGCCTTTCGGGCACCTATGCCCGCTGTGCCTTTAGATTTGCAGCACCGACTACAGGAACGATGTTCACATGCTAACAATCCGTCTTGCCCTTGGCGGCTCCAAAAAGCGCCCGTTTTACCACTTGACCGTAACCGACAGCCGCAACCCGCGCGACGGTTCGCACAAGGAACAGGTTGGTTTCTTCAACCCTGTTGCTCGTGGTCAAGAAGTCCGTCTGTCCGTGAACCAAGAGCGCGTAGCCTACTGGCTGAGCGTTGGTGCACAACCTTCTGAGCGCGTTGCTCAGTTGTTGAAGGACGCGGCTAAGGCTGCGGCCTGAGCAATATGAACGCGACGCCAGCTGTTGCTGATGATTTGATCGTTATCGGCAAAATTTATTCGGTTCATGGCGTTCGCGGCGAAGTGAAGGTGTATTCCTTTACTGATCCGACTGAAAACCTGTTGCAGTACAAAACCTGGACGCTCAAGCGCGAAGGTAATGTGAAACAGGTCGAGCTGGTCAGCGGACGTGGGAACGACAAGTTCCTGGTCGCAAAGCTCAAGGGTCTTGATGATCGTGAAGAAGCGCGTCTTCTGGCCGGTTATGAGATCTGCGTGCCGCGCAACCTGTTCCCTGAATTGACCGACGGCGAGTACTACTGGTACCAGCTGGAAGGTCTGAAGGTCATTGATCAACTCGGGCAATTGCTCGGGAAAATCGATCATCTTCTGGAAACCGGCGCCAATGATGTAATGGTGGTCAAGCCTTGCGCTGGCAGCCTGGATGATCGCGAACGCCTGTTGCCCTATACGGAGCAATGCGTGTTGGCCGTCGACCTTGCCGCAGGCGAGATGAAGGTGGAATGGGATGCGGACTTCTAAGCGTGGCTAACTTGCGCGTAGAAGTGATCAGTTTGTTTCCCGAGATGTTCTCCGCCATCAGCGAGTACGGCATCACCAGTCGTGCGGTGAAACAGGGGCTCTTGCAGCTCACCTGTTGGAATCCGCGAGACTACACGACGGATCGACATCACACTGTGGACGATCGCCCATTTGGCGGTGGTCCGGGCATGGTGATGAAGATCAAGCCCCTGGAAGATGCGTTGGTTCAGGCCAAGGCAGCAGCCGGGGAGGCGGCGAAGGTAATTTACCTGTCCCCCCAAGGCCGTCAACTGACTCAGTCGGCGGTACGCGAGTTGGCGAATCTGGATGCATTGATCCTGATTGCCGGCCGCTATGAAGGCATTGACGAGCGTTTTATAGAGGCTCATGTCGATGAAGAGTGGTCGATTGGCGACTATGTACTGTCTGGCGGCGAGCTGCCGGCGATGGTCCTGATCGATGCGGTTACACGACTGCTGCCTGGAGCTTTAGGGCATGCGGACTCCGCCGAGGAAGATTCCTTTACGGATGGTTTGCTGGATTGCCCGCACTACACCCGACCGGAGGTGTATGCGGATCAGCGTGTTCCCGACGTGTTGCTAAGTGGCAATCACGCGCATATCCGGCGTTGGCGTTTACAGCAGTCCCTTGGTAGGACCTTTGAACGACGCGCCGATCTTCTGGAAAGCCGCTCGCTTTCTGGAGAAGAGAAGAAGCTGCTCGAGGAATACATCCGCGAGCGGGACGATAGTTAACAACGTATCGATGGTAGATCCGACGATTTACCTTAGGAGCACAGCATGACTAACAAAATCATCCTTGCACTCGAAGCAGAGCAGATGACCAAAGAGATCCCTACCTTTGCCCCGGGCGACACTGTTGTCGTTCAGGTGAAAGTGAAGGAAGGCGACCGTTCGCGTCTGCAAGCGTTCGAAGGTGTTGTTATCGCCAAGCGTAACCGCGGCGTAAACAGTGCATTCACCGTTCGCAAAATCTCCAACGGTGTTGGCGTAGAGCGTACTTTCCAGACCTACAGCCCGCAAATCGACAGCATGGCCGTTAAACGTCGCGGTGACGTACGTAAAGCCAAGCTGTACTACCTGCGTGACCTGTCCGGTAAAGCAGCTCGCATCAAGGAAAAACTGGCTTAAGTCCAGCTTCCGATGCAGAAAAAAGCAGCCTACGGGCTGCTTTTTTGTTGCCTGCAATTTACCTGTGGGAGCGTGCGGTGCGGCGATCCGACTTGCCCGCGAATCGATCTAACAAGCACCGCGTTTACATCAGGCTCTATAAAGCCTCAGCAGGCTATGAAAGACTTGCCGTCAGTTTTCCAGTGACCTGAGCCTTTATGCCTGCCATCGATCATCCCCTGATAGACCAATTCCTCGACGCTCTGTGGCTGGAGAAAGGTCTTTCCGATAACACCCGTGATGCCTATCGCAGCGACCTGGCCCTGTTCAACGGCTGGCTGCAGGAAAAAGGGTTGGAGTTGATCAATGCCGGCCGCGAATTGATCCTCGATCACTTGGCCTGGCGTCTGGAGCAAAACTACAAACCCCGCTCGACGGCGCGATTCCTCTCCGGCGTGCGTGGCTTTTATCGCTATTTGCTGCGGGAAAAGTTGATTGCAGTCGATCCGACCTTGCGTGTCGATATGCCGCAGCTGGGTCGACCACTGCCTAAATCCTTGTCGGAAGCGGATGTGGAGGCCTTGTTAAAAGCCCCCGACCTGAGCGAAGCCATCGGCCAGCGCGACCGCGCCATGCTCGAAGTGCTTTATGCCTGTGGCTTGCGTGTGACAGAGCTGATCAGCCTGACACTGGAGCAGGTCAATCTGCGCCAAGGTGTGCTGCGAGTGATGGGCAAGGGCAGCAAGGAGCGGCTGGTGCCGATGGGCGAGGAGGCGATTGTCTGGGTCGAGCGTTACCTGCGCGATGGCCGCCAAGAGCTGCTTGGCGGGCGTCCCAGCGATGTCATGTTCCCCAGCCAGCGCGGCGAGCAGATGACTCGGCAGACCTTCTGGCATCGCATCAAGCACCAGGCCAAGGTTGCCGGGATCGGCAAGTCGCTGTCGCCGCACACCTTGCGCCATGCCTTCGCCACTCACCTGCTCAACCACGGCGCCGACCTGCGGGTGGTGCAAATGCTGCTCGGTCACAGCGATCTGTCGACCACGCAGATCTACACCCACGTCGCCCGCGCCCGCTTGCAAGACCTGCACGCCAAACACCATCCCAGAGGCTAACCGCAACCCTTGTAGCAGCTGGCGAAGCCTGCGTTCGGCCGCGCAGCAGTCGTAAAATCAAGCGCTGTGGTGTTTCAGTTAAAACGCGGACTCAGGATTTACGGCTGCTACGCAGCCGAACGCAGGCTTCGCCAGCTGCTACAAAGGTCCGGAGCCATTTGAACTAGGTATCCTGCATCACCCGCATTCGGCCACAGGGGCCTTATGTGGTAGGCTTTGCCGGTTTGCACGATGGGCGTTTATGACCCGGTGTTTCGGTACGGGCGTTCTGATCGTCCCATTTGTCCGCCTTCAGGAGTTCTCATGCGTCTGACCCAGATTTTCGCCGCCGCAGCCATTGCGTTGGTCAGCACCTTTGCCGTCGCCGATGACGCGGCCGACAAAGCCATTCGTAAAAGCCTGGAAAACCTCCAGCTCGACGTACCGGTAGAAACCATCACTGCCAGCCCGCTGCCAGGTCTGTACGAAGTCAAACTCAAGGGCAGCCGCGTACTCTACGCCAGCGCCGACGGCCAGTACGTCGTTCAGGGTTACATGTTCCAACTCAAGGACGGCAAGCCGGTCAACCTGACCGAGAAGACCGAACGCCTGGGCGTTTCCAAACTGGTCAACGAGATTCCAGTGGCTGAAACCGTGGTCTACCCAGCGATCGGCGAAACCAAATCGCACATCACCGTGTTCACCGATACCACCTGCCCGTATTGCCACAAGCTGCACGCCGAAGTGCCTGAGCTGAACAAGCGCGGCATCGAAGTGCGTTACGTCGCGTTCCCGCGCCAGGGTCTGGGCTCGCCGGGTGACGAACAGCTGCAAGCGGTCTGGTGCTCGAAAGACAAGAAAGCCGCCATGGACAAGATGGTCGACGGCAAGGAAATCAAGGCCGCCAAGTGCGATAACCCGGTTTCCAAGCAGTTCGCCCTCGGTCAGTCGATCGGCGTGAACGGTACACCGGCCATCGTTTTGGCCGACGGCCAAGTGATTCCGGGCTACCAGCCTGCGCCACAAGTCGCCAAACTGGCACTGGGCGCGAAGTAAATTCGCATCGTCACGGTCAGCCATTGACGATCATGGTTCGGCGGCAGCATTCGCCGGGCCATTAATAGAGAACCGCGAGCATGCGGTTGTTTTCACGGCCGGCCTTGAGTCGGCCGTTTTATGGGGAGTTCACAGTGAAACCGGTCAAAGTAGGCATCTGTGGGTTAGGGACCGTCGGTGGCGGTACCTTCAACGTACTTCAGCGTAACGCCGAGGAAATTGCTCGTCGTGCCGGGCGTGGAATCGAAGTGGCACAAATTGCCATGCGCACGCCAAAGCCTCAGTTCCAGACGACCGGTATTGCGATTACCAACGATGTCTTCGAAGTGGCCACGAACCCTGAGATCGACATCGTCATAGAGCTGATGGGCGGCTACACCGTTGCCCGCGAGCTGGTACTCAAAGCGATCGAGAACGGAAAACATGTTGTGACCGCGAACAAGGCGTTGATCGCCGTTCACGGTAATGAAATTTTCGCCAAGGCCCGGGAGAAGGGCGTGATTGTGGCGTTCGAAGCCGCCGTGGCCGGTGGCATTCCGGTGATCAAGGCGATCCGTGAAGGCCTGTCGGCCAACCGCATCAACTGGGTCGCCGGCATCATCAACGGCACCGGCAACTTCATCCTCACCGAAATGCGTGAGAAGGGCCGGACTTTCGAAGACGTACTCGCCGAGGCGCAAGCCCTGGGTTACGCCGAGGCCGATCCGACCTTCGACGTTGAAGGCATCGATGCGGCCCACAAGCTGACGATCCTGGCCTCCATCGCCTTCGGCATCCCGCTGCAATTCGACAAGGCCTACACCGAAGGCATCACCAAGCTGACCACCGCTGACGTGAACTACGCCGAAGCGCTGGGCTACCGCATCAAGCACCTCGGTGTGGCGCGCAGCACAGCGGCCGGTATCGAACTGCGCGTGCACCCGACGCTGATTCCGGCCGATCGCCTGATCGCCAACGTCAACGGCGTGATGAACGCGGTGATGGTCAACGGTGATGCCGCCGGTTCGACCCTGTACTACGGCGCTGGCGCTGGCATGGAGCCGACCGCTTCGTCGGTGATCGCCGACCTGGTGGACGTGGTTCGCGCCATGACTTCCGACCCGGAAAACCGCGTACCGCACCTGGCCTTTCAGCCGGATTCGCTGTCGGCCCACCCGATCCTGCCGATCGAGGCCTGCGAAAGCTCCTATTACCTGCGGATTCAGGCCAAGGACCATCCGGGCGTGTTGGCGCAGGTGGCGAGCATCCTGTCGGAGCGCGGCATCAACATCGAATCGATCATGCAGAAGGAAGTCGAAGAACACGACGGCCTGGTGCCGATGATCCTGCTGACTCACCGCGTGCTGGAACAGCACATGAACGACGCGATCGCCGCCCTGGAAGCCTTGACGGGCGTCGTCGGTCCGGTCGTACGGATCCGCGTCGAGCACCTGAACTAAGCCGTTATCGTTCACCGGGCTCGCCTGCGAGCCCGGGTTTGCGAACACTGTCTATTGGAGCCAGTCATGCGTTATATCAGTACCCGCGGCCAGGCACCGGCCCTGAATTTCGAAGACGTCCTGCTGGCCGGTCTGGCCACGGACGGTGGCCTGTACGTCCCGGAAAACCTGCCACGTTTCACCCAGGAAGAAATCGCTTCCTGGGCCGGCCTGCCGTATCACGAACTGGCCTTCCGGGTGATGCGCCCGTTCGTCACCGGTAGCATCCCCGATGCCGATTTCAAAAAGATTCTTGAAGAAACCTACGGTGTGTTCTCGCACAACGCCGTGGCACCGTTGCGTCAGCTGAATGGCAACGAATGGGTGCTGGAGCTGTTCCACGGCCCAACCCTCGCGTTCAAAGACTTCGCCTTGCAGCTGCTTGGTCGTCTGCTCGACTACGTGTTGGAAAAACGCGGTGAGCGCGTGGTGATTGTCGGCGCTACGTCCGGCGACACCGGTTCGGCCGCTATCGAAGGCTGCAAGCACTGCGAAAACGTCGACATCTTCATCCTGCACCCGCACAACCGCGTGTCCGAAGTGCAGCGTCGCCAGATGACCACCATTTTCGGCGAGAACATCCACAACATCGCCATCGAAGGCAACTTCGATGACTGCCAGGAAATGGTCAAGGCGAGCTTCGCCGACCAGAGCTTCCTCAAAGGCACGCGTCTGGTGGCGGTGAATTCGATCAACTGGGCGCGAATCATGGCCCAGATCGTTTACTACTTCCATGCAGCCCTGCAGCTGGGCGGCCCGGCACGTTCGGTATCGTTCTCGGTACCGACCGGCAACTTCGGTGACATTTTCGCCGGTTATCTGGCGCGCAACATGGGCCTGCCGATCAACCAACTGATCGTCGCCACCAACCGCAACGACATCCTGCACCGCTTCATGAGCGGCAATCAGTACGTCAAGGACACCCTGCACGCCACGTTATCGCCGTCGATGGACATCATGGTGTCGTCGAACTTCGAACGCCTGCTGTTCGACCTGCACGGTCGCAACGGCGCAGCGATTGCCGGGTTGATGGACACCTTCAAGCAAGGTGGCGGTTTCAGCGTCGAACAGGAACGTTGGACCGAAGCCCGCAAGCTGTTCGATTCGCTGGCCGTGGATGACGCTCAAACCTGCGAAACCATTGCTGAAGTTTTTGAGCAAACCGGCGAACTGCTGGATCCGCACACCGCTATCGGCGTGAAGGCTGCGCGCGAGTGCCGTCGCAGCCTGGATATCCCGATGGTGATCCTCGGTACGGCGCATCCGGTCAAATTCCCGGACGCAGTGGAAAAAGCCGGCGTAGGAAAAGCGCTCGAACTACCTGCACATCTTTCTGAATTGTTTGAGCGAGATGAGCGCTGCACCGTGCTGCCAAATGACCTGAAAGCCGTGCAGGCCTTTGTCAGTCAGCATGGCAACCGCGGCAAGCCTCTGTAACCGATTAAAACTGTCACATTTTGAAGCCCGTTTCCTGACGGGCTTTCTCATTTCTGCATGCCACACTTGTCGGGTTTCGTAAATGAAGAGCCGCCCATGAAGGGCGGGCGAGACGATCACCAAGGAAGTGGCAATGCTGTTTTTCAGAGGGTTAAAACCAGCCGCGTGCTGGATGTTTTTTTTAGTCGGCACCCTGGGCTTTGCTCAATGGGGGAGCGCGTCGCAATTGGCGGCGACCGATTCCAAAGGATCGATTGCTGGCCCAATGATCGAGCTGGATGCTCAGGAGTTGAAATGGATTGCCGAGCATTCGAAAGTCATCGTCGCATCGGTGCAATATCCGCTGTACCTGTTCAAGGATGAGCACGGCCAATGGAACGGCTTGAACAATGATCTGCTCAACCGCATCAGCGCGATGACGGGATTGCAGTTTGTTCACGAAGAATCGTTTTCCACCGATCAGTTGCTCGGGCGACTGGAAAGTGGCGCAGCGGACATGAGCACGACGCTGGCGATGAATGACGAACGCAAGACGTTTCTGGATTTCAGTCATGCGTTCGGTGGCGCTGGCTGGGTGTTCGTCGGGCGGGCCGGGGCGCCAGAGGTGCAATCCCTGGAGCAGCTGTCGGGAAGGGTTCTGGTGTTACCGACCCGGCATGCGCTGGAGGCCACGATTCGCCGCGACCATCCGGACATCGAGCTGCGCTCGGTTAAAACCTACGCGGAGGCCCGGGCGCTGGTCGAGAGCGGTGAGGCCTATGCCACCATCGAAAACGAAACCGGAGCACAACTCTATCCGTCCGGGCAGCTCAAGGTCGGGTATACGGTGGAGGGCAAATGGGAAGCGGACCACTTGGCCGTACGCAAAGGTCAGCCTCAGCTGTCGAGCATCCTCAACAAGGCGCTTGAGGCGCTTGATCCTGCCGAATTGCGCGCCATTCGCCTGAAATGGCTCAATGGGATTGCCCCCGTCAAGGTGCCCGGCGTCTGGCACCGACTCGCCGAGTGGGGCTGCTGGGGAATGTTTATCGTCAGTCTGTTCGGCCTGATGTCCTTGCTCTGGAACCGCCGGCTCACGGTATTGATCCAGCAGCGCCTGGATGCCGAGAAAAGTCTGAGCGATCAGCTCGCCTTCCAGCATGCGTTGATGGACGCCATGCCCGATCCGATGTTTGTTCGTGATCTGGAAGGGCGTTTGATCATGTGCAACAAAAGCTATGAGGAGGGCTTGTCGACCCGTTTCGATCAGGTTCAGGGACGACAGCTGATTGAACTGGACGTCTTGCCCAAAGAGACCGCCGAACTGCTGCATGCAGAGTTCATGGCCCAGCTCGGTACGCGCAAGACGCGCTTCAGTGAGCGTCAATTGATGTTCAACAACGGCGTCAGGCATGTCTATCAGTGGACGGTGCCTTTTTACGGTGCCGACGGACAACTGCGGGGCCTGCTGGGAGGATGGACCGATATTGGCAAGCGTAAGCAGCAGGCGTGAGGCGGCTGTTTTTTCTCTGTCATCTTGGCCGTGCATGCTCTATTGACCCGCGGCGCAGGTTCACTAGCAGTCGGTATCCAGAACTTTCTTCTCGAGCCAGTGGTCATTTATTGTAGGCACGCCCCAGGCACTTTGTTTTCGGACTAATGAGTGGGGATCGAGATGGAAAGTATCAGTCTATTGCTCGGTGAAGCTCTGAGCCCGTATCAGGTAACGTTGACCCCGTCGGGAAACCATGGCGAATGCCTGGTGACACTGAAAAATGCGACCGGCGCGATCGTGGTCGAGCGGGCGTTCAATCAGGCCCAGTTGACCAGCAAACGTCTGCTGACGGATGTCGTCGACGGTTTGCATCGCGACGTGCTGATCGCCGAAGGCAGGCTGGAGCCCTGCGTCATCGCGGCGTTGCGTAATGCTGCTCAGGACAAGATCCTGGCCAACCGAAATTGAATTGTTTTTTGTGGGAACCTTCCTGCGCTTAGGTCAGTCAGACCATGTAACAGCAGGATCAAGCATTGTGCTCCGGTGCTTGTAGCTTGCTGCCACTGGTCTTAATGTAGGCCACGTTTAACCCCGAGTCGTCTCCCCACTTCTCGGGGTTTCTTTTTGCCTGCGATTTGTCATTGCTCGGCCTGCTGCAGGAAAAATGCCCGGCTGGCTTCCAGGTAGTCGCTGCGACTCTCGAGGTCCAGCCAGGCGGCGTATGCTTCGCTCAAGTGATCGTGGGGCAGGGTGCGCAGCAGTTGGTTGATCTCGATGATCGCCTGCCGGCCCTGGGGAGTGTCACTACAGCCGATGTAACCGGACAGGTATTTGCCCGTGCCGCGAATCGGGTAGAACTGCAATTCATCTTCCGCGATCCCTTGCTGCTGGGCCTGGTAGCGGATCTCCGAGCGGTACCCCAACAGCATCCGCAAGCGCCCCAGGCGTTGCATTTGCAACAGGCTGCCCAAAGCATCGTTACCGTAGTGGAGGGTCAGTGAGTTGGCTGGCGCTTGTTTGAGGAGCGCGTCGAGATATTCGCCGTAGTTGCGCTCGGCAATAATGCCCAGTTTCTCGCGGCCACTGGCCAGCAGGGCCGCCAGGTCCACTTCGCCATCATTGATAAAGGGCGTCAGCATCTCCCGATCAACGCGGCGCACGGCCAGGCCGTTACTCATGGCCCGAAAGACCGGGATGGAAAATGCGATCCAGTCATCGCGCTCCTTGCTCCAATTCAGCGCCGCATCGCACGTGAGGGATGGCTCGTGGAGCATTTGCAAGCCGCGAGCGCGATTGACTCGCATCAGGGTGTGTTCGTATTGCGGCATGCGGGCGATCAGCAGCGGCAGCAGTTGATCGATGACGCCCTGGCCCTTTTTCGATCCTTCGAAAATCATCAGCGGAGGAAGGTCGCGCAATAACCAGACCAGGGTTTCCTTCGGTTGCGCCAACGTTGGCTGAGCCTGGCCGGCGAGCAACAGGAAAAACGCGCACGCGCACAATGCTCGTCCGCCGCGCGTCAGGCAGTGGTTGATGGGCCGCGCAAGCAGACGCCTCAGCTTAGATGGCCCCGTCTTCACGCAGCTTTGCGATCTGTTCCTTGTCGTAACCAAGATCGTTGAGTACCTGCGCATTGTGTTCGCCCAACTGCGGCCCGACCCATTCCGAAGTGCCGGGGGTCTCAGAGAGTTTCGGCACAATTCCCGGCATCTTGAAATCTTTGCCGTCCGGCAGCTTGGCCTTCAGGAACATTTCCCGGGCCAGGTACTGTGGATCACTGAACATGTCTTCAGCGCTGAAGATCCGGCTGGCCGGTACGTCGGCCTGATTCAACTGCTCGATGATGGTGTCCAGAGGCAGCGAGTTGACCCAGCGATCAATCACCCCATAAATTTCGTCGCGACGGCTATCGCGTCCGTCGTTGCTCGCCAACGCAGGGTCGTTGGCCAGGTCCTCGCGACCCATGATCAGCATGAAGCGTTTGAAGATCGCATCGCCATTGGCGCCGATCTGCACATGTTTGCCGTCGGCACTGGTGTGGATCGAGGAGGGCGTAATGCCCGGCATGATGTTGCCGGTGCGCTCGCGGATGAAGCCGAACACGTCGAACTCCGGGACCATGCTTTCCATCATGGCGAAAATCGCTTCATACAGCGCCACATCCACCACTTGGCCGAGTCCACCGTTAACCTCGCGATGACGCAACGCCATCAGCGCACCGATCACGCCCCAGAGCGCGGCAATCGAGTCACCGATGGAAATACCGGTGCGCACCGGTGGCCGGTCTTCGAACCCGGTGATGTAGCGCAGACCGCCCATGGATTCACCGACGGCGCCAAAGCCTGGTTGATCTTTCATCGGCCCGGTCTGGCCGAAACCCGAGAGGCGCACCATCACCAGTTTCGGGTTCAGAGCGTGCAAGACTTCCCAGCCCAGACCGAGTTTTTCCAACACGCCCGGGCGAAAATTCTCAATCAGAATGTCCGCTTCGCTGAGCAGTTTTTTCAGGATCGCCAGGCCGTCGGGGTGTTTGAGGTTCAGGGTCAGGGACTTCTTGTTGCGTGCCTGGACGAACCACCACAGCGAGGTGCCTTCATACAGTTTTCGCCATTTGCGCAACGGATCGCCGCCATCGGGGGACTCGATTTTGATCACCTCGGCACCGAACTCGCCGCAAATGCGCGAGGCAAACGGCCCGGCGATCAGCGTACCCAATTCAATGACTTTCAGACCTGAGAGCGGTTTTCCGGTGAGCGGCATACTGGATCCTGTAGGACAAAGGTTGAGCGAATACAGGGTTTTAACATAGCCGAACGTCAGACGACCAAGGTTGATCGCCTTCAATTCGTGGATTGTCTACCGCATCGGTTAGACTTGCCGCCTTTCCCCGTATCAAGAAGCCCGTTCATGGCCCAGCCGTCCACGACCTACAAGTTTGAACTGAACCTTACCGACCTCGACCGCAGCGTGTACGAGAGCGTGAAGCAGACCATCGCCCGTCACCCTTCGGAAACCGAAGAGCGCATGACCGTGCGGCTGCTGGCCTACGCCTTTTGGTACAACGAGCAGTTGTCGTTCGGTCGCGGTCTGTCAGACGTGGACGAACCAGCCCTGTGGGAAAAGAGCCTGGACGACCGTGTTCTGCACTGGATTGAAGTCGGCCAGCCAGACGCCGATCGCCTGACCTGGTGCTCTCGTCGCACCGAGCGCACCAGCCTGCTGGCTTACGGCAGCCTGCGCGTCTGGGAGACCAAAGTGATCCCGGCGATCAAGAACCTGAAAAACGTGCACATCGCTGCTGTTCCACAGGAAGTGCTGGAAACCCTGGCCAAGGACATGCCCCGCGTTATCAAGTGGGACGTGATGATCAGCGAAGGGACGATTTTTGTCACCGACGACCGTGGTCAGCATGAAGTCCAGTTGCAATGGCTGAGCGGCGAGCGCGGCTGATTATTCGCTGCTGGTCCGCGTTATCCGCTTTTATCCTACGTATTCAAGAGAAGCACCTGTCACCCCATGCGCATCGAACCTCGCCTGTTGCCCGACACCCTGCCATTCCTCGGTGATCTGCCGCCGCTGCTGACCCGTCTGTACGCGGCGCGGGGCGTGCAGTCCGAGGCTGAACTGGACAAGAGCCTGGCGCGGTTGATTCCATTCCAGCAACTCAAAGGCATCGATGCAGCGGTGGATTTGCTGGTGACGGCGCTGGAGCAGCGTCAGCGGATTCTGATCGTCGGTGACTTCGACGCCGATGGCGCGACGGCCAGTACCGTGGGCATGTTGGGCTTGCGCCTGCTGGGCGCGGCGCACGTCGACTATTTGGTGCCGAACCGATTCGAGTATGGCTACGGCCTGACGCCGGAAATCGTCGAAGTGGCGCTGACCCGTACACCCCAGTTGCTGATCACTGTGGACAACGGTATCTCCAGCGTTGAAGGCGTGGCGGCGGCGAAAAAGGCCGGGCTCCAGGTGCTGATCACCGACCACCACTTGCCCGGTGACGAATTGCCGCTGGCCGATGCCATCGTCAATCCGAACCAGCCAGGTTGCGAGTTCCCGAGCAAGGCGCTGGCCGGCGTCGGGGTGATTTTCTATGTGCTGATGGCCCTGCGTGCGCGTTTGCGCAGCCTCGGCTGGTACGAGAGCAAGCCGCAGCCGAACATCGGCGAGTTGCTGGACTTGGTGGCGCTGGGCAGCGTCGCCGACGTGGTACCGCTGGATGCCAACAACCGGATACTGGTGCACCAAGGCCTGGAGCGGATTCGCGCCGGGCGCGCGCGGCCGGGGATCAAGGCGATCCTCGAAGTCGCCAAGCGTGACCACACGCGCATCACCTCTACTGACCTGGGTTTCATTGTTGGCCCGCGTCTGAATGCGGCGGGGCGTCTGGATGACATGAGCCTGGGCATCGAATGCCTGCTCACCGAAGACGCTGGTCTGGCGCGTGAAATGGCCGCTCAACTCGACGGCATGAACCAGGACCGTAAATCCATCGAGCAGGGCATGCAGCGTGAAGCGCTGGCTCAACTGAAGGATTTGCCGGTCGAGTCGATGCCGTTCGGCTTGTGCCTGTTCGATCCCGAGTGGCACCAGGGTGTCATCGGAATCCTCGCATCGCGTATGAAAGATCGCTATTTCCGTCCGACCATTGCCTTTGCCGATGCCGGCGATGGCTTGCTCAAGGGCTCGGGGCGTTCGGTTCAGGGGTTTCATATTCGCGACGCGTTGAGCGTGGTGGCGGCGCAGCATCCGAATCTGATCAGCAAATACGGCGGCCATGCCATGGCCGCCGGCCTGACGCTGCCGGAAGCGAATTTTCCGTTGTTCGCCGAAGCCTTTGACGCGGAAGTGCGTAGGCAATTGCGCGAAGAAGACCTGACCGGGCGCCTGCTGTCGGACGGCACCCTGGCGGTCGAGGAATTCCACCTGGAACTGGCCCGCGCCCTGCGCCATGCCGGACCTTGGGGGCAGCACTTCCCGGAGCCGCTGTTCCACGGCGTGTTCCAGTTGGTCGAGCAGCGAGTGGTCGGCGAGCGGCACCTCAAAGTGGTGCTGAAGAGTGAATGTGGTTCGGTGAAGCTGGATGGCATTGCCTTCGGAATCGACCGCGACATCTGGCCGAATCCGACCATCAAATGGGTGGAATTGGCCTACAAACTCGACCTCAACGAGTTCCGTGGCAACGAGACGGTGCAGTTGATGATTGCCCACATCGAACCGCGTTGACCCCATCGCGAGCAAGCTCGCTCCCACATTGGTTTTGTGAACAACGCAGATCCACTGTGGGAGCGAGCTTGCTCGAGATGGCGATCTCCCAGGCGCCAAATCTCCCCGGAACCCTCCACCTTCCCCCGTTGTCGACTAGGCTCTAAGCACTGCTTGATTATCCTTGTGACGTCTTGTCGAATTTTTTCCCGCGGGGGCGGGTGTTGCACCTTTTTCCTGTCACTCGTCGACTTTTCAAACAGAACCCTGGAGCCTGCCCACTGATTCGAGAGGTGCCCCATGAGTCTGCTGCTTGAACCCTATACCCTTCGCCAATTGACCCTGCTCAACCGCATTGCGGTGTCGCCGATGTGCCAGTACTCCAGCGTCGATGGACTGGCCAATGACTGGCACCTGGTCCACCTCGGCAGCCGCGCTGTCGGCGGGGCCGGCCTGGTGTTTACCGAAGCCACGGCGGTCACGGCCGACGGGCGCATCACCGCCGAGGACCTCGGCCTGTGGAACGATGAACAGATCGAACCGTTGCAACGCATCACTCGCTTCATTGCGGCACAAGGCGCTGTGGCCGGCATTCAGTTGGCTCACGCCGGGCGTAAGGCCAGCACCCATCGGCCGTGGATCGGTAAACATGGCAGCGTCAAACCCGAAGACGGTGGCTGGGTTCCGGTGGGCCCTTCGCCGATTGCTTTCGACCCGCAGCACACCCACCCCAAGCAGCTCGATGATGGCGAGATCGCTGAGGTCATTCAGGCCTTTGTCGCTTCGGCCAAACGGGCGCTGACCGCCGGTTTCAAAGTGGTGGAAATACACGCCGCCCACGGTTACCTGTTGCATCAGTTTCTTTCGCCCTTGAGCAATCAGCGGCGCGATCAATATGGTGGTTCGTTCGAGAATCGCATCCGGCTGGTGCTGCAAGTCACCGAAGCGGTTCGTGCGGTGTGGCCTGAAGAGCTACCGCTGTTCGTGCGGGTGTCGGCCACCGATTGGGTGGAAGACGGCTGGAACCCCGATGAAACGGTCGAGCTGGCGCGACGCCTCAAGGCGTTGGGCGTAGACCTGATTGACGTCTCGTCGGGCGGTACGGCGGCGAACGCCGAGATTCCTACAGGTCCCGGTTATCAAACCCGCTTCGCTGAACGTGTGCGCAAAGAGTCAGGTATTGCCACCGGCACGGTAGGAATGATCACCGAGCCGGCACAGGCCGAGCACATTCTGCGCACCTGCCAGGCTGACATCATCTTTCTCGCCCGTGAACTGTTGCGCGATCCGTACTGGCCACTGCATGCCGATGATGACCTGGGGGGACGCAAGGCCATCTGGCCGGCGCAGTATCAGCGGGCCACCCATCGTGAACAGCCGATTCACGAGTCGGATTTGCGCGACTGATTGACGCTGTAAAACCAAAAAGCCCCGATCAATAGATCGGGGCTTTTTAACATCAAACGATCGCAGCCTTTGGCAGCTCCTACAAAGGAATGCAATCCCATGTAGGAGCTGGCGCAGCCTGCGATCTTTTGATCTTGTCTTCAGGTGTACTTGCGCTTCTCAGGCGCAGGCGGGAAGTACTGGTACAACCAGGTTTCACTCAACGTGCGATCATGGGTGCGAATGAACAACCGCAGCTCCACCGGCGCCACACTGTCATTGGTTGGGTACCAGTCAAAGGTAATGCGGTAACCCTTGATGTCATCCAGCACCAGCACGTTGAAATCCTTGACCTGCCCATTCGAGCACGTGACCACCGGCTCGATCCCCGCGCCTTCAGGCAAGCGGTCCAGACCGCCACCCGTGAAGTCCACGGCAAACCGTCGAGCCCAAACTTCCGGGTAATGCTCGCCAGGTGCCCAACCTTCGATGAAACCGCCCATGCCCGAACGAGTGGCGTTGACCCGCGCCAACGGCGTGCCGACCGGTGGCAGTGCGCTCCAGTACAGCTTGTAGCCGTAGTTCAGTGAGTCCCCGGCCGCGACCGGTTTTTTCGGGGTCCAGAACGCGACGATGTTATCCAGGGTTTCGCCGGTTGTAGGAATTTCCATCAGATCAATAGAGCCTTCGCCCCACGCGGTCGTAGGTTCTACCCACAGGCTCGGACGCTTGCTGTACCAGTCAACGGTGTCTTGATAGCTGTCGAACTCATGATCGGTCTGCACCAGGCCGAAACCTTTCGGGTCGGTGTCGGCGAAGGCATTGAATTGCAGGGTGGACGGGTTGTTCAGCGGGCGGCAGATCCACTCGCCGTTGCCACGCCACATGGCCAGGCGATCAGAGTCGTGGATTTGCGGGTGAATCGTGTCGCACATGCGCCGTTCATGGGTGCCGCAGCTGAACATGCTGGTCATCGGCGCGATGCCCAGTTGTTCGATGGCGGTGCGCGCATTGATGTGTGCGTCGATGCCCATGACGACCTGGCTGGCCTGACAGTCGATGTCGAAACGGTAGGCACCGGTGGCGCTCGGTGAATCCAGCAGGGCGTAGACCACGAAACGGGTACTGTCCTTGTCCGGAGTCTCGAACCAGAATTTGGTGAAGTCCGGGAATTCTTCACGCTTCTTGGCATAGGTATCAATCGCCAGACCGCGTGCCGACAGACCGTACTGGCCTGAGGCATCGACGGCACGGAAATAGCTGGCGCCGAGGAAGGACAGCACGTCGTGCTGGTCCAGCTCCGGGGCCTTGAACAGCTTGAACCCGGAAAACCCCAGGTCGCCCGTGAGCTGTTTGGTATCGACCGTGGTTTTTTCATAGTTGAACAGGGACGGGCGGAAATGCACCTCTCGCGCCTGACGTGTCTTGGGGTCGACGCTGTACATGCGCACCGGTTGTTTGAAACCCATGCCCACGTGGAAGAACTGCACATCCAGCTGACCGTTGAGGTCATTCCACAGCGAGTGGTTGCCGTCGTAGCGGATCGCGTTGAAGTTCTGCGGCGTCATGGTCGCCAGGGTCGGCGGCAGCACCTGCTTGGTGTCCTGATAGCGATTGCCGGCGAGCTGCTTGGCCTGGATCTTCAGCGCTTCGAAGTCGAACGCCTGAGCTTCGCCATCCGCCGCGCCGGTACCGGCCCAGGCCCACGAAGCCAGCAGGCCGGTGGCTGATAATCCGGTATAGGCAGCGATGGCCATGGATGCTTTGAGCAAATTCCTGCGGTGCATAAGTTCAACCTGTCGTGAACAATCCCGCGCCGTTCCTGGCACGTGCTGGATCAAAAATAAAGGTTCGGACATGCCTTCGGCCAAACGCAACGGACATTAAACAGATAACAAATAGCTTAAACCGTTCGGTTGTGTAGAAAAAATGATTGGTAGCACTTTGGCTTCGTGGCAATGAAACAAGAAATGTCGGTTAAGTTTTCCGACAGTACTTTCTGATTTATAGGGCATTCCTGCTTTTTTCGACTAATTACTCTAAAAATCGCTTTTCAGCGCTGCGATAGTTCCTATTCTGTGTTCATGACCGACCTCTGCCCTTCAGGCCGGCGACTACAAAAAGGAGAGGGCGATGCGGTTTTTGAAGTTTTCTCGGGCTTATAGAAGGACATCGTCCATGACGAAAGTACAAGGCATCACCCAGTTGCTGGGAATCTTTCCTTGCCTGACCACTGTGCGCCGAAGGCGTAGGCTCAGTTCGGATGAGATGAAGTTGCTTGAGCGCTATCGGGAGCTGTCGGAAAGCGACCAGATTGCGATGCGGTACCTGGTGGATGCGATGAGGAGTGTTTCGAGGTTTTGACCGGGGATGGTTACCGTGAAGGCCATTTGGCTTTTACGGTGGCCAGGCTGGTCAGCTTGCCAGTATCGGCGTCGATGATGCCTTCGTGGATTGCTTGGCGACGAGCCGCGATATTTTTTTGCTCGATGGTTTGTTGCAGATACTTTTCTGAAAAGGCGCTATCACTTGGAATCACTTCAGTGACGCTTTGGCTGGTGATGCGCGGTTTGCTCATGGCTGCGGATTGCTCTTGCGGGAGATTGAACAGGCGTATTCAAACCAAAAGGGGCGGACTGTGAAGTCCGCCCCTTTTTCATTTTTTCACTCTACCTTCAACTGCAAGTGCCCACGATCGTGAACGGCCGTTGTGCCTGCATCAGATCAGGCATGTCCCGCCACTTGATCCACGCTTGATGCTGCCAATGCAACAGCGGCACCGAGATGCCTGCCCACTGCAATGAACTCAGGCTTGGAATGTTATCCACAGATGTCGCTTTCGACTCACGCAGCGAAGGTATGACTTCGTTGCTCAGCCATTGGCGCAGGTTTCGGTTTTCCGGGACAAAATGGTGAATCAATAGGGCGTACATCCCTGATTCGCTGACCATCAGCGATTCGACCGTTTTGCCGTTCTTGAGCAGCCAGACGTATCGACGCTGGTCCGGATCGAGTTTCAGGGTGAGGCGTTGGTCCATCGGGCGGCCCATCAAGCGACCGAGATCCTGGACGCAGAACCAGGCTTGGTTGTCCTGCATGAAGGCATGGAGGAAGCGGTTGTGGCGGGTGAAGATGGTTGGGGTGAAGTAAGGTAGAAGCGAGTTTTGAGCGTGTGCTGACATGAAGTGACTTCCGTTTTGAGTAGGAAAGTCGCCACCAACCCTTCGACAGGTTGGGTGGCGGACCGAGTGGCGTTCGAAGTCGGGACACTTCCAATCAAAACGGAAGCCGGAAGGCCCGCGCCACACGGCCCGCCATAAATCAGAACTGAAGACATAAAACTGCCTCAATCCTATGGGGGGCGCGTAAGCACCGTTTTGAAATTTCCCGGCTTCGACCCCGGGTCGCTGATTTGACAGCGACGAGGTAAAGCCTATCGTTCAGGCGCTCGCGGCGCCAAGTCTACCTTGGCGCCGCATGCTGTAGGAATCGGTGTCTATGCCGGAAGGTTCGATCTGTAGGAATTGCCTGTTTTTGCATGAGGTGCAGTCAAGCAGCATCACAGCCGTGGTTTTTCCTATAGTTTTTCCTGCATTCAGGAACGAACTGCAGGTTTGCTACATGTTGATCGAATTTTCAGTTTCCAATTATCGCTCCTTCCGTGACAAACAAACCCTGTCCATGGCTGCGACGCCGCGCTTGAGCAAAAAGCGCAACGTGTTCACACCTATCGTAAATGGAGAAAAACTGCCTGATTTATTGAAGGTGGCGGCGATTTACGGACCGAACGCATCCGGTAAGTCTTCGCTTATCCGGGCGATGGGGATCATGGGGAGTTTGCTCGCTTCGATACCTTCATCAAATGATGAGCCGCTACCGGTCTCGCCATTTCGTTTTGACCCGCAACTTCAAAACGAACCCAGTTCTTTTGAGTACAACTTCATTCAACGCGGGATCCGATATCGGTTTGTTCTGCGCATGACTGCACAGCGGATTATCGAGGAACAATTGGTTTCCTATCCCAAAGGTAAGGAAACGCTGTTGTATTCACGTCGTTTTGTTGATGAGGGGGAGCATTATGTTTTTGGCTCAAGCCTTGAGGGCGGTAAAGAGGTGCACAACGCTTGGCGGCGTCTGACGAGTCCCAAGATGTTGTTTATTTCGCAGGCGGTTGCGAACAGTAGCGAAGAGTTGACTCAGTTGCGGGCGCCGTTTAGCTGGTTTCAAACCGGTCTACTCGTTATTGAGCAGAACAACATGATGGGGTTGTCAGCAGCGTCCATCAGATTTCTTCGGATGGCATCGGATTACACACATGATTTACGAGACTTTCTAAAAGAAGTGGATATCCCGGTGTCAGCGATCCGGCTCAACACCGAAGACGCAGAGTCTGTTCAACGCACCAAAAAACTCACACTGAAAGAGTTCTTCGCAGCAGCCCAAAAAGACAAAGTGACCCTGACGCATACGAGTCTTTTAGGCCAGGCGGAGTTTGATTTTTCCGAGGAGTCAGGCGGTACGAAAAACCTGGTTGGATTCTGGCTGCCCTGGATCATGATCAATCACGCCGATGGTAGCGGGATACTGTCTGTCGATGAGTTGGACAGCAGCCTTCATCCCTCAATAGTCGCGGACTTGATTGAGAAACACCTGGACAGTGGGTTGGAGAATCAACTGATCTTTACCACTCACGACACTCATCTAATGAACGCCAAAGCGCTTCGCCGCGATCAGTTCTGGATCACCGAAAGAGACGCTAACGGTGCAACCTGCCTTTTTTCTGTTTACGACTTTGAAGGACGGGAAGGGGAGGATGTCGAGAAACGCTACTTTGAAGGCCGTTATCGCGGGTTACCACTGATAAGGCGGGGTTGATCATGGCGCGTTCGATACGACTATTTGATCGAAAGGCACCGCGGTTCAAGCCTCAGCCCAAAGTGTTGATCCTCTGTGAAGACAGCAAGTCAGGAAAACGATATCTGGAGGAGGCTGCATTTCATTTTCGCGCCAAAGCTCAAGTGGAAATTTCCCACTGTGGCGTCACACACCCAAGCGGCATTGTAGAAACAGCAATAGCCCGCCAGAAATGCTTCGACAAGGTGTTTTGTGCATTGGATCGCGATACACATCTGTGTTTTGAACGAGCAATAAATCTGGCGAGGCCTCATCCGAAAATCAAAGTCATCGCTTCCTACCCCTGTTTTGAGTTTTGGCTGCTTCTGCACTTCGGTTTCAATCGAAAGCCATTTCGAGCGGTTGGAAAGCACTCTCCAGGCGACTTGCTGGCCAAGAGCCTCAGAGAGAAACCCAACATGGATAAGTACGAAAAAGGCGAAGACACCAACTATTTCGCACAACTTTTAGGTGAGCCCTTCCAAAGGGCGAGAGATTTAGCACCAAAGATTATCGAGGACGTTGCTATCAGCGGCGAACCTAACCCCAGCACCGAAATCCATCTGCTGATGGACGAATTCGAAATTCTCTCCAAACCCCTACCGATCTAACACCTCAAACCCAGCCCGCATCACTGCGGGCTGGGTAATTACCCTTATCGACCAACCTTCCAAGCGTCCCCCGCAGGCGCAGTCCCATGGTCATACGGCTTGGCAAGCCACATGTAAACCAGCCCCAACCCAATCACGATCGCAGTACTCAACACCATCGCGTAGTTGATGTACCACGCCGCATCCGGCGTGCGCGGCCAGGCCATGTTGATGATCGCGCCGACGCCATACACCAGCGCACTGATGTTCACGGCCCAGCCCCAGGCGCCAAGGGTGAATTTGCCACTTGGTTTCCAGCCCTTCAAACGCGCATACAACGCGGCGAGCACGATCATCTGGAACGCCAGGTAGATGCCGATGGCCGCGAAGCTGACGATGGTTGCCACGGTATCCTGCAGGAAGAAGCCCAGCACAATGATCAGCGCCGGCAGGACGCCGGACACGAACAGCGCCGCAACCGGAACTTGAGTCGTAGGGGAAATCTTCTTCAGCAGTGAGCTGCCGATGACCATTTCATCCCGAGCGTAGGAATACAGCAGACGACTCGCCGCCGCTTGCAGGCTGATGACGCAAGAGATGAAGGAAATCATCACCACACCCATCACCACTTTCGAACCGACCGGGCCGAAGGCGTTGTTGAGGATGGTGGTGACCGGGTCCTTGTCGGTGCCGTTGATCACCGCTTGCATGTCCGGCACCGCGAGGATCAGCGCCAGGCAGGCGAACATCGCCGCGATGCCGCCGATGTAGATGGTCATGCGCATGGCCACCGGGATCTGTTTGCTCGGGTTCGGGGTTTCTTCGGCCACATCGCCGCAGGCCTCGAAGCCGTAGTACAGGAACATCCCCGCCAGCGAGGCGGTGAGGAACGCCGGCAGATACGAGCCATCGACGCTGATATCGAAGGTGTTGAACAACACACTGATCGATTGATGACGCTCGAAGATCAGCAGGTATAGGCCGACGATCACCGCGCCAACCAGCTCGCAGAGGAAGCCGAACATGGCAATCCGCGCCAGCACTTTGGTGCCGCTGAGGTTGACCAGGGTAGCGAACAAGGTCAGGAACAGTGCGATGACGATGTTGGTGGTGTTGCTCGGTTCAAAGCCCATCATGGCGGCCAGGTACGGACCGGCGCCCACCGCAACGGCGGCGATGGTGACGCACAGGGCGATGGAGTAGATCCAGCCGACCATCCACGCCCAGCGCTTGCCCACCAAGCGACGAGCCCACGGGTACACGCCACCGGAAATCGGGAACTGCGAGACCACTTCACCGAAGATCAGGCACACCAGCAACTGGCCGCATCCGACCAGCAAATAAGCCCAGAACATCGGTGGCCCACCCGCGGCGAGACACAGGCCGAACAGGGTATAAACCCCTACGACCGGGGAGAGATAAGTGAAGCCCAGGGCGAAGTTTTCCCACAGGCTCATGCTGCGATTGAAGTTCGAGGTGTAACCCAGCTTGCGTAGTTGCTCGGCATCGCTGTCGGCAACGGCTGCGGAGAGTTCGGGTGATGCACTCATGGTGTGTTAGCTCCGGAAAATCGGCAGATTTCGGATGTCCGAAACCGTGGCAGGGCCATGACGGCGCTGCCCGGATCGGTGGTTATTGTTTTGGTTGCTTTGGTGTGGAACCTGGAGGTGCTGGGTGCCGGTTTCTTCCTTGATGTTGCGGTGAGGCCATCGCGAGCAAGCTCGCTCCCACAGGGGAATGCGATCAAATGTGGGAGCGAGCTCGCTCGCGATGCTTTTAATGCTTGAACATCACATGCCGAACGACGGTGTAGTCCTCCAGCCCGTACATGGACATGTCCTTGCCATAACCGGACAGTTTCTGACCGCCGTGCGGCATTTCGCTGACCAGCATGAAGTGCGTATTCACCCAGGTGCAGCCGTACTGCAAGCGTGCGGACAAGCGATGCGCACGACCGACGTCCGAGGTCCAGACCGACGAGGCCAGGCCGTAGTTCGAATCGTTGGCCCAGCCCAGCACCTGTGCTTCATCGGTGAATTTGGTCACCGACACCACCGGCCCGAACACTTCGCGACGGACGATTTCGTCGTCCTGTTGCGCGTCGGCCAACACCGTTGGTTCGAAGAAGAAGCCATTACCTTCAACAGCTTTGCCGCCGGTGATCAATCGGATATGCGGCTGCGCCACAGCGCGCTCGACAAACCCGGCCACGCGGTCGCGGTGTTGAGCGGTGATCAACGGACCCAACTCGGTCGCCGGATCATCCTGCAAACCGTACTTGATGCTGCTGACCGCTTCGCCGAGCTTCTCGACGAACTTGTCGTAGATACCTTCCTGCGCGTAGATGCGGCAGGCGGCGGTGCAGTCCTGGCCGGCGTTGTAGAAACCGAAGGTGCGGATGCCTTCCACGGCGGCGTCGATGTCGGCGTCGTCGAAGATAATCACCGGCGCCTTGCCGCCCAGTTCCATGTGCATGCGTTTGACGCTGTCGGCGGTGCTGGAAATGATGTTCGAGCCGGTGGCGATCGAACCGGTCAACGAGACCATGCGCACTTTCGGGTGTGTGACCAGTGGGCTGCCAACCGTAGGACCACGACCGAACACCAGGTTAAGCACGCCGGCCGGGAAAATCTCCGACGCCAGTTGCGCCAGACGCAGCGCAGTCAGCGGGGTTTGTTCCGACGGCTTGAGCACCACGGTATTACCCGCCGCGAGGGCCGGCGCGATTTTCCAGGCGACCATCATCAGCGGGTAGTTCCACGGTGCGATGGACGCGATCACGCCGACCGGGTCGCGACGGATCATCGAGGTGTGGCCGTGCAGGTATTCACCGCCCGCCGAACCGCTCATGCAACGGCTGGCGCCGGCAAAGAAACGGAACACGTCGGCAATCGCCGGGATCTCGTCGTTCAGCGCGGCGCTGTAAGGCTTGCCGCAGTTGTCCGACTCCAGTTTGGCCAGCTCTTCGCCGTGGGCTTCAATGGCGTCGGCGAGTTTGAGCAGCAGCAGCGAGCGTTCTTTCGGCGTGGTTTGCGACCAGCCTTCGAAGGCGCTGTCGGCGGCACGCACGGCGGCATCGACCTGGGCTTCACTGGCTTCGTTGATTTCCACCAACACACGACCGAGGGCCGGGTTGAACACCGGTTGGGCGGGGCCTTCGCCGTCGATCAGTTGGCCATTGATCAAGAGTTTGGTTTGCATGGCTTTGTCCTCTTCGGAACTGTTGTTTTTCCTCTATAGGAACCGGCTCTAAATGTGGGAGCGGGCTTGCTCGCGAAGGGGCCATCACATTCAAAATTGATGTTGGCTGATACACCGCTTTCGCGAGCAAGCCCGCTCCCACATTTGAACCGGTTCCTACAGGGAGTAGTCGTTGTTCGTTATTTCCCGCCACTGCCCGCAACGCTTTCGCCGCCACGGGTCAGGTAATAGGCGCCGAGGATCGGCAGCATGGTCACCATCATCACCAGCATCGCGACGACGTTGGTCACCGGCACGTCCCGTGGGCGGCTGAGCTGGTTCAACAACCACAGCGGCAGGGTGCGTTCATGGCCGGCGGTGAAGGTGGTGACGATGATTTCGTCGAACGACAGGGCAAACGCCAACATGCCGCCGGCCAGCAACGCCGAGCCGAGGTTCGGCAGGACGATGTAGCGGAAGGTCTGCCAGCCGTCGGCGCCGAGGTCCATCGAGGCCTCGATCAAACTGTGAGACGTGCGACGCAAGCGGGCGATGACGTTGTTGTAGACGATCACCACACAGAAGGTCGCGTGACCGACGATGATGGTGAACATCCCCGGTTCGATCCCCAGCGTCTTGAAGGTCGCCAGCAAGGCGATACCGGTGATGATCCCGGGCAAGGCAATCGGCAGGATCAGCATCAGCGAGATGCCTTGCTTGCCGAAGAAATCCCGGCGGTACAACGCCGCCGATGCCAGTGTGCCGAGAACCAACGCAATCAACGTCGCGGCGGAGGCAATCTGCAGCGACAGCTTGATTGCTTCCAGTACGTCGGGACGGGAGAACGCCACGCCGATCCACTTCAGGGTGAAGCCCTTGGGCGGAAAACTGAACGCCGCGTCTTCGGTGTTGAAGGCGTACAGGAAGATGATCAGGATCGGGAAATGTAAAAACACCAACCCCCCCCAGGCTGCGATGCGCAGGCCGAGCGAGGCTTTCTCCCCGTGCGTTTCTGGTCTTTGTTTTTTTGCATCAGAGCGCATCGAAGGCCCCCAGTCGTTTCACGATAGTCAGGTAAATGGCGATCAACACCATCGGCACCAACGTGAAGGCCGCGGCCATCGGCATGTTGCCGATCGCGCCTTGTTGGGCGTACACCATGCCGCCGACGAAGTAGCCCGGCGGACCCACCAGTTGCGGCACGATGAAGTCGCCCAGGGTCAGCGAAAAGGTGAAGATCGAACCGGCCGCGATGCCCGGAATCGACAGCGGCAAAGTCACTTGCATGAAGGTCTGGCGTGGCTTGGCACCAAGGTCGGCCGAAGCTTGCAGCAACGAGGGTGGCAGGCGTTCCAGCGAGGCCTGGATCGGCAGGATCATGAACGGCAGCCAGATGTAGACGAATACCATGAACCGGCCCAGGTGTGAGGTCGACAAGGTGCTGCCGCCGACGCCCGGAATGCCCAGAATGAACTGCAAAACCGGCTCAAGACCCAGGTGCTGAACGAACCACTGCGCCACGCCGCCCTTGGCCAGCAGCAAGGTCCAGGCATACGCCTTGACGATGTAACTGGCCCACATCGGCATCATCACCGCGATGTAGAAAAACGCCTTGGTTTTGCCAGTGGTGTAGCGCGCCATGTAGTAGGCGATCGGGAACGCGACGATGGCGCTGGCGATCGAGACGACGACGGCCATGCTCAAGGTGCGCAGGATGATGTCGAAGTTCGACGGCTGGAACAGGGCAGCGAAGTTCGCCAGGGTCAGGTCGGGCGTGACCGCCATGGTGAAGTCATCGAAGGTGTAGAAGCCTTGCCACAGCAGAACCAGCAGCGAGCCGAGGTAGATCGCGCCAAACCAGAGCAGCGGCGGCACCAGCAGCAGTGACAGGTAAAAGTTCGGCCGGCGATACAGCAGGTTGGAAAACCTGCGCAGCGGCGAGCCGCCGGCCGGGGTTTGAGGGATAACCACGCTGTTCATCTCACACCCCGCCGACAACGTTGTCGTGCAGCGGGATCATCGCTTCCCGTGCCCAGCGTGCGCTGATGCGTTGGCCGGTCTGATGTTGCGCGCTGACGTCCAGCCACTGGACGTTGGCCTGGCTGATGTTCAGGGTCTGGCCGTTCTCCAGTTTCAGTTCATAGCGCGTGGCGCTGCCCTGGTACTGAATGTCATGGAGCAAACCGCTGACTTCGATTTCATGACTGGCCAGCGGACCTTCGGCGAAACGCACGTGTTCCGGGCGAATCGAAAACGGCTGTGGATTGCCGCTCAATTGTTTCGCCAGATCGCCGCGAATCACGTTGGAGGTGCCGACGAATTCGGCGACAAAGGTTGTAGCCGGTTTCATGTAGAGATTGCGTGGGGTATCGACCTGCTCGATGCGCCCCTTGTTGAACACCGCCACACGATCCGACATCGACAGCGCTTCGGTCTGGTCGTGGGTGACGAAGATGAAAGTGATGCCGAGCTGGCGTTGCAGCTTCTTCAGTTCCCCCTGCATTTGCTCGCGCAGTTTTAAATCGAGAGCGCCCAACGGTTCATCGAGCAGCAGCACTCGCGGACGATTGACCAGGGCGCGGGCCAGGGCCACACGCTGGCGCTGTCCGCCGGACAGCTGCACCGGTTTACGCTCGCCGTAGCCGCCGAGGGCGACCATGTCGAGGGCTTCTTCGGCGCGTTTCTGGCGTTCGGTTTTGCCGACGCCTTTGACTTTCAAACCGTAGGCGACGTTGTCGAGTACGTTCATGTGCGGGAACAGCGCGTAATCCTGGAACACGGTGTTCACGTCACGCTGATACGGCGGCAGCCCGGCGGCCTCGAAGCCGTGAATACGGATAGAGCCTGCACTCGGTTGTTCGAAACCGGCGATCAGGCGCAGACAGGTGGTTTTGCCCGAGCCGGAAGGGCCCAGCATGGAAAAGAACTCGCCGTCCTGGATATCGATGGAAACCCGGTCAACGGCCTTCACTTCGCCGAACTGA
This sequence comes from Pseudomonas sp. F01002, assembly GCF_004402115.1. Classification (NCBI taxonomy): domain Bacteria; kingdom Pseudomonadati; phylum Pseudomonadota; class Gammaproteobacteria; order Pseudomonadales; family Pseudomonadaceae; genus Pseudomonas; species Pseudomonas sp. F01002. Next base: position 23,597 of record NZ_SOPU01000013.1, on the reverse strand, counting down.
CGGGAAACGTTGGTGAACTGGACTGCAAGCGTCATGGTGCGGTGCTCCAAAAAGGCGCGCTTTCTATCAATTGAATCGGGTGTGCCCTGAAAAGATCGCAGCCTGCGGCAGCTCCTACAGGTTTTGCATAGGGCGCCACATTTGCGGTGCAAGCGATCGGCGTAGGAGCTGCCGAAGGCTCGGGCTGCGATCAGACGATCTTTTGATCTTAAAAGGACTTAACGGCCGCCCATAATCGCGATGTAATCCTGGGTCCAGCGGCTGTACGGCACGAACTTGCCGCCTTCAGCTTGCGGGGTTTTCCAGAAGGCCAGGTTGTCGAATTGATCGTAACCATTGGTTTTGCAACCTTCGGCGCCGAGCAACTCGCTTTCCTTGCACCCCGCCGGAACCGCCGGCAACGAACCAAACCAGGCCGCCAGGTCACCCTGGACTTTCGGTTGCAGCGACCAGTCCATCCACTTGTAGGCGCAGTTCGGGTGCTTGGCTTCGGCGTGCAACATGGTGGTGTCGGCCCAACCCGTTGCACCTTCTTTTGGAATGACCGAGGCAACCGGCTGCTTGTCTGCCACCAGGCCGTTGACCATGTAACCCCAGGTGCTGGACGCCGCGACGCCTTCGTTTTTGACGTCACTCATCTGGACCGTTGCGTCATGCCAGTAGCGGTGGATCAAGGGCTGTTGCTGGCGAAGCAGCTCCAGCGCCGCTTTGTATTGCGCTTCGTTGAGCTGGTATGGGTCTTTGATGCCCAGTTCCGGCTGTTTCGATTTGAGATAAAGCGCCGCATCGGCGATATAGATCGGGCCGTCGTAGGCCTGGACCCGACCCTTGTTGGACTTGCCGTCCGGCAGGGTTTGCTCTTCGAACACCACGCTCCAGCTGTCCGGCGCCGTTTTGAAGATATTGGTGTTGTACATCAACACGTTCGGGCCCCATTGGTACGGGGTGCCATAGGTTTGCTTATTGACGACATACCAAGGGCCATCCTTGAGGCGAGGGTCAATGTTCTTCCAGCTCGGGATCAACGCCGTGTTGATCGGCTGCACACGCTTGCCGGCGATCAACCGCAGGGAGGCGTCTCCGGATGCAGTCACCAGGTCATAACCACCCTTGGACATCAGGCTGACCATCTCATCGGAAGTGGCGGCAGTCTTGACGTTGACCTTGCAGCCGGTTTCCTTTTCAAAGCCGGTGACCCAGTCGTAGGCCTTGTCGCTTTCGCCACGTTCGATGTAGCCAGGCCAGGCCACAATATCCAGCTGACCTTCGCCGGCGCCAACGGCTTTCAGCGGTTCGGCGGCCTGGATACTGGCACTGGCCAGCAGCGCCGTGGTGATTGCACTGAGCAGTGCGGTCTTGTGCACGAACATTGGGTTTCCCTCTTCTTTAATTATGGTCGGGGCAGTTTTGAACGTGGTGAAGCATGCCGTTAGCGGCTTGTTATAAGCGTAGTCAGAGATGCTGGCCGTGACGGGCCATGATGTGCCGCACCACGCTGTAGTCCTGAAGCGAATCGCTGGATAAGTCTTTGCCGTAGCCCGAACGCTTCAGGCCGCCGTGGGGCATTTCGCTGACCAGCATGAAATGGCTGTTGATCCAGGTGCAGCCGTACTGCAAGCGCGCCGCGACCTGCATCGCCTTGTCCAGGTTCTGGGTCCAGACCGAGGAGGCGAGGCCGTATTCCGAGTCGTTGGCCCAGTCCACGGCTTGTTCGAGCTGATCGAAACGGGTCACGGTGACCACCGGCCCGAACACTTCGCGCTGGACGATCTCGTCGGTCTGTTTGCAACCGGCCAGCAAGGTTGGCTGGTAATAGAAGCCGGCACCGGAATGCACTGCCGCGCCGGTCACCCGCTCGATATGCGGCTGGCCAAGGGCGCGCTCGACGAAACTGGCCACGCGGTCGCGTTGGCGGGTGCTGATCAGCGGGCCGATCTCGTTGTCGGCGTCGCGCTTGCCGGCAAACCGCAGGCTGCTGACCGCCGCGCCGAGTTCGGCCACCAAGCGATCATGAATCCCGGCCTGTGCATAAATTCGGCAGGCCGCGGTGCAATCTTGGCCAGCGTTGTAATAGCCGTAAGTACGTACTCCTTCGACCACGGCTTGAATGTCCGCATCGTTGCAGACAATCACCGGGGCCTTGCCGCCGAGTTCGAGGTGAGTACGCTTCAGGGTTTTCGCCGCGGCTTGGAGGATTTTTTGCCCGGTGACGATATCGCCGGTCAGCGACACCATGCGCACTTTAGGATGACTGACCAAGTGACTGCCGACGCCTTCACCACCACCGCAAATGATGTTGATCACACCACGCGGCAGGATCTCGGCCAGCGCGGGCGCCAGGGCCAGAATCGACAGCGGCGTGTGTTCGGAGGGCTTGAACACCAGCGTGTTGCCGGCGGCCAGTGCCGGGGCGATTTTCCACGCGGCCATCATGATCGGGTAGTTCCACGGCGCAATCGAGGCGACCACGCCAATCGGATCGCGGCGGACCATGCTGGTGTAGCCCGGCAGGTATTCGCCGCTGAGCTGGCCGATCTGGCAACGCACGGCACCGGCGAAGAAGCGGAACACATCGACCGTGGCGCTCAAGTCATCCTGACGCGCCAGGTGCAACGGCTTACCGCAGTTCAGGGATTCGAGGCGGGCGAGGAGGTCGGCCTGTTTTTCGATGGCGTTGGCGATGTCCAGCAACAGGTTCGAGCGTTGTTGCGGCGTGGTCCGCGACCAGCCGGCGAAGGCGCGGTGGGCGGCGAGGATCGCGGCTTCGACTTGTTCGGTGCTGGCTTCGGCAATGTGCGTCAGCACTTCCCCGGTGGCCGGGTTGAGGATCGGTTCGACAAACCCCTGGCCCGCGACCAATTCGCCATCGATCAACAAGGCGGTGAACAACGGGGTCTGCGCGCCAGCCATTTTTCGGGTTCTCTTTTCTTGTGTGGCCATGCTGCTCCCTGTGACCGGGGCGCGGCCGTCTTATAGATGTACCAAGACTAGGCGCCGCCCCCGAGGTCGACAAATACTAAATACTGAAGGTGGCGTTCGATTAAATAGATGGCTTGCGTCCGCCGTGGGGTTGCTCGCGGGCGACGGTCAGGAATGGGTCCACCAGCGCTGGGCGCGCGGTGCCACGACGCCAGGCCAGGCCGACGTCGAGGGTCTGACTAAGGTCGGCGATCGGGCGGGCTTCGATGATGTCGCCCTCCAATGACCATGGGCGATAGGTCATGTCGGGCTGGATCGACACGCCCAAACCCGCGGCCACGAGGCTTCGCACCGCTTCCGTCGAGGCCGTTCTCAAGGTGATGCGCGGTTGTAGGGAGGCCGCTGTCCACATGCGCTGGGCGTTGCGGTCCATTTCATCGACGTTCAGCTGAATCAGCGGCTCACGGGCCACGTCGGCGAGGTTGATGCTGTCGTGCTCCAGCAGCGGATGCTGGGCTGGCAGCCATAACCGATGGGGCGAGTGGGTCAGCACTTCGGTCTGCAAGGCGTGGCGGTCCTCGAGGTTGGAGAGGATCAACACCCCGACATCGATCTCACCGCTGACCAGCAAATGCTCGATGTACGGCCGCTCGTCCTCCATCACGCGGATCTCGACGTTGGGGTAGGCGCGCTGGAAACGGGTGAGTAGATCCGCAAGGTAGTAACCGGCCACCAGGCTGGTCACGCCGATGATCAACTGCCCGGCGACCTGATCGGTGCTCTGTTGCAGGCTGCGTTTGGCGTTGTCCACCGTCGCCAGAATCAGGTGCGCCTGACGTAGGAATTGGTGGCCCTGGTGGGTCAGCGTCATGCCCTTGGCGTGACGGTTGAACAGGCCGACGCCGATTTCCTGCTCCAGTTGCTGGATGGCCAGGGTCAAGGTGGACTGAGAAATGAACGCGGTTTGCGCGGCGGCGGAGATTGAGCCGGTCTCGGCCACGGCGATGAAATGGCGGATCTGACGCAGGGTCATCATGGGGAAGTACCCGGTGGGCGGTTTTTATCGATTTTTCTGAGTGTATATCTTTTTTTCTGAATGGCTGCGGTCAGCTAAAGAGCGCTGCGCAACATCTCGAAGCACTCTCGCTCCCGGACACCGGGCACTTTCGATCTAGGCTGGTGGCCTTAAAGATCTGGTTAACCCGAATGCGTGGAGGCAGCAAATGAACACCCGTGGATTGCTCGATCAGCTACTCAAGTCCGGTCAGGACATGTTGCAGAACAAGGCCGGCGGCTCACAAAACAAGACCGCTGGGGGTGGCTTGGGCGGATTGCTCGGCGGCAGCGGTGGTTCGGGCGGCCTTGGCAGCCTGCTCTCTGGCGCGGGCGGCGGAGCGTTGGCGGCGGGTGCCATGGGTTTGCTGCTGGGCAGCAAGAAAGGGCGCAATGTCGGCGGTAAGGTCCTTACTTATGGTGGCCTCGCCGCATTGGGCGTGATTGCCTACAAGGCGTATGGCAACTGGCAGGCCCAGCAGGGCACTGCGCCGACTGAACCGCAAACCATCGACCGCTTACCGGCGGCGCAAGTTGAACAGCACAGCCAGGCGATTCTCCAAGCGTTAGTGGCTGCGGCTAAAGCTGATGGTCATGTCGACGATCGCGAGCGTGCGCTGATTGAAGGTGAATTCACCAAGCTCGATAACGATCAGGAGTTGCAGCACTGGCTGCACGCCGAACTCAACAAGCCGCTGGACCCGGCCGACGTTGCCCGCGCTGCCAGTACGCCGGAAATGGCCGCTGAGATGTACATCGCCAGCGTGATGCTGGTGGATGAGGAGAGCTTCATGGAGAAGTCCTACCTCGATGAACTGGCGCGGCAACTGAAGCTTGAGCCGGGGTTGAAGGCTGAGTTGGAGAAGCAGGTGCGTCAGGCTTCTATCTAAGCGTTGTCCTAAAAAAATCGCAGGTTTCGCCAATGCCTACATCGACCGTAGGCACTGGCGGAGCCTGCGATTTTTTTTGCATCACAACAGCGCGTTCCGAAACGAAACTAGCCCCTCGCCACACAGGTTTTTCAGCAATTTGCACCGAGATGAGACGTGGTGCGCACCCGTCTTATAAATGAAACACCGCCCTCAGCTATACTCCGCAACATTTGAACTGCACCCCGAGGACTGACTGTGAAGAACTGGACGTTGCGCCAACGCATCTTGGCGAGCTTTGCTGTGATTATCGCCATCATGTTGCTGATGGTCGTCGTCTCGTATTCCCGGCTGTTGAAGATTGAAATCAGCGAAACCAGCGTCCGTGAAGACGCGCTTCCCGGGTTGTATTACAGCTCGATGGTTCGCAGCGCCTGGGTCGACACTTATGTTCGCACCCAGGAAATGCTGGGCTTCAAGGCGGGGCAGGGCTTCAGTGCGGAAGAGGCCGAAAGCTTCAAAAACTTTGAGGTGCGTCTGCAAGAGCAGATGAGAAACTACCAAGGCACCGTCATCAGGGATGAAGACAAGGTCGAGTACGCCGTTTTTGAAAAACTTCATGAGAATTACAACAAGGCGCTGGCGGCCGTGCTCGATTTGCATAAGCGCAATCAGGAAGCCGAAGCCATCAAGATGTTCAACGAGCAACTGACCCCGACATGGACCGCCGGTCGCATGAAACTCAATGACATCATCCGCGACAACAAAGCGGTGGCCGACCAGGGCATCGCGAACATCGATGACGCCGTGGTCACCGCGAAAGTCATCATGGGCATTTCCCTGCTGGTCGCGGTGCTGGCCGCCAGCCTCTGCGGTCTGCTGCTGATGCGCGCGATCATGGCGCCGATGAACCGGATCGTCGAAATTCTCGACGTCATGCGCACCGGTGATCTCAGCAACCGCCTGAACCTGGCGCGCAAGGACGAATTCGGCGCCGTGGAAACCGGCTTCAACGACATGATGACCGAGCTGACGTCCCTGGTGTCCCAGGCCCAGCGTTCCTCGGTGCAGGTCACCACCTCGGTGACCGAGATCGCTGCCACCTCCAAGCAACAGCAAGCGACCGCCACCGAAACCGCCGCCACCACAACCGAAATCGGCGCGACGTCCCGTGAGATTGCGGCCACTTCGCGGGATCTGGTGCGCACGATGACCGAAGTCTCCACCGCCGCCGATCAGGCCTCGGTGCTCGCCGGTTCCGGGCAGCAAGGCCTGGCGCGGATGGAAGAGACCATGCACTCGGTGATGGGCGCGGCTGATCTGGTCAACGCCAAACTGGCGATCCTCAATGAGAAGGCCGGCAACATCAATCAAGTGGTGGTGACCATCGTCAAGGTCGCCGACCAGACCAATCTGCTGTCGCTCAACGCGGCGATTGAGGCCGAAAAGGCCGGTGAATACGGCCGCGGTTTTGCCGTGGTCGCCACCGAAGTGCGGCGTCTGGCGGACCAGACCGCCGTCGCCACGTACGACATCGAGCAGATGGTGCGCGAGATCCAGTCGGCAGTGTCGGCCGGAGTGATGGGCATGGACAAGTTCTCTGAAGAAGTGCGCCGCGGCATGTCCGAGGTGCAGCAAATCGGCGAGCAGCTGTCGCAGATCATCCATCAGGTTCAGGCATTGGCGCCGCGGGTGTTGATGGTCAACGAAGGCATGCAGGCCCAGGCCACGGGCGCCGAACAGATCAACCACGCGCTGGTGCAGTTGGGCGATGCCAGCAGCCAGACCGTCGAGTCCCTGCGCCAGGCCAGTTTCGCCATCGACGAACTGAGCCAGGTGGCCGTAGGGCTGCGTAGTGGCGTATCGCGATTCAAAGTCTGATGAGCGAACTCACGGCCAAACGCACCGCCGTGAAGCCGGCGCTGCAATCATTGTTTCTGGTGTTCCGCATCGGCAACGAGCGCTATGCCTTGCAGGCCATCGAGGTGGCGGAAGTGCTGCCGCGTCTGCCGTTGAAGCCGATTCCCCGCGCACCGGACTGGGTCGCCGGGGTGTTCGCCTATCGCGGCGCGGTGGTGCCGGTGATCGACCTGAGTGCGCTGACGTTCGGCCAACCGGCCCAGGCCCGCACCAGCACGCGCCTGGTGCTGGTCAATTACCGTCCGGATGAGTTCGCTGAGGCGCAATTGCTCGGGCTGATTCTGGAACAGGCCACCGATACCTTGCGCTGCAACCCGGCGGATTTTCAGCCCTATGGCCTGGACAATCGTCAGGCGCCGTACCTCGGGCCGGTACGTGAAGATGCCCTGGGTTTGCTGCAATGGGTGCGGGTCGCCGACTTACTCGACGATCAGGTTCGCGCGCTGCTGTTTCCGTCGCAGCCGTTGGACCTGGCATTGCTTGAGGAGCGGCCATGAGCAGCGATCAGCGGTTTTTCGATTTCCTCAAAGAGCGCATCGGTCTCGACGTGACCTCGGTGGGCCCGGCGATCATCGAGCGTGCGGTGCGCCAGCGCAGCACGGCGTCCAACGCGCTGACGGCCGATGAGTACTGGCACACCTTGCAGGGTTCGCAGGACGAGCAGCAGGCGCTGATCGAAGCGGTGATTGTCCCCGAGACCTGGTTTTTCCGTTACCCGGAATCCTTCGCCACGTTGGCGAAACTGGCCACCAAACGCCTGGCCGACATCAACAACATGCGCGCGCTGCGGATTCTCAGCCTGCCGTGTTCCACCGGTGAAGAACCGTATTCCATCGCCATGGCATTGCTCGATGCCGGGTTGCAGCCGCACCAGTTCAAGGTCGAAGGCATGGACGTCAGCCCGTTGTCGGTGGAAAAAGCCCGGCGCGCGTTGTACGGCAAGAATTCGTTCCGGGGTCAGGACATCGCCTTTCGCGACCGGCATTTCACCGCCGAAGGCGAGGGCTATCGCCTCAGCGGGCGAGTGCTCGAACAAGTGCGTTTGCAGGTCGGCAATCTGCTGGATCCGATGTTGCTGGCCAACGAGTCACCCTATGACTTTGTGTTTTGCCGCAACCTGCTGATCTATTTCGATCAGTCGACCCAGCAGCAAGTGTTCGAAGTGCTCAAGCGTTTGACCCATGTCGACGGCGTGCTGTTTATCGGCCCGGCCGAGGGCAGTTTGCTTGGTCGTTTGGGCATGCGTTCGATCGGCATCGCGCAGTCCTTTGCGTTCAGTCGTCAAAGCGCACCAGAGCCTGCGCCCATTGCGACGTTCGTTCCGACGCCTCTGCCCGTGCACCAACCGGTGGGCAGCGTGACACCGCCGCCCGTTCGCAACCGGCCCTTCGCAACGGTGGCACCGCTACCTGTCGTGACGAAAGTCGCCAACCCGGACACTGCCGTGCTGCTGGCGAACATCGCCGCGCTGGCCAACGAAGGCAAAAGTGCCGAGGCCCGCGCCGCGTGCGATAGCTATTTGCGCAGTCATGAACCCGTGGCTCAAGTCTTCTACTGGCTGGGCTTGCTCAGCGATGTCGCCGGCAGAGTCCTTGAGGCTCAGGGTTTTTATCGCAAGGCGTTGTACCTCGACCCGCAACATCCCGACGCGTTGATGCACCTGGCGGCGTTGCTGCAATCCTTGGGCGACACGGCGGGAGCCAGACGATTGCAGGACCGCGCCGCCCGCAGTGAGCGCGCCGCTGACAGTGAGCGTAACCGATGAACGCCGTCGACACCTTTAGCCTCACCCATGAAGATGCCCAGGCCATCGACGACTGCTGGAACCGCATCGGTATCCACGGCGACAAGTCCTGCCCGCTACTGAGCGATCACATTCACTGCCGCAATTGCGCGGTGTATTCGGCCGCTGCAACGCGATTGCTTGACCGCTACGCGTTGCAGCAGGAAGACCGCGGGCAAGTCTCCACGACGGTCGAGAGCGAAGTGAAAACCCGCTCGCTGTTGATGTTCCGTCTCGGCGAAGAATGGCTGGGCCTGGCCACTCGCAGTCTGGTGGAAGTGGCGCCGCTGCAAGCGATTCATTCCCTGCCGCACCAACGCTCCCGGGCGTTGCTCGGCGTGGCGAATGTGCGCGGCGCGTTGGTGGCGTGCCTGTCGCTGGTGGAATTGCTGGGGCTCGACGGCGCCAGCAGCGTGGCGTCCGGCGCGCGGGTCATGCCGCGAATGCTGATCATCGCCGCCCACGGCGGGCCGGTGGTGGTACCGGTGGATGAGGTGGACGGTATTCACGCCATCGACGAAAGCATCCTCGAGGCGGCGTCCCGCTCCGGCACGCAGGCCAGCGCCAAATACACCCGTGGCGTGTTGCAATTCCAAGGTCGCAGCCTGCGTTGGCTGGATGAAGAACAGCTGCTGTCCGCCGTGACCCGGAGCCTTACATGACCCCCGAGCAAATGCGCGACGCCTCTTTGCTGGAACTGTTCAGTCTGGAAGCCGAGGCCCAGACGCTGGTGCTGAGCGCAGGTCTTTTGGCGCTGGAGCGCGACCCGACCCAGGCCGATCACCTTGAATCGTGCATGCGCGCGGCGCACTCGCTCAAGGGCGCGGCGCGGATCGTCGGTGTCGACGCCGGGGTCAGCGTTGCACATGTGATGGAAGATTGCCTGGTCAGTGCCCAGGAGGGGCGCCTGTACTTGCGGCCCGAGCACATCGATGCCTTGTTGCAAGGCACCGATTTGCTGATGCGCATTGCGACGCCGGACAACAACCCTGAACTGGCGGAAATCGAGGCCTATGTGGTGTTGATGGCGTTGTTGCTTGATCCAATGGCGGCGCCTGCACCGGTCACTGCGCCTGTCGCCCCAGTGATGGCGGAACTTCAGCTCCAACCACCGACGCCCAAGGTCGAGGCGCCAATCCCGGTCGCCGAACTGCAACCCGCAGAGCCGCCGCGCAAGGCCAAGCGCACCACCGAAAACGGCGAGCGGGTACTGCGAGTCACGGCCGAACGCCTGAACAGCCTGCTTGATCTGTCGAGCAAATCCCTGGTGGAAACCCTGCGGCTCAAACCGCACCTGGCCACCATGCAACGCCTCAAGCGTATGCAGAACAACGGCCTGCGGGCCCTGGAAAACCTCAACGTCCACCTCAAGGAACATGCCTTGAGTCTGGAAGCACAGGAAGCTCTCGAAGTCGCTCGTCGGCTACTGGCCGAGTCTCAGCAATTGCTGGTGGAAAAGAACGCCGAACTGGATGAGTTCGCCTGGCAGGCCAGTCAACGGGCGCAATTGTTGTACGACACCGCGCTGGCCTGCCGCATGCGGCCGTTTGCCGATGTGTTGGCCGGGCAAGAGCGCATGATCCGCGACCTCGGCCGCAGCCTTGGCAAACAGGTACGACTGGAGATCGAGGGTGAGAAAACCCAGGTCGACCGCGACGTGTTGGAGAAACTTGAAGCGCCGCTGACTCACCTGCTGCGCAATGCCGTGGATCACGGCATCGAATCCCCGGAGCAACGGCTATTGGCGGGTAAACCCGCTGAAGGCCTGATCCGTTTGCGCGCTTCCCATCAGGCCGGTTTGCTGGTGCTGGAGCTGAGCGATGACGGCAACGGCGTCGATCTGGAAAAGGTCCGCCGCAGCATCATCGAGCGCCAATTGTCCCCGGCCGAAACCGCCGCGCAATTGAGTGAAGAAGAGCTGCTGACGTTCCTGTTTCTACCGGGTTTCAGCCTGCGCGACACGGTCACCGAAGTCTCCGGGCGCGGCGTCGGTCTGGACGCGGTCCAGCACATGGTCCGCCAGGTGCGCGGCGCGGTCGTGCTGGAGCAGGCAGCGGGCGAGGGCAGTCGTTTCCATCTCGAAGTGCCGCTGACCCTGTCGGTGGTGCGCAGCCTGGTGGTGGAGGTCGGTGACGAGGCGTATGCCTTCCCGCTGGCCCACATCGAACGGATGTGCGATCTGGAGCCGGCGGACATTGTCCAGGTCGAAGGCCGTCAGCACTTCTGGCACGAAGGCCGGCATGTCGGGCTGGTCGCGGCCAGTCAGCTGTTGCAGCGTCCGGCGAGCCAGAACAGTCAGCAAACCCTCAAAGTGGTGGTGATCCGCGAGCGCGAGGCGATTTACGGCGTGGCGGTCGAGCGTTTTATCGGCGAGCGGACGTTGGTCGTTTTGCCGCTGGACGAGCGACTGGGCAAGGTGCAGGACATTTCCGCCGGGGCCCTGCTCGACGACGGTTCGGTGGTGTTGATCGTCGACGTCGAAGACATGCTGCGTTCGGTGGATAAACTGCTCAATACCGGGCGTCTTGAGCGCATTGCCCGTCAAGGCAGCCAGGCGGTTGAAGCGGCTCGAAAAAGGATTCTGGTGGTCGACGATTCGCTGACCGTACGTGAGCTGCAACGCAAGTTGTTACTCAATCGCGGCTACGACGTGGCGGTGGCGGTGGATGGTATGGACGGCTGGAACGCCTTGCGTTCGGAGGACTTCGATCTGCTGATCACCGACATCGATATGCCACGCATGGATGGTATTGAACTGGTGTCTTTATTGCGCCGGGACAATCGCCTGCAATCCCTTCCGGTTATGGTGGTGTCTTACAAGGATCGTGAAGAGGACCGTCGCCGTGGACTGGACGCTGGAGCCGACTATTATCTAGCCAAAGCCAGTTTTCATGACGACGCCCTGCTTGACGCGGTGGTTGAGCTCATTGGAGGAGCGCGTGCATGAAAATAGCGATCGTCAACGACATGCCCATGGCGGTAGAGGCTCTGCGCCGCGCCCTGGCATTCGATCCGGCACACGAGGTGGTCTGGGTCGCCAGTAATGGGGCCGAGGCGGTGCAGCGTTGCGCTGAAAATACGCCGGATCTGATCCTGATGGACCTGATCATGCCGGTGATGGATGGCGTGGAGGCGACCCGGCGGATCATGGCTGATACGCCGTGCGCGATTGTCATCGTGACGGTCGACCGCGAGCAGAACATGCATCGGGTGTTTGAGGCCATGGGCCACGGAGCGCTGGATGTGGTCGATACGCCGGCCATCGGTGCCGGCAATGCCCAAGAGGCAGCGGCCCCGTTACTGCGCAAGATCATTAACATCGGTTGGCTGATCGGTGACCGGGGCAATCGGGAGCGATCGGCTCCGAGCCCGCTGCGCAGTTCGGCTTCGCGCCAGCGCCTGATCGCCATTGGCTCATCCGCCGGTGGGCCGGCCGCGCTGGAAGTATTGCTCAAGGGGTTGCCGCTAGATTTTTCGGCCGCCATCGTACTGGTGCAGCATGTTGACCAGGTGTTCGCCGCCGGCATGGCCGAATGGCTTAGCAGCGCCAGCGGCCTGAACGTGCGCCTGGCCCAGGAAGGTGAGCCTCCGCAGGCCGGCACGGTGCTGCTGGCGGGTACCAATCACCATATTCGCTTGTTGAAAAACGGTACGTTGGCCTACACCGCCGAACCGGTTAACGAGATCTACCGGCCCTCGATCGATGTGTTCTTCGAGAGCGTGGCCAATTACTGGAACGGCGATGCCGTGGGTGTTTTGCTCACTGGTATGGGACGCGATGGCGCGCAGGGGCTTAAACTCATGCGCCAACAGGGCTACCTGACCATCGCTCAGGATCAGAACAGCAGTGCGGTGTACGGAATGCCAAAGGCGGCAGCGGCCATCGATGCCGCTGTGGAGATTCGCCCACTGGAAAAGATAGCGCCACGATTGCTGGAGATTTTCCCCAAATGAAGTCTTTTCACAGCAATCTGGCCCAAGTAGTACTCAGGTGACTGCCCATGAATGATTTACAGCTCGACGACTTCAAAACCGACGAAGACGCCGCCATGGTGTTGTTGGTGGACGATCAGGCAATGATCGGCGAGGCGGTGCGCCGCGGGTTGTCGAACGAAGAAAATATCGACTTCCACTTCTGCGCCGACCCGCACCAGGCCATCGCCCAGGCGATCCGCATCAAACCGACGGTGATCCTCCAGGATCTAGTGATGCCCGGTCTTGACGGCCTGAGCCTGGTGCGCGAGTACCGCAACCATCCGGCGACCAAGGACATCCCGATCATTGTCCTGTCGACCAAGGAAGACCCGCTGATCAAGAGTGCGGCGTTTGCGGCTGGGGCCAATGATTACCTGGTCAAGTTGCCGGACAACATCGAACTGGTGGCGCGCATCCGCTATCACTCGCGCTCCTACATGACGTTGCTGCAGCGTGACGCAGCGTATCGCGCGTTGCGGGTCAGCCAGCAGCAGTTGCTCGACACCAACCTGGTGCTGCAACGCTTGATGAACTCCGACGGCCTGACCGGGCTGTCGAACCGCCGGCATTTCGACGAATACCTGGAGCTTGAGTGGCGCCGTTCGCTGCGTGACCAGAGTCAACTGTCGCTGCTGATGATCGATGTCGATTACTTCAAGTCCTACAACGACAGCTTCGGCCACCTTGAAGGCGATGAGGCCCTGCGCAAAGTGGCCACGGCGATCCGTGATGCCAGCGCGCGACCTTCGGACCTGCCGGCCCGTTATGGCGGCGAAGAATTCGCCCTGGTGCTGCCCAATACTTCGCCGGGCGGCGCGCGACTGGTCGCGGAAAAACTGCGCCAGACCGTGGCTTCGCTAAAGATTCCGCATATTTTCCCGGTCGAAGGTTCGAGCCTGACCATCAGCATCGGCCTGTCGACCATGACCCCGCAACNCGGGCGGCGATTGCCGTCAATTGATCTCGGCGGCGGACAAGGGGCTGTATCTGGCGAAGAACAATGGGCGTAATCAGGTGGGGATTGAGTAACCCGTTGAAACACAATGCCCTGTAGGAGCTGCCGAAGGCTGCGATCTTTTGATGTTGCTTTAAAGGCGAAGATCAAAAGATCGCAGCCTTCGGCAGCTCCTACAGTTCNGGAGCGCAACCTCTACATGGTGTTCAGCCAAAAACCATTCGCCCCTAAAGCCGCCAGGCGGGCTGCCGTGACAGCCTGATTACGTTATACTCGCCGGCTTTCAAAAGTTCGCCAACGAGTGCTGCCCGCCATGGAAATCAACCCGATCCTTAACAGTATCAAGGACCTGTCCGAGCGCTCCGAAACTATTCGGGGGTATCTTTGACTACGATCAAAAGCATGAGCGTCTGACTGAAGTCAATCGCGAGCTTGAAGATCCGTCTGTCTGGAACAACCCGACGTACGCTCAGGAGCTGGGCCGCGAGCGGTCCCTGCTGGCTCAGATCGTCGAAACCCTCGACGAAATGCACACAGGCCTGGCCGACGCCAAAGACCTGCTGCTGATGTCCGCCGAAGAAGAAGACCAGGCTGCCGTCGATGACGTCGCTGCCGAAGTCGAGCGTCTGCGCGAGTCCCTGGAAAAACTCGAATTCCGTCGCATGTTCAGCGGTGAGATGGACGCCAACAACGCTTACCTGGACATCCAGGCCGGCTCCGGCGGTACCGAGGCCCAGGACTGGGCCAACATCCTGCTGCGCATGTACCTGCGCTGGGCCGACAAACGCGGTTTCGACGCGACCATCATGGAACTGTCGGCCGGTGAAGTCGCCGGGATCAAGGGTGCCACAATCCACATCAAGGGCGAATACGCCTTTGGCTGGTTGCGTACCGAAATCGGCGTGCACCGTCTGGTGCGCAAGAGCCCGTACGACTCCGGTAACCGCCGCCACACCTCGTTCTCGGCCGTGTTCGTGTCGCCGGAAATCGATGACAACATCGAAATCGACATCAACCCGTCGGACCTGCGCATCGACACCTACCGCTCCTCCGGTGCCGGTGGTCAGCACGTAAACACCACCGACTCGGCCGTACGTATCACCCACGTACCGACCAACACCGTGGTCAGCTGCCAGAACGAACGCTCCCAGCACGCCAACAAAGACACCGCGATGAAAATGTTGCGGGCGCGCTTGTACGAGCAGGAAGTGCAGAAACGCAACGCCGCCTCCCAGGCCCTGGAAGACACCAAGTCCGACATCGGCTGGGGTCACCAGATCCGCTCTTATGTGCTCGATGCGTCGCGAATCAAGGATTTGCGCACTAACATCGAACGCAGTGACTGCGACAAGGTGCTCGACGGCGACATCGACGAATACCTGGTGGCCAGCCTGAAACAAGGCCTGTAAACCACCAGTCAAGACCTCAAGTCCCCTGCCACCGGTGGGGGCAACGAACCTGTGATGGAATTTTTAAAGACATGAGCGACCTAGAACTCGACCCGCAAGCCCTGCAACAGGAAGAAAACTCCCTGATCGCCCTGCGCAAGGAAAAGCTGGCTGCCGAGCGCGCCAAGGGCAATGCCTTCCCGAACGACTTCCGCCGCGACAACTACTGCGAAGACTTGCAGAAGCAGTACGCGGACAAGACCAAGGAAGAGCTGGCAGAGGCTGCGATCCCGGTCAAGGTTGCCGGTCGCATCATGCTCAACCGTGGCTCGTTCATGGTGATCCAGGACATGACCGGTCGCATTCAGGTCTACGTCAACCGTAAAACCCTGTCCGAAGAAACCCTGGCCTCGGTGAAAACCTGGGACATGGGCGACATCATTGCTGCCGAAGGCACCCTGGCGCGTTCCGGCAAGGGCGACCTGTACGTTGAAATGACCACCGTGCGCCTGCTGACCAAGTCGCTGCGCCCGCTGCCGGACAAACACCACGGCCTGACCGACACCGAACAGCGCTATCGTCAGCGTTACGTTGACCTGATCGTCAACGAAGAAGTGCGCCAGACCTTCCGCGTGCGTTCGCAAGTGATTGCGCACATCCGCAGCTTCCTGATGCAGCGTGACTTCCTGGAAGTGGAAACGCCGATGCTGCAAACCATTCCGGGTGGCGCGGCAGCCAAGCCGTTCGAGACTCACCACAACGCGCTGGACATGGAAATGTTCCTGCGTATCGCGCCGGAGCTGTACCTCAAGCGTCTGGTAGTCGGTGGTTTTGAAAAAGTGTTCGAGATCAACCGCAACTTCCGTAACGAAGGCGTTTCGACCCGTCACAACCCTGAATTCACCATGTTGGAGTTCTACCAGGCTTACGCCGACTACGAAGACAACATGGACCTGACCGAAGAACTGTTCCGCGAACTGGCACAGCTGGTTCTGGGCAGCACCGACGTGCCTTACGGCGAAAAAGTGTTCCACTTCGGCGAACCGTTCGTGCGTCTTTCGGTGTTCGACTCGATCCTCAAGTACAACCCTGAGCTGACCGCTGACGACCTGACCGACATCGACAAGGCCCGTGCTATCGCCAAGAAGGCCGG
This sequence comes from Pseudomonas sp. F01002, assembly GCF_004402115.1. Lineage (NCBI taxonomy): Bacteria > Pseudomonadati > Pseudomonadota > Gammaproteobacteria > Pseudomonadales > Pseudomonadaceae > Pseudomonas > Pseudomonas sp. F01002. The sequence goes on along the minus strand of NZ_SOPU01000013.1, from coordinate 7,582 downwards.
TGCCAAAGTGCTGGGCTTCGAAGGTCTGGGCAAATTGCAGGTGATGATTTTCGAAGAGCTGGTCGAGCATAAGCTGGAGCAGCCGCACTTCATCACTCAGTACCCGTTCGAAGTGTCGCCGCTGGCCCGTCGTAACGACGAGAACCCGAATGTCACCGACCGTTTTGAGCTGTTCATCGGTGGCCGCGAAATCGCCAACGCCTACTCCGAGTTGAACGACGCGGAAGACCAGGCCGAGCGCTTCATGGCTCAGGTGGCCGACAAGGACGCCGGCGACGATGAAGCCATGCATTACGACGCCGACTTCGTTCGCGCGCTGGAGTACGGGATGCCGCCAACGGCCGGTGAAGGTATCGGCATCGACCGTCTGGTGATGCTGCTGACCAACTCCCCGTCGATCCGCGACGTGATCCTGTTCCCGCACATGCGGCCACAAGCGTAAGTGTTTCAATAAAAAAGCCGCCTAAAACAGGCGGCTTTTTATTGCCTGTCTGGTACAAACGTATCAATTGGTTACTTTTGAAGTAAGAGAGGAATACCTGTCGTGAACCGTGCAATTGCTCAAGAGGGTGCAGCGGACGTCGCCACTGCGGTCGCTGAAAGTGTTCAGTACCAGGGTCGCAAGGCCAGCCGACAGGGCAGTGAGCAGCGTCGACAGGACATTCTCGATGCGGCGATGCGCATTGTCGTGCGCGATGGCGTGCGGGCCGTGCGTCACCGTGCGGTGGCCGCCGAGGCTGGTGTGCCGCTGTCGGCCACCACTTACTATTTCAAGGACATCGATGACCTGCTCACCGATACCTTTGCCCAATACGTGGAACGCAGCGCGGCGTTCATGGCCAAGTTGTGGGCCAGCAACGAAGGCCTGCTGCGCGAGATGGTTGCTTATGGCGATGGCAGCCCCGAGTCCCGTTCACAGCTGGCTGACGATATCGCACGGCTGACCGCCGATTACGTGCAGCGCCAATTGCACAACCGTCGGGAACACTTGATGGCCGAGCAGGCGTTCCGCCAGGAGGCCCTGTTGAACCCGCGTTTGGCGGAGTTGGTGCGCTCGCATCAGCAAATTCTTCTGCAAGGCACCTGCCATTTTTTCGAGGTGTTGGGTTCCCGCGAGCCACAACAGGATGCCAAAGTGTTGACGGCGATTATCGGACGGATGGAATATCAGGGCCTGCTCAACGACGCCGAGCCTGTCGCCGAAGCCGAAATGCTCGGCATCCTCACGCGGTATATGCACTTGGTTTTGGCGTCGGTGTAACCCTGTCCCCAGTAGGAGCTGCCGAAGGCTGCGATCTTTTGATCTTGATCTTCTTGATACCGCAGCGAAGCAGGATCAAAAGATCGCAGCCTTCGGCAGCTCCTACAGGTCCGCGTGTGTTCATAGGGAGTTGTTGAATGAAAGCCTGGCGTGTCGTTGTGATCGCCTTGTCGTTCCTGCTGCTCAGTGGCTGTCTGGTGACCTTCAAGGAGCCGCTGCCCTCGAGCGAGCCCGCGCCTAAAGGGTTGCTCGGCAAATGGACCAGCACCAACGCCTGGGGCGAGCCGCTGAATCTGGAGCTGACGCGCCTGGGCGACAATCACTATCAGGCCGTCAGCTACTTCAAGGCTAAGCCCAAGGAGCGTGAAGCCTTTCCCTTCACGGTGACCCGCCATGGCAGTCGCTGGTACCTGTCGGCCAGGGTGCCGGCGCAATTCGGTGGGCATTTCACTCTCTTGGGTTTTGAACTCACCGATAAGCATGAGCTGGTGGTCTACAACCTCGACCTCGAGCAGATCAACCAGGCCCTGAGGCAAAAAGTCCTCAGCGGCGAAGGCTTCCAGACCGACGACGGCGACGGCGTGTTGATCAACAACAATCTGGACCAGGTCTTCGCCTACCTAGACGACCCGGCCAATTCCGATGTGTTCGTCGAGGCTGTGCGCTATCAGCGCCTGGCCAAAGCCAAATAAACCCAGCACGTAAACGGTTTTTCTACAGGAGTTTCGGGTGGACGATTACCAGCAGTCGATACGCATTTTGTCCGATCGCATTGTGCTGGCGCAGACGCCGATTCGCGTCCTCGATGCAGTCAAGTGGGACGACAACATCCGCAAGGGTTTCCTCAAGGCCAAGGGCAAGGAAATGCCGGCGGTGGACCGCGATTACTACCTGAACCGGCCGCTGGCGTTCGATTCCAGCAAGGTAAAGCTGGAATTCCAGAACATAGAACGCGACATCACCCGTCAGCTCGGACAGTTCAACCCGGTTGGCCAGATCATGCGCCGCATGTGCAAGGAATACCGGATGGTGGTGCGCATGCTCGAAGCGCGCGGCACCGAGGACTTCGGGCTGATTTCACAGGAGCTTTACGGTGCCGCTTCCGACGCGTTCCACGCCGGCGACCCGACCCTTTCCGACCTGGGCCTGATGCTCTCGGATTACCTGAACAATATCGATGGCCGTGGCGACCTGAAGGACGAACCGAAAATCCTCACCGCCAAGGAAGCCGTCCACCTGCTGCAAACCCGCTTGAACAAGGTATTCGGCGAAGCCGAGGAAACCATTCGCGTATTCGAGTCCGACGGGATCGTCGCCGATGCGGCGGCTGGCGCCGACTACATCAAGATCCGCGCCGACGCGATGTTCAACGACCGTGACGTGCGCGCCCTGGAAGTCCACGAAGGGCTGGTGCATGTGGGGACCACGCTCAATGGCCTGAACCAGCCGATCTGCACCTTCCTCTCCAAAGGTCCGCCGTCGTCGACAGTGACTCAGGAAGGCCTGGCGATCCTGATGGAAATCATCACTTTCGCCTCGTACCCGAGTCGCCTGCGCAAACTGACCAACCGCACCCGTGCCATTCACATGGTGGAGGAGGGAGCGGACTTCCTGCAGATCTTTGAGTTCTTCCGCGAGCAAGGTTTTGAAATGGCGGAAAGCTACGGCAACGCCAGTCGGGTTTTCCGTGGCTCGGTGCCGACAGGTCTGCCATTTACCAAAGACTTGTCCTACCTCAAGGGCTTTATCATGGTTTACAACTACATTCAGTTGGCCGTGCGTAAAGGCAAGCTTGAGCAGATACCGCTGCTGTTTTGCGGCAAGACCACGCTGGAAGACATGCGGACCTTGCGCCAGTTGGTGGATGAAGGGCTGGTGGTGCCACCGAAGTATCTGCCGGATCAGTTCCGTGACCTGAACGCGCTGTCGGCGTGGATGTGCTTCTCCAACTTCCTCAACCACTTGAGCCTGGACCGGATCGAAGCGGATTACTCCAATATCCTCTAACGTGTACGCCGTCCAAATGTGGGAGCGGGCTTGCTCGCGAATACGGTGTGTCAGTCGACATTAATGTTGAATGTTCAACCGCATTCGCGAGCAAGCCCGCTCCCACATTTGGTCCGTATTCCAACCAAACTTCACGAGGTTTCATCGGATGAGAATCCTCGGCTTCTTCTGCCTTCTCCTGACCTTGAGCGGCTGCAGCTCGCTGCTGTTCTACCCCGAGCCCGGCCAGCTGTTTACCCCGGAAAAAGCAAAACTCGAATACCGCGACATCACCCTAACCACCGCCGACGGCCTCAAGCTGCACGGCTGGTGGTTGCCGGCCAAAAGAGGTGTCGAGGTCAAAGGCACGGTGCTGCATCTGCACGGTAACGGCGGCAATCTGCCCATGCATCTTGGGGGGAGCTGGTGGTTGCCCAAAGAAGGGTATCAAGTGCTGCTGCTGGACTATCGCGGTTATGGATTGTCCGAGGGTGAAGCGACGCTGCCGGAGATCTATCAGGACATCGACGCCGCGTTCAAATGGCTCGATCAGGCGCCGGAGGTCAAGGGCAAGCCGCTGATCCTGCTCGGCCAAAGCCTCGGTGGTTCGATGGCCGTGCACTATCTGGTTCAGCACCCTGAACGCCAAAAACAACTCAAGGCCTTCGTCCTCGACGGCGTGCCCGCCAGCTACCGCAGTATCGGTCAATTTGCCCTGAGTCAATCCTGGCTGACCTGGCTGTTTCAGGTGCCACTGTCCTGGCTGGTGCCGGACGGCGACAGCGCGATCCATTCCATGGAGCAGCTGGGCGGCGTACCGAAACTGATCTACCACAGCATCGACGATCCGATCGTGCCCCTTTCCAACGGCATCCGTCTGTATCAAGCTGCGCCGCCGCCGCGGGTGCTGCAACTGACCCGTGGCGGTCATGTGCAGACGTTCGCCGACCCGGTCTGGCGCAAAGTCATGCTGCGTTTTCTCGATGACCCGCAGCATTTCAACGGTCTGCGCCGCATGGGTGAAATCCCGAATTACCCGGCGCCGAAAAATTCTGAAGATGAACCACCAGAGAGTCCGCAATGAGTGAAGAACGTAACGCCATCCCGCTGATCATCACCGGTATCTGCAGCATCCTCGGCACCGTCGGGGCCCTGTGGTTCTACGGCTACCTGCACTTCGCCAAACCCGAAGATGCGCTGCTGCTCAGCGACTTCACGATGCTCAAGACTGTGCCGGGCGAAGACTACAAAGTCTCCCTGGAACCGGCCCCGCAAGTCGCGCAGTGCATCGATGGCGTGCTGGTGATGTTCGACACCGAACAGAAAGGCCTGAGCGGCGTGTTGGTCAACAACAAGAAAAAAGCCGTGCGCTGCATGGGCGAGGAAACCCCGCAGAAGCTGCAACCGTAGCGCGCCCGAAAAGATCGCAGCCTCGTTTCACTCGACAGCTCCTACAGAAGCACGCGGTCTATGTAGGAGCTGTCGAGTGAAACGAGGCTGCGATCTTTTGATCTTAAAAACAAAAGCCCCGCCTGATCAGATCAGGCGGGGCTTTTGCGTTACAGCAGGTTCAACTCAGTTCGAGCTGACCGCAGAACGCGGGATCACCGGCTGGTTGTCGTTGGAAATGGTCACTTCCACCCGACGGTTCATTGCACGACCCGAGACGCTGCTGTTCTCGGCCACCGGGTATTCTTTGCCATAACCCTGCGACACGATACGCGCTGGATCAACGCCCATTTTCACCAGCGCCGTTCGCACGGAACCGGCACGACGCTCGGACAGCGACTGGTTGTGGTTCGCGGTGCCCGTGCTGTCGGTGTAGCCCTCGACGATCACTTTGCGATCAGGGTTTTCCGAGAGGAATTGCGCCAGTTTGTTGATATTCACCAGACCGCTGGACTTCAGATCAGCCCTGTCAGTGGCAAACAACACATCACCGAATGTCACCAAGGTGCCGCGATCAGTCTGCTTGGCGTTCAGGCTGTCCTGCAATTGCTTGATCTGCGCGTCGCGGGCATCCAGACGAGCTTGGGCGCGCTGCGCGGAAGCATTTTTCAGATTGGCTTCGGCGTTGCGCAGGGCGATGGTCTGCTTCGCCACTTCAACACGTTGATTGGTCAGGTAAGCCAGTTGATCGACCTTGGCCTGGTCCTCTTTGTCCTGGTAAGCCTTGTCAGCCTTGTCCAGGTAATCGCTGGCTTCTTTGGTTTCCAGCGCCGCGACTTTGCTGGCTTGCGGGTTGGTTTGCAGGCCGGTGTAGTTGGTGCGGGCCTGTTCCAGGTTCGCGTTTGGCGGCGTGGAGCAGGCGGCCAGTGCAACGCTTGCGGCCAGCAGGGCAGGGATCATCAATTGTTTACGCATGGTGGTTTCGTCCTTTTAGTCGAGTAAGAAGTGCGTCGTGCCGGCCGCTTATTGAACGGTGCGCTGGCTTTCCTGACGCAGTTCTTGAACACCTTTCTGAGAGTCCTTCACAGCCTGTTCAGCTTTCAACGCCTGGGCTTTGCGTTCAGCCACGCGAGCGTCCCACTCGGCCTGTTCGGCCAGGACTTTGGCTTCGTCATATTTTTTGTCGTGCATGGCGATTTCGGCTTGTTTGAGCTTGTCCTGCGCGGACTTCATTTCCACTGCCGCGAATTCGGTACCGCCGGCACTGACGGCGCTGTTGACCGCCGATTCCGTCACGGCGAATTGCTCGCTTGGCGGGTTACCGGCACAACCGGCCAGGACGAAGCTGCTGCCGATGGCCAGTGCAGCCAGTTTCAGGCTACGCAGAGGGGGGAACGAGGATTTGGCAGTTCGGGTCTTCATGGTCTTCAACTCCATTGGAAAAACTCCTGAAAAACTTAAAAATCCATCCTGGGCAAGGAGCCGCAACCTTCAATTTCCGGGGGTGTTTTGAAACGGCCGTCCCAGGCGTGGTTAATGGGTGTGACCCGAGGCGTTTTTCAAAAGTTCAGAGAATATGGCTCATTGCCCAAAAAACTTTGACCGGGCGGACAAGGCTCTAAACCGGGTATTTTTACCGCAAGCAGCAGTACTCCCGGCCCTGTAGTGGGCTGGGAGTACGCATTTTTGGAGGGGGAGGAAGTGCGGTAATCAGTGTTTCTGTTTGTCGTCGATGGCCGACAAATCGTGCAAATGACGACGGGACAATGCGAGAAAACGCGGAGTCGGACCGACGTCTTCGTACAGCGGATCACCTTCTTCGTCGGTGGCCACGACGGTCGAGCCCTTCACATACGGAAAGCTCTTTTCGAGCTCTTCCAGGGCGGCGCCGATCAGCTCGCCGAGCAGTTCTTCGGGCTGCCGTTTGGGGTACATATCGATAATGGCCGCCAGCCGTGCGGCGGCCTCCACATCCAGATGAATCGAGTATCCGGTGTCGGTCAGGCGACCCTTGGCGTTTTCTTCCCAGTGATGGGCAAGCTCGCGGATTTTCATAGTGACCTCAATGCGCACCTGCTCGTGGCAGGCAGTGTCAGTGTCCGGCAAAGGCCGGCGGCAGCCGTTGTACGGCTTACTCTTCAGACTAGCTTTAACGCCCAAGGTTTAAAGTCCCTTCGTCGTCTAATGGTGAACGTTGGGGGGGATTGGGTGTATATCCGTTTTTGCGGTAGCGGCGGCTATCGGTTTCGCTTTTACAGCGAGTCACTTGGAAAAGCCCCAAGTAACCAAGGGCTCTTGCCCCTTTCGTTCGGTGCCTCGCCTAGGCTCGCNCGCTCCGGTCCTGCTCCGTGGGCCCGCCGCCATCGGCCATCCATGGCCGGGGGCGGCTAACCCGGCATCCATGCCGGGTTGCCCACTGCGCAGAACCTCCACTCGGCCTCTCGAGGGGGCGGTGCATCAAGATCAAAAGCTGCAGGCGAGCTAACGCTCGACCTGTTGAGTGGTGAGGAGCGTGCGTACACCCCCTCCCCCCGGTAGGAGCTGTCGAGTGAAACGAGGCTGCGATCTTTTGATCTTGCTGTGGCTGTGGCTGTGGCTGTGGCTGTGGCTGTGGCTTTTGATTTTGATCTACTGCCCCTTTCCCAGAGGCCGAACGCAGGCGTTGCGCAGGGGGCACCGCGGCAAGGATGCCGCGGTAGCCGCCCCCGGCCATGGATGGCCGATGGCGGCGGGCCCCCGGAGCAATGCCGGAGTGAGGGCATGCCGAGCCCAGGCGAGGCACCGAATGGAGGGGCAAAGCCTTTTGCTTACTTTTCGGCGTTTGGAAATCGGCATAGGGGACGGCCATCTGGCCGTGCCCCTGCCACACCACCCGGCATGCGGGTCCGCACCGGGCGGTTCGAGAAGTTGAGGTCAGCAGAGTCGAGGTAGACCCAACCGGTCGAA